>SFFY01000013.1 GCA_004556745.1 Bacteroidales bacterium | reverse complement strand
TTTTATTTTCTCGGAGATATTTTTTTCTTTCTCCTTGATAGTTTTCACTATCCTATAAGAAAAAGTTTGTTACAAACTTTGTAACATGTATTACAAAGTTTATAACATGTGTTAGTAAGTTTGTAATATGTATTACAAAGTTTGTAACAAAAAATTTCTGCGCAGATAATGAAAAATATCAAGGAGAAAGGAAAAACTTTTAAGGAGAAAGGAAGAAATTGCTCCAAGCAAATGCGAAGCAGACGGTATCTGCGCGGCATTAGGTACGGGGAGCGGGCTGAATTGCCGCAGGGAATACGCCAAAAGTAGGAAATAGCGCTTGTTTTGCACGGGCTTATAAGAAAGTTACCGAAAAAATAAGTATTTTTGCAGTGTGAAAGCAGAGAGGGCCTTACGCGTGCGTTGCATTATGGGCGGGCGCGAGGGGCAAACGCTTTAGCAAATTAGTTTTATTTACCTAAAAATCAAATTCTTCTCTTTTATGAACGCATTTGTATTTCCCGGACAAGGCGCACAGTTCGTGGGCATGGGAAAAGACTTGTACGAAAAGCATCCGATAGCCAAGCAGTATTTTGAAAAGGCAAACGAAATCCTCGGTTTCCGCATCACGGACATCATGTTCGAGGGTACGGACGAGGAGTTGAAGCAGACGAAGGTGACGCAGCCTGCTATGTTCCTGCATAGCGTGGTGAGCGCATTCTGCCTCGGCGACGCTTTCAAGCCCGACATGGTGGCAGGTCATTCGCTCGGCGAACTCTCCGCGCTCACCGCCGCCGGCTGTCTGAGTTTCGAGGACGGTCTGCGCCTCGTGTCGAAGCGTGCACTTGCCATGCAGAAGGCTTGCGAGCAGAACCCCGGCGGCATGGCGGCCGTTATCGCTCTGCCCGACGAGAAGATTGAGGAAATCTGCGCTGCAGTGAGTGAAGAGACGGGCGTGGTAGTACCCGCTAACTACAACTGCCCGGGTCAGCTCGTCATCTCTGGTGCGAAGGATGCCATCGACGCTGCTTGCGCCAAGTTGAAAGAGGCCGGCGCAAAGCGTGCCCTTGTGCTGCCCGTGGGCGGCGCGTTCCATTCTCCCCTGATGCTGCCTGCACAGGAGGAACTCGAAGAGGCCATCAACCAGACGGAGTTTAAGACGCCCGTTTGCCCCGTATATCAGAACGTGGACGCTCTGCCGCACACCGAACCCGAAGAAATAAAGGCCAACCTCATCAAGCAGCTCACGGCTTCCGTGCTTTGGACGAAGGAAGTGGCAAACATGGTGGCCGACGGCGCAACAGAATTTGTGGAATGCGGTCCGGGCAAGACTTTGCAGGGACTTATTGCCAAAATCTGCAAAGGCAACGAGGCCGTAAGTGCACGCGGCGTGAACGAATAATTATATATTGAGTAGGGACGTATAGGATACGCTCGGCGTTGTCGGGCCGATGCTATACGCCCCTGCTTGTTGTATACAAGAGGAAAGGGGAGTAGGGGCGTGATACCTTATATAATATAAATTAATGACTGAAAAAATAACGATATACCAAGTGCTGCCGCGTCTTTACGGCAACACGGTGGCCAATAACATTCCCAGCGGCGACATTCACGAGAATGGTTGCGGCAAACTCAATGACTTTACGCCCGAAGCGCTGAAACGCATCAAGGATTTCGGGTTTACGCATATCTGGTACACGGGTGTGTTGGAACACGCCACGCAGACCGACTACACGGCCTACGGCATCGCCAAAGACCACCCCGCAGTGGTGAAAGGCAAAGCCGGTTCGCCTTATGCCATCAAAGACTACCACGACATCTGCCCCGACCTCGCCTCCGCGCCCGACAAGCGCATGAAAGAGTTTGAGGCACTCGTGCGCCGCACGCACAAGGCGGGGCTTAAAATGCTGATAGACTTCGTGCCCAACCACGTGGCACGCTCTTACCATTCCGATGCCAAGCCTGCCCGCGTGAAGGACCTCGGCGAGAACGACGACATGGCAAAAGGCTTTTCGCCGCAAAACAATTTCTACTACCTGCCCGGGCAGATGTTCAGCACGGAGAACTTTGAGGAGGACCGCGCCGCCAATGTGCCTTATCGCGAATATCCGGCAAAGGTGACGGGCAACAATTGCTTCTCGCCCCGTCCCGGACGCAACGATTGGTACGAAACGGTTAAGTTGAACTATGGCGTGGACTTCTACGCCGGCGGCACTCCGCACTTCGACCCGGTGCCCGACACGTGGGACAAGATGACGGCCATTTTGCTCTTTTGGGCGAAGAAGGGCGTGGACGGCTTCCGCTGCGACATGGCGGAAATGGTGCCCGCAGAGTTTTGGGCGTATGCCATTGCCAAGGTGAAGGAAAAATATCCGAAACTTATTTTCGTGGCAGAGGTGTATAATCCCGCCGAATACCGCCGCTATCTGCAAAGCGGCTTTGACTATCTCTACGACAAAGTGGGGCTTTACGACACGCTCCGCGCCGTCGTGCGCGGCGAGGCTTCCGCCTCGTGCATCACGGGACAGTGGCAATGCGTAGACGATATCCGTACGCACATGCTTTATTTCCTCGAAAACCACGACGAGCAGCGCATCGCCTCCGACTTCTTTGCCGGCTCGGGCGAAAAGGCGCGTCCCGCGTTGGCGGTGTCGGCGTTTATGGGCACCAATCCGCTGATGATTTATGCCGGTCAGGAACTCGGCGAGCGCGGTATGGACGCCGAGGGATTCAGCGGGCGCGACGGCCGTACCACTATCTTCGATTATTGGCACGTAGACACGCTCGACCGTCTTTGCCACGGCGACCTCTTGACGTGCACGCCCGAGCAGCAGGCCCTGTACGCATATTATAATAATATAGTAAAACTCTGCAACAGCGAAGCCGCGCTCCGCGAGGGTACGTTCTACGACCTGCAGTATGCCAACTACGTTGCCGACAATGGCTACAACGCCGACCGCCAGTACGCTTTCCTGCGTGCCGCGGGTAAAGAAAAGATGCTCATTGTTGCCAACTTTGCCGACCAAGACGTGCATGTTGGCGTGCGCATTCCCGAAAATGCCTTCGCGTTTATGGGACTGCGCGAGGGTATGTGCTCCGCGCACGATTTGCTCTCGGGCGAAATGCAGACTTTGGAGTTGCGCAAGGACGGCGCTGCCTTTGTGGAAATTCCTGCAAATAACGCAGTGGTGCTGAAATTCTAAGAAACGCCTGTTGTATTGAAGTGATTAAGGTATTAACTGCCTGGAAGGCAGTACGGAGCGTAGCGACGATAACCGGGGACGCAGTCCTCGGGAGGAGGCAACTACAATGGTACTGCCTGGAAGGCAGTACGCCTGTGGAAATGGTTAAGGAACATATTCTGTGGCGTAGTGCCTTCCAGGCACATCGTCCTCGCATCGCTTTTCCGGGCACTGCGTACCCGGTTACCATCGCTTCGCTCTGTAGTGCCTTCCAGGCACGTCGTTCTTGCCTCACCTATTCGGGCACTGCGTACCATCGCTTCGCTCCGTAGTGCCTTCCAGGCACTTATTGTTACCGAATGTAAGGACATCAAAGCCTTAGAAAAATAATTTATGAACAATAAATCTTTGCTCGGCCAGTCGCCGGAGGAACTGAAAGAGATTGTCGTAGGCTTAGGCTTGCCGGCATTCACAGCCAAGCAGATTGCTGGTTGGATATACGGCAAGCACGTCGACAGCATCGACAAGATGACCAACCTTTCGCTCGACGCGCGGCGTAGGTTGTCGGAGGCATACGCCATTGGGTGCAGCGCACCCGTGAAATGCCAGCGGTCTGTCGACGGTACGGCAAAGTATCTGTATCGCACCTCCGACGGGCATTTCGTAGAAACCGTCTACATTCCCGACGGCGACCGCGCCACGCTTTGTGTCAGCTCGCAAGTGGGCTGCAAGATGGGGTGCGCGTTTTGCATGACGGGACGGCAGGGCTTTGTGCGCTCGCTATCGGCAGCCGACATACTCAACCAAATCTATTCCCTGCCCGAGCGAGACACGCTGACGAACATCGTCTTTATGGGACAGGGCGAGCCGATGGATAATCTGGACAACGTGCTGCGTGCCACGGAGGCACTCACTGCTCCGTGGGGCTACGCTTGGAGTCCGAAGCGCATCACCGTTTCTACCGTGGGGCTGGCAAAAGGCTTAATCCGTTTCCTCGACGAGAGCCGCTGCCACCTCGCCATCAGCCTGCATCACCCCATACCTTCCGACCGCGCTGCACTTATGCCCGCCGAAAAGGCGTTTGGCATCGCTGACATCGCAGCGCTTTTGAAGCAATACGACTTTTGCCGCAAGGGGGCACATCGTCCGGAAGGCGCGGCGCAGCGCAGGCTCTCCTTTGAATACATCGTTTTCAAGGGCATCAACGACACCCGCCGCCATGCCGATGCCCTTATCCGCCTTTTAGACGGGCTGGATTGCCGCATCAACCTCATTCGCTTCCACGACATTCCCGACACGCCGCTCAAAGGCGTGAGCGACGAGGAGATGATTGCGCTGCGCGACTACCTGACAAATCACGGGCTCTTCACCACGGTGCGTGCCTCGCGCGGTCAGGATATTTTTGCCGCCTGCGGCCTGCTCTCAACGGCAGAAGAAGAGAAAAATAATGGGAGTAGGCAAGAAAATTAAAACGACAACAACGACAACAAAAGACAACTTTTATAGTTTCAAACTCATCGTTTAATATGACGACAACTAAGACAACAGGGCGTATTTTATACGCCTTCCTCGCACACAGAAAGACAACTGAAAGTTGTCGAAAGTTGTCCCTGTTGTCGTCACAATAAAACGGTTTACAGAATAAAGTTGTCAAGAGTTGTTTTTGTTGTCCCCTAAATCAACCCTCAAAAATCTTGTTTGCACATCTACTAAAAAATCATAACTTATGAGCAAATTGGAACGTCAACCGGCAGAAAAACAATATATAGATGTTAGACCTGAAGATCATATCTTATGCCTAAATATTTCAAAGACATATAAGAGTAAAGAAAGAACAGATATCTATGATTGCGTTAGACATTATTGGCGTTTGAATATCAAACGAGCAGAGTTGGCAAATCTTGTGTTTGCTATTGTGGATGGTATCATTGTAGGGGTATTCCAACCTATTCGTTGGTATAAATCTAATCACCCTCAATACACAAATAGATTTGAATTTGAGGGAGTAAAAAAAGAGTGCCCGTTCTATTTGGGTAAAAGTGTATTGAATGTACGGAACTCCAAAAGTCAAAATCCAGTATCATACATTAACCTTTAATCATTTGATACTATGAATTTGAACTTGCTTAAAAATATATAGATAAAAATCATAAGTGTTTATTTTCTCAATAAAATACCATGATACACGATTTCAACAACGACTCAAACAACGCGCCGCAAGAGCAGCAACTGCCGAAGGTGCGCGTTGCCGTGACCCACGGCGACACTAATGGCGTGGGCTACGAACTTATTTATAAAGTGTTTGGCGATCCTGCCATGCTCGAACTTTGTACGCCGATTGTCTACGGCTCGGCTAAGGTGGGCACGTACCACCGCAAGGCGATGAACCTCTCCGCGCCGTTCCAAATAGTATCTTCTGCCGAGGAGGCGCACGAGGGAAAGCTCAACCTGATTTCTTGCTTCGACGAAGAAGTGCTCGTGGAGTTTGGCAAGGCAAATCCTGAGGCAGGTCATGCCGCTTTCCTTGCTTTGGAGCGTGCCACGCAAGATTTGCGTGAGGGCAAAGTTGATGTTCTTGTCACCGCGCCTATCAACAAAAGCAGCATTCAAAGCACTAACTTCCGATTCGTTGGGCATACGGAATATCTGCAAGACCGCCTCGGCAACGCAGAGACGGAGCCGCTGATGATTCTCTTCAACAAACTCATGCGCGTGGCCTTGGTGACGACGCATGTGCCCGTGTCGAAGATTTCAGAGCAGATCACGCAGGAAGCCATCGAGCACAAAGCACGCCTGCTCTATAAGTCGCTGCGCCGCGACTTCTGCGTATCGGCTCCGCGCATCGCCATTCTCGGCTTTAATCCGCACAACGGCGACGGCGGCGTGCTCGGCACGGAAGAGCAAGACGTGATAACACCCGCTATCAAGCAGCTCGTGGACGAAGGCATACAGTGTTTCGGCCCTTACCCCGCCGACGGCTTTTTCGGCACGGGTCAATACAGCCGTTTCGACGGGGTGCTGGCGATGTATCACGACCAGGGTCTCACGCCCTTTAAGGCACTGGCGGGCGACGATGGTGTGAATTTCACGGCAGGCTTGCCCGTTGTGCGCACCTCGCCCGACCACGGCACTGCCTACGACATCGCCGGCAAGGGTGTTGCTTCGCCGACCTCTTTCCGCGAGGCTGTGTATGCGGCCATCGACATATTCCGCAATCGCCAGCGTTTCGACGAGGCGAACGCTAATCCTCTGCCCAAACTCTACCATGACCGTCGCGAGGATGAGCGAGGAGGACACGTGCGCACTTTTACGCCGCGCGAAGAAAATATTGAATAATCTGTTGGTTTAATTGGATAAAAACCAAAAAAAACAACTTGTTCTGTGTGGGCCTGCGGCTCGCCTTAGAGGAGAAGTCCCGAGCCTGAAAGCAGAGCTTTAGTCTCGTGCTTTCTCCTCTAAGGCTGCGGTCGGTTCCCGCCCGCCCCACACAGAACAAGGGAAAAACAAGGAAAAACCCGTTTCCAATGAAACACCAACCTGTTGCTATTGAGGCAATAATAAGGTCTCACGTGTTTTTAATGGTTTTTTCCTTGCGTCGTTTGAAGCGGGCGGGCACCGACCGCAGCCGCAGGGATTAAGGGCGAACGTGAGCCGTGAGGCTCACAGGCTCGGCGTTAAGACCGGCGGCGTGCCCTTGGGCTTAAAACGATGCAAGCGGTTTTTCAAGGTTTTTATCTAATACCATTTTGAAATTCAAACCAACACGCTTTGAATAATATATTTATTTCACAAATGAAATTTGCAATCATTGCCGCCGGCGAAGGTTCTCGCCTAAGCCAGGAAGGCGTGGCCGCGCCCAAACCTTTGGTGGAAGTGGGCGGCGAAAAACTCATAGACCGCCTCATCCGCATTTTCCGCGACAACGGCGCCGAGGAGATAGACATTATTATAAATAACCTGCACCCCGAAACGGCGGCGCACCTCGAATATCTGCGACAGACGGGTAGGGCGGACGACATTCGCCTTGTGGTGAAAACCACGCCGAGCAGCATGCACAGTTTCTTCGAACTCTCGCCCTTTCTTGCCGACGCGCCTTTCTGCCTCACCACGGTCGACACCATTTTCCGCGAAGAAGAATTTGCAGAATACATACGCCGTTTCCGCGAGAGCGCACTTGATGGCCTGATGGCCGTAACAGATTACGTCGATGACGAGAAACCGCTTTACGTGGGTACGGACAGCGCACTCAATATCACGGGCTTCCACGACACGGACGAGGGCGACCGCTACATTTCGGGCGGCATCTATTGCCTCGCTCCCAATGCCATCCTCACGCTGCGCCGCTGCATGGACGAAGGGCAGAGCCGAATGCGCAATTTCCAGCGCGCGCTGGTGGCAGATGGCTTGAAACTCAAAGCCTGCCCCTTTTCCAAAATTCTTGACGTTGACCACGCGGAAGATATCCGCAAGGCTGAAGAGTTTTTAGAGCATCAATAAATGAATATATTAGGAATAAGCCGTTCGCCGCGCTTCTCGCCCAACAGCGCAAACCGCGACAACGCCATTTTCTCGGCTGTGGCATCGCGCTTGATGAATATGGGGCACGAGGTGTCGGTGATAGCCGAAGATGTGTTCGTGGCAGTGGAACTTGAAGAGTTTGATGCCGTCTTTTCCATGGCACGCGGCGCGGACGTGGTGCGTCAACTGTGCGAGGCTGCCGCAGCAGGCAAACCCGTGCTCAATGCGCCTGATGCCTTGCTCAAAGCTTCGCGGACCGCGCTTACGGCCTGCTTTCAGGAAAACGATATTCCGCAGCCGCGCAGCCTCTGCCTCCCGACCGATAACCCCGACCTGCCGTCTGCTATCTCCTTTCCGCTTTGGCTGAAGCGCGGCGATGCCTGCGCCCAGTCGGCGACTGATGTTTGTTTTATAGAAGATGCCGCTGCCTTGCACCGCGCACTTGCCGACTTTCACGCAAGAGGCATTGAAACAGCCGTGGCCTGCGAACACGCCGAGGGCGACCTCGTGAAATTCTATGGCGTGGAAGGCACGGATTTCTTCCATTTCCTTTATCCCACCGAGGGCGAAGGCTTCAGCAAGTTTGGCCTTGAAGCCCACAACGGCGTGCCCAATCATTTCCCGTTCGACGCCGCACAGTTGAAGCGCATTTCCGACCGCGCCGCCTCCGTTTCCGGACTCACGGTCTACGGCGGTGATGCCATCGTAAAGGCAGACGGCAGCATCTTGATTATAGATTTCAACGACTGGCCCAGCTTTTCGCCGTGCCGCCGCCCTGCCGCGAAAGCCATTGCCCAAAGACTGGTAAAATCTCTATAAGACCTATATATAATATTGTATATATAACAATTCCTCCCATCATGCAAAAAGAAAATTCCAAGCTCGCCGCCACCTTTAAGTCGCAGGACACAGAAGAGTGGCTGGACATACACTTCACGCGTCCGCTCGGACTGATGTGGGCAAACTTTTTCAACCGTTTCGACACGCATCCCAACGTCGTCACCATACTTTCCATTATCCTCGGTGCAGCGGCCGGCGTGCTTTTTTACTTTGAAGATTTTTGGTTAAATGCAATAGGCGTGCTCTTGCTCGTTTGGGCCAATCTCTACGACAGTGCCGACGGGCAGTTGGCCCGTATGACGGGCAAGAAAACCCGTTGGGGGCGCATTCTCGACGGTTTTGCCGGCGACATTTGGTTTTTCTGCATTTATGCTGCTATTTGCCTGCGCTTGCAGGGGCAGCCAATGCCGTTCACTGATATGAATTGGGGCATCTGGATTTGGCTGCTGTGCGCCTTTGCCGGTTTCATTTGCCACGGCAAGCAGTGCCAGTTGGCCGACTATTACCGAAACATTCACCTTTATTTCTTGAAAGGCGAAAGCGGCAGCGAACTCGACAACTTTAAGAAGTTGCGCACCGAACTGGCATCGCTTTCATGGAAAAAGGACGGCGTGTGGATGGTGTTCCTCTACTTTTACGGCAATTACACGCACTCGCAAGAGCAGATGACACCGCGTTTCCAGAGTTTCAAGGCCAAGCTTGATGAAAAATATGGCCGTGCCGTGCCGCAGCAGCTCCGTGATACCTTCCGCGCGGGCAG
The DNA here is from genome assembly GCA_004556745.1 of Bacteroidales bacterium. Taxonomy (GTDB): domain Bacteria; phylum Bacteroidota; class Bacteroidia; order Bacteroidales; family Bacteroidaceae; genus Alloprevotella. Next base: position 38,290 of record SFFY01000013.1, on the reverse strand, counting down.
TCTGCCGCTGATGAAATACGCCAATATTCTTACCTTCAATACACGCGCCATTGTCGTATATATATCCGTCTTAATCGGACAACCGTGGATCTATCCCTTGTTTGAAATCACCGTAATGAATATCCTCTTCTTCTATATGCGCAGCCGCCACGAGCGTTTGTCTGCCGCCTGCGAAGCAATGCTATAAACCGAATTTAATTTAGTAAACAAGTAAACGAGTTGACAAGTAAACAAGACAAGTTTCTCTGATATAATTATTTGTAGCACGACATTTCTGTCTCGTCTACTCGTTTACTTGTCTACTTGTCTACTCAACATATTTTATGAGACCTCTTTACCGCAACCTTTTCCTTCTCTTCGGGGTCGTGGCCATCGGCATCATGCTCTACACCTTCGACACCGACTACGACATGCTTCGCGACAACATCGCCCGCGCCGGCCTGTACCTCCCCGCCGTTTTGGGCGTATGGATTTTCGTTTACCTCTTCAATGCGCTGGCGTTCCAGATTATTGTGAACAACGGGCGGCACGACAAGCACCTTTCCCTGCGCCACGCCTACAAACTCACCGTTTCGGGCTTCGCGTTCAGTTATACCACGCCCTTTGGCTTCGGCGGCGGGCCGTATCGCGTCATGGAACTGGCAAGTTACATCGGCACGCCCCGCGCCATGTCGTCGGTCGTGCTCTATTCCATGATGCACATACTGTCGCACTTCTGCCTCTGGACCACGGCCTTGCTGCTCTTCATCGCTTTCTATGCCGAGAAGATGACGCCCTTCTTCTGGACGCTCTTCGGCATCTTTGCCGTGGTACTCGCCATCGTGCTGTATTTCTTCAACGCGGGCTACCGCAACGGCCTGATCGTGAAACTTTACAGCATCTTGCTCAAAATCCCCTACGTCCGGGTCCCTGCACGGAAGTTCTACGAGAAGAACATCGAGGCCATGGAGAAGGTGGACAATAACATTGCCTACCTGCACAGTTGCCCCAAGGCATTTTTCACGTCGCTCTTCTACGAATACATCGCCCGCGTCATCAACTCGCTCGAATACTACTTCATTCTCATTTCCTTTGGCGTGGACGTGACGTTTGTCGATGCCGTGCTCGTGCTGGCGTTTTCTTCGCTCATCGGCAACCTGCTCTTTTTCTTCCCCATGCAACTTGGCGCACGCGAGGGCGGCCTGGCACTCATCATCAAAATCCTCGGGCTCAGCGCCCCGGGCATCGGGTTGTTTACCAGTTTTTACACCCGTATCCGCGAGTTGTTCTGGATTTTTATCGGCGTGGGACTGGTGAAAATCGGCAATAAACAGATTATGAAATAAAGGAGGGTAAAGAAGATGAAAATCAATAATGTAATTATCCCCAAGGCCATCATATTCGACTACGGCGGCACGCTCGACACCAACGCCCGCCATTGGGCGCACGTGCTTTGGGACGCTTACAGCGCCGCAGCCGTGCCCGTGAGCGAGGCAGCCTTTCGCGAGGCCTACGTTTATGCAGAACGCTATCTTGCGAAAAATCCCGTCATCACCCCCGAGGACGACTTCGCCGTGCTTTTACAGAAAAAACTCGACATAGAAACAGCCTATCTGCAAGCACAGGGATTTTGGCAAATCGCCGATGCATCGCGCCTCGACTACGTGCAAGCCATGGCACGCTTTTGCGACGATTATGTGCGTTGCAACCTCATTTCGTCCAAGCGCGTTTTGAAAGAACTTTCCGCGCGTTTCCCCCTGACACTCGTATCGAATTTTTACGGCAATGTCGCGGCAGTGCTGTCGTCTTACGGCCTTGACGGCTATTTCCCGCGTATCGTTGAGAGCGCGGTGGTAGGCGTGCGCAAGCCCGACCCTGCCATTTACCGCCTCGGCGTAGAGGCTTCGGGCTTTGAGGCAAAGGACGTGCTGGTGGTCGGCGACAGTTTCGGCAAAGACATTGTGCCTGCCAAGGCGGTAGGTTGCCGCGCCGTATGGCTCAAAGGCGAGGGCTGGACAGAGCAGGAGGAAGACGAGAGTCTGCCCGATGCCGTCATCACCGACCTTGCGCAACTTCCGTCGGTAGTAAAGTAATACAAAAACAAATGAGGAGCGATTTCGCTCCTCATTTGTTTTTCAGAAATTCCTCGGCTTTCGCCAGCGTGTCCAGCTTGCCTACGTCTATCAGTTGCAGGCCCGGCTGTTCGTAAGCCCTAATTAGCAGTTTGTCGCATTGTTCCAAGTAAAAGTCCATTATGGGAAAGCGCGCGGGATAGGCTTGCATCAGCGCGAAAATCTTGGGGCTCACCACATGCAGCCCTGAGAAAGCAAGCCGCTTGCACGCCGCGACATCGAGGTCAGGGTAGGGCGTGCGCACTTCCCCCGTTTCAATGTTCGTCCAGCCGCAGAGGCGGTTGTCGGCATCGAAGAGCAGATAGCGTTTCGTATCGCGGCGGCTCACGAGCAGCGTGACATCGTTGTCCTGCGCGGCGGCGAGGAATTGCGGGAGATTGGCATTCGAGAGGATATCCACGTTATGGATCAGTATGGGCGCGTCGGGCTCTTGCGCAGTCAGCAGCGGCGCGGCCTTTCTTAGGCCTCCGCCCGTGTCGAGCAGGCAGTCGCGCTCGTCGGAAATGGCGACTTCAATCCCGAAATCGTTTTCAGAAATAAAATCAATGATTTGCTGGCCGAAGTGATGCACGTTCACCACGGCGCGGTCGAAGCCTGCGGCTTTCAGGCGGCGCAGCGTGTGCGCTATGAGTGGTTCGCCGCAAACGGGCACCATGGCCTTGGGCATTGTGTCGGTGAGCGGTTTGAGGCGCGTGCCGAGACCAGCGGCAAAAACGAGGGCTGTTGGCATTTTTCTCTTTGTAATATTATGTTGGTGGGATATACTTCTGATTAATTATTATGTCCGCGAATTATTTGTTTTTTTTGCCACGGAATGATTTCGCCATGTTTTTTTTTGCCCACGAATCACACGAATCTACACGAAACATTTTCAATGAAATAAATGGCGACCTGTTCGGTCGCACTAATCACACTAATGCAATCAAGAGCGCAGCCGTAAATATTGAATTCGTGAAAATTCGTGCGACCGTATAGGTCGCCATTAAACACGCAAAGCAAAGATTCGTGTAGATTTGTGTGATTCGTGGGCAAAAAATAATTTGCAGGCAAAATATAACTTGTGGACTTACAATGCGGGTTTGCAAACTGCAAAAGAAAGTTTTTTATAAGAAAATACAAAGAAAAGAGCAAGAAAAGCGCGAAAACGAGAGCGAAAAAGGCAACTTATATGCGATTTTGCAGTAACTTTACACCGCAAACAAGGGTTTTCTTATAGGATTGTTTGCAAAAACCTTACTTTTACAATATGGAAAAACGTTGCTTAGTTTCCGTTGCCAACCTCCCCAAGGAGCAAATCCTCAATCTTATCCGCATGGGGCAGGAATTTGAGAAACGTCCCAATCGCAAACTTTTGGACGGACGTATCGTAGCCACTCTCTTTTTTGAACCCTCCACACGCACCCGCCTCTCGTTTGAAACGGCCGCCAACCGCCTCGGCGCGAAAGTCATCGGCTTTACCGACCCCAAGGTGACCAGTTCCACAAAGGGCGAGACGCTCAAAGACACCATTATGATGGTGAGCAATTACGCCGATGTCATTGTGATGCGCCATTATCTAGAAGGCGCGGCGAAATATGCCTCGGAAGTGTCGCCCGTGCCTGTGGTCAACGCCGGCGACGGTGCGAACCAGCATCCCTCGCAAACCTTGCTCGATCTTTACAGCATCAACAAGACGCAGGGCAAGCTCGACGACCTGCACATTCTTCTTGTGGGCGACTTGAAGTACGGGCGCACGGTACATTCGCTCATCATGGCGATGCGCCATTTCAACCCCACTTTCCATTTCATCGCCCCCGAAGAACTCTCTATGCCCGAGGAACTCAAAGCCTACTGCCGCGAGCAGGGCATCAAGTACGAGGAACAGACCGATTTCAACGAAGAGGTCATCGCCAAGGCCGACATTATATATATGACCCGCGTGCAGCGCGAGCGTTTCACCGACCTCATGGAATACGAGCGCGTAAAGGACGTGTATATCCTCCGTGCCGCCATGCTGCGCAACGCCAAGCCCAACATGAAAATCCTGCACCCGCTGCCCCGTGTCAATGAAATCGCCTACGATGTGGACGACGACCCGCACGCCTACTATTTCGAGCAGGCACGCAACGGACTCTATGCCCGCGAGGCCATTATCTGCGACGTGCTCGGCCTGACGCTCGAAGACGTGAAAGCGTAGGGGCGTATTTTTTACCGGCAATCTTGTCTCGTCTACTCGTTGACTTGTCTACTCGTTTACTAACTTGTCTCGTCTACTCGTTTACTTGTCTACTCGTTTACTTAAAAAAACATAGAACTATGAAACGCGAAGAATTTATGGTGGCTGCCATTGAAAACGGCACCGTCATCGACCACATACCCTGCGCCAAACTTTTTGAAGTGGTGCGCCTTCTGCATTTGGAAGAAATCAAAACGTCGTCCATTATGGTGGGTTTCAATCTGAAAAGCCACAAGATGGGGCGCAAGAGCATCATCAAGATCAGCGACAAGTTTTTCAGCGATGCCGAACTGAACCGCCTCGCCATCGTTGCGCCCAACGTGTCGCTCTGCATCATCAAAGACTACGAGGTGGTGGAGAAAAAAAAGGTGACGCTGCCCGGCGTGCTGCGCAACATCGTGCGCTGCGCCAATCCCAAGTGCATCACCAACAACGAACCTATGAACACCCTTTTCAGCGTCACGGATGCCGAGCAGGGCACCATTCTCTGCCACTATTGCAACAAGGAACAGCAATTGGCCAATGCTAAATTGGTGTAGACATAAATAATTTTACATTACTATGAACCACGACTCTCAAATTTTCCAACTCATCGAAAGCGAATACCGCCGCCAACTGCGCGGCATCGAACTCATCGCGTCAGAAAACTTCGTGAGCAGCGAAGTGATGCAGGCTATGGGCTCTTGCCTCACCAATAAATACGCCGAGGGGTACCCAGGCAAACGCTATTACGGCGGTTGCGGCGTGGTGGACAAGGTAGAAACCATTGCCATCGAGCGCGTCAAGCAACTCTTCGGTGCAGAATACGCCAACGTGCAGCCGCATAGCGGTGCGCAGGCCAATGCCGCCGTGTTCTTCGCCGTGCTTAAACCCGGCGATACCTTTATGGGACTGAATCTTGACCATGGCGGCCACCTCTCTCACGGATCTAAGGTCAATACCTCCGGCATTCTCTACAACCCCGTTGGTTACAACCTCAACCGCGAAACGGGACTTGTGGATTACGACGAGATGGAGCAACTCGCCTTGCAGCATAAACCGAAACTCATCGTGGGCGGCGGCTCCGCTTACAGCCGCGAATGGGACTATAAGCGCATGCGCGACATTGCCGACAAGGTGGGCGCACTCTTTATGGTAGACATGGCGCACCCCGCTGGCTTGATTGCCGCTGGTTTGCTTGACAACCCCGTGAAATACGCGCACATCGTCACCTCCACCACGCACAAAACGCTTCGCGGTCCGCGTGGCGGCATTATCCTCATGGGCAAAGACTTCGAGAACCCTTGGGGACTCACCACTCCGAAAGGCGAAGTGAAGATGATGAGCCAGATCCTCAACAGTGCAGTCTTCCCCGGCACGCAGGGCGGCCCGCTCGAACACGTCATTGCCGCCAAGGCCGTGGCGTTTGGTGAGGCTTTGCAGCCCGAGTTCCGCGAATACGCCATGCAGGTAAGGCGCAACGCCGCCCGTCTCGCCGATGCCCTCATGCAGCGCGGCTTTACCATCGTGAGCAGCGGCACGGACAACCACTCGATGCTCGTTGACCTGCGCTCGAAATACCCCGAACTGACGGGTAAGGTGGCTGAAAACGCTCTTGTCTCCGCCGACATCACGGTCAACAAGAACATGGTGCCCTTCGACACCCGCTCCGCTTTCCAGACCTCGGGCATACGCCTCGGCACGCCTGCCATCACTACGCGCGGCGCGAAGGAAGACCTCATGGACACCATTGCCGAACTCATCGAAACCGTGCTCGACAATCCCACCGACGAGGCCACGATTTCCTCCGTGCGCCGCCGCGTCAACGAGACTATGGAGGGATATCCCCTCTTCGCTTATTGATTAGTACGCAATAATAGAAATTGCCTCTCTCTTCGAGCATCCTTAATTGTCGAGGCTAACCAATCAAATATTCGCCTAAGAGCATTTACACTATCAGGCAGCAATTTTTTATTTGCTGCCTGATATTTTTTTCTTTCTGCCTGCAATTTTTTCCTATCCTATAAGAAAAAGTTTGTTACAAAGTTTGTAACACGTATTACAAAGTTTGTAACATGTGTTAGCAACTTTGTAACAAGCGTTACAAAGTTTGTAACAAAAAATATCTTAGCAGATAGTGAAAAATAGTAAGGAGAAAGGAAAAATTTGCTCCGAGAAAGTAAAAAACATCGCGCAGAAAGTCGCGCGGAAGTCCGTGATAATCGTTGCAGGGTGGTTGGGAATTATTTTGCAACCGTGGTTGAATCAACCGTGGTTGCAAAACGCTGCGACTTATAGCATGATGATGCAGAGTTTCTGCTAAGAAATTAGTAATTTTGCATTTTAAGAGACTGTGATTCGGCAATTCTAACTGTGCCTGTCCTGTGGCGTAGTGCCTTTCAGGCACATCGTTTTCGCATCGCCACTCCGAGCACTTCGTGCCCGGTTATCGTCGCTTCGCTCCGTAGTGCCTTCCAGGCACTTAACACACAATTCAACCAACAGAACCCAATTGTATGATCAGCGTAAAAGACATACTATCGAATTTAGGCATTACCGCGCTGAGCGCGATGCAGCAGCAGGCGTGCGACACGTTCCACGAAACGGGACGCTACGTGCTCCTTTCTCCCACGGGGTCGGGCAAAACTCTGGCATACCTGCTGCCGCTCTGCCGCGACATTGACAAAGATAGCGAAGCGCTGCAAGCCGTTGTGATTGTGCCCTCGCGCGAACTGGCGCTGCAAAGCCACGACGTGCTGACGCGCATGAAGTGCGGCGTGCGCTCGCTCTGCCTCTATGGCGGCCGCCCGGCAATGGAGGAGCACCGCAGACTCGCGGCCGTGAAACCGCAGGTGGTATTCGCCACGCCCGGCAGGCTCAACGACCATTTGGACAAGGAAAACTTTTCTACTGCTGCTATCGCCACGCTCGTGGTGGACGAGTTCGACAAGTGCCTTGAATTTGGTTTTCTCGACGAGATGCAGGCTGCCGTGACCCGACTGCCCGCCTTGAAGCGGCTGATGCTCACCTCCGCCACCGATATGGAGAGCATTCCGCAGTTCATACGCCGCTGCGCCGTGGCAGACCGCGCCGGCGTGCGCACTGTAAATTTTCTCGGTGAGGCAGAAGCGCGGGAGGAACGGCTGGAAGTAAAGACCGTACCCGCGCCGCAAAAGGACAAACTCGAAACCCTTGCCCGGCTGCTCTCGGCCCTGCGCGGCGAACCGGCAATGGTGTTCGTGGGCTATCGCGAGAGCGTGGAGCGTATCCGCAAGTACTTGGTTGCTGAACAGTTTGCCGCCGAGGCTTACCACGGCGGCATGGAGCAGGACAGGCGCGAGCGCGCGCTCTACAAGTTCCGCAGCGGCTGCTCGAACGTGCTCGTGTCTACCGACCTCGCCGCGCGCGGGCTGGACATACCCGAAGTGCGCCACATCGTGCATTACCACCTGCCTGCCAGCGAGGAAGCCTTTATCCACCGCAGCGGGCGCACGGGGCGCTGGGACGCGGCGGGCAACGTATATATTATTGTAGGTCCCGAGGAGCATGTGCCTGAATTTATTGGCGAAGCCGCCGAATGGAACGTAGACGGCGAGCGCATCAATCCCGTCAGTCCCGCGTGGGTGACGCTCTACATAGGGCGCGGCAAGAAGGACAAACTCAATAAGGTGGACATCCTCGGGTTTCTCTGCAAGAAAGGCGGGTTGACGGCCAAGGACGTGGGGCGCATCGACGTGGCAGACCGTTTTGCCTACGTGGCCATCGCGGCGCGAAAGCTCAACCTGCTGATGAAAAACATTGCGGGCGAGAAAATCAAGGGAATGAAAACTATTATTCAACCGATTAAGCAGTGAGAATTATAAGAAAACAAGTGGACGATTAAAAAAATAAGTTTAGACGACAACAAAGACAACAAAAGACAACTCTTAAAGTTTTGAAACGCATTGCTCGATAAGACGACAACCTAGACAACCGGGCGTATCTTATACGCCCGCCTTGCACGCAAAGAGACAACTGAAAGTTGTCCAGAAGTTGTCCCTGTTGTCGTCATAACAAAAATGGCAACACTTAAAATTAAGTTGTTTAGAGTTGTTTAAGTTGTCGTAAAAATATATTTTCTATAATGCTCGTTTACTAACAACTCATTGACTTTATAAAGCACGAAAATATTTTTATGGAAATCAAAATACGCGAACAGCAAATCATTGAAGCCGCCGCAAAGGGCATGGACGAGTTTGTGCAACTCTTTACCGACAGCATTGCCGAAGCCGTGGGTGGCGAACTGAACGCTGCGGCCCTGGAAAAACTCTCGGCCGACCAAATCACGCTTTGGGGCTACTTCATACTGCGCGAGGAAGTGATGGACGGAGGTTTTATCCAGTTGATCCACAATGGTTATGCCCCTTTCTTTTTCCACAATCCCTTTGCCAAGGCTATGGAACAGTGGGGGCTGCCCGAGTTGGCGAAACTCGTTAAAAAAGCCCGCCGTCTCTACGAACCCAACCGGGACGAACTGACAAAGCCCTGCACGGACGAAGAGTTTATGACGCTTTTCGAGCGTTTCCCGAAATTTGACGATTTGGACGATGCCTTCGTGGAAGAAGAAGAAGGCTTCACCGCCGCCATCGCAGAGTATATTGACAACCACATCGACGCCTTCGCCGTAGTAGAAAAATAAGCAGTACGAAATTTTATGGGAAAAGAAAAACTGATACCCGCCTCGCGCATCAACATAAAAAACAAACGCGCCGAACACGACTTTCTTGTGGTGGACAAATACACCGCAGGCATCGTGCTGACGGGCACAGAGATTAAAAGCATACGCGCCGGCAAGGCAAGCCTCGTGGATACGTTTTGCTATATCCACAACGGCGAGATGTGGGTGAAAAACATGTATATTGCCGAGTACGATCGCGGTTCGTACAACAACCACCTGCCGCGCCGCGAGCGAAAACTGCTGCTCAACCGCAAGGAAATCCGTTCGCTGTTTGAGACCACGCGCTCGCCCGGCTTCACCATCGTGCCCCTGCGCCTCTACATCGACGAAAACGGCCGCGCCAAACTGGTCATCGCCCTCTGCCGAGGCAAAAAGGAATACGACAAGCGCAACACGCTCAAAGAAAAGCAGGACCGCCGCGAAATGGACAGAGCAATTAAGAATAGGCTTTAAAATATCATATTTCTTCATGTGAAATGCGATAATTGTAAACTTAAAAGTTGTACGATAAGCATTTTAATCTTTATCTTTGCACAAGATGAGAACTAATAATTATTATTCGCAACAGCCATGAAAGAAAAGATTGTTAAGAAACTCGAAGAGTTCAAGTCTTCTACGCCGAGCCGTTGGCGCGAACAGGCTTTGGAGCGGCGCGAAGATGAGGCATGGCGACAGGAATCTCGGCGCATTGCACTGCTAATGCTTGAAAGGCTTGACGCTCTGGCGATGACCCAAGCCGATCTTGCCGAACGCCTCGGTTGCACCCAGCAATATGTGTCGCGCATCTTAAAGGGACGTGAAAATCTCAGCCTCAAAACTATTTGCAAAATTGACGACGTACTTGGTTTGGGCATTTGGGCGCCTGCCAGCCGTGAGGTATGTATGGCATGATGCCGCTAAAAGAAATTGAGCACCATATATTGTGGGTCTATCCCGCAGCCTTCATTTTAAGGGTGCGCAAATACAAATATGCTTTGCGCTTTTGTTAGTTTTATTTCTGTAATGCTGCAAATTTGCTGCATTTCAGAAATAAATCTTTATAAACTATGTGCATGCTTTATATTATCTTCTCTAAATGATTAACCTCAACGACAACAGGATATACCTTCTCGACGGTGCTATCGGCACGATGATTCAGCGTTTCCAACTCACGGAGGCCGACTTTCGCGGAAACGTGATGGTGGAGAGCAAGACGTTGCAGAAAGGCAACAACGATATGCTCAACCTGACGCGGCCCGACGTGGTGCGCGAAATACATCGCCGATACCTTGAAGCGGGGGCGGACTTCATTGAAACAAATACGTTCAGCGCGCAGCGCATCTCGATGGCCGATTACGGTTGCGAGCATCTCTGCACCCGATTAAATATTGAGGGGGCAAGGCTGGCGCGTGCCGAAGCCGACTTTTTTTCTCAACAAACGCCCGAAAAGCCGCGCTATGTGCTCGGATCAGTCGGCCCCACTAACCGCACCTGCTCTTTAAGCCCCGACGTGAGCGACCCTGCATTGCGAACACTCGACTTCGACACGCTTTCCGCTGCTTACCGCGAGCAGATGGCCGCGCTGATGGACGGCGGCGTGGACGGTTTCATCATTGAAACGGCCTTCGACACGCTCAACGCCAAGGCTGCGCTCTGTGCGGCGGCCGACGTGATGGAAGAAAAGGGAAAAGAGTTGCCCGTAATCCTCTCCGCCACGGTGGCAGACAAAGCCGGGCGCACGCTCTCGGGGCAGACGCTGGGAGCATTTCTTACGTCCGTGGCGCATTTCCCGCTTTTTGCCATTGGCCTGAACTGTTCCTTCGGGGCTGCCGACATGCTGCCCTTTCTCGAAGAACTGTCGGCCAAGAGCCCGTTCCGCATTATTGCTTACCCCAACGCCGGACTGCCCGATAGTTTGGGACAATATAGTCAGACGCCCGAGCAGATGGCGGCAGAGATGAAGCCATTCTTGGAAAAACGCCTCGTGAATATCATCGGCGGCTGCTGCGGAACGGACGAACGGTTTATTAAAGCCTTCGGCAACTTGATTGGGCACTGTGAAGCAGTGCCGCCGCGCCGTCCCGCGCCGCGCCCCGAGCATCTGCATCTTGCCGGACTGGACGATATGGAAGTCTGTCCGGCAAACAATTTCCTCAACGTCGGCGAACGGTGCAACGTGGCCGGTTCGCGCAAGTTCCTGCGCCTGATTAAGGAAAAGCAATATGAGGAGGCCGTCGCCATTGCCCGCAAGCAGGTGGACGACGGTGCGCAGGTGATAGACATCAACATGGACGACGGACTGCTGGACGCGCGTGCAGAAATGACGCACTTCCTGCGACTGCTCGCTGCCGAGCCCGACGTGGCACGCGTGCCCTTTATGGTGGATTCTTCAAAATGGGAAGTCATCAGCGAGGCGCTTAAAAACATTCAAGGCAAGTGTATCGTCAATTCTATCTCCCTGAAAGAGGGCGAAGCCGCCTTTTTGGCGCACGCAAAAGAGTTGAGAAGATATGGCGCGGCGGTCATCGTGATGGCCTTTGACGAGCAAGGGCAGGCCGACACCTATGAGCGGCGCATCGAGATTTGCGAGCGTGCTTTCCGACTGCTCACGCAGGAAGCAGGCTTCCCGCCTTCCGACATCATTTTCGACCCCAACGTGCTGGCTGTCTGCACGGGCATGCACGAACACGATGCTTACGCGCTCGATTTCATACGGGCCGCGAAATGGATCACGCAGAACCTAAAAGGCACGCACGTGAGCGGCGGCGTGAGCAACCTGTCGTTTTCGTTCAGAGGCAATAATTATATACGCGAAGCCATGCACGCGGTGTTCCTCTACCATGCCATTGCCGCCGGAATGGATATGGGCATTGTCAATCCCGCCGCCTCGGTCACCTATGCCGACCTGCCGCACGATTTGCTCGAACTCATCGAAGACGTTATCCTTTGCCGCCGCCCCGATGCCGCCGAACGCCTCATCGATTACGCCACGCGGCTTAAAGTATCTGCAGATAATCCTGAATTATCCGGCTCCTCCGAAAAGTCCGCTTTGCCTTCCCGCAAAGACATTCCCTTGGACGTGCGTCTGAAAACGGCTCTATTGAAAGGCATTGACGATTATCTCGAAACAGACCTCGAGGAAGCCCTTGCCATCTACCGCCCGGCGGTGCGCATCATCGAAGGCCCGCTCATGGACGGCATGACAGAAGTGGGCGCGCTCTTCGGCGCGGGCAAGATGTTCCTGCCGCAGGTGGTGCGCACTGCGAGAACCATGAAGAAAGCCGTCGCGCTCTTGCAACCGCACATCGAAGCCGACAATGCAAAGGCCGCCGCAGCCGGTAGGGTGGTGCTGGCCACGGTGAAAGGCGACGTGCACGACATTGGCAAGAACATCGTCAGCGTAGTGATGGGCTGCAACAATTATGAAATCCGCGACCTCGGCGTGATGTGCCCCGCCGAGCGCATCGTGCAGGAGGCCATAGAGAGCAAGGCCGACCTCGTAGGGCTGAGCGGCTTGATCACGCCGAGCCTCGACGAGATGGTGAACACGGCCCGCGCCATGGAGGCGGCAGGCTTGCGGATTCCCCTCCTTGTGGGCGGTGCGACGACCTCTCCGCTGCATACGGCTTTGATGATCGCGCCGGTGTACAGCGGTCCCGTGCTTTGGGTGAAAGATGCCTCGCAGATGGTGCTCATCGCCGCGCGGTTGCTCAATCCTGCCCAGCGCGAAGCATTTCTCAAAAAACAAGAAGAAGACAACGCCGCCCTTGTGGCCGCGCATCAGGCCAGGCAGCAAAACGCCAACCTGCTTTCTTTTGAAGAGGCGCAGCGGCGTAAACCGAATTTATTTTGAAAATAATCTTACTCTTATGCGTATTCTTCGTTTTTCTCTTATCCTTTTCTTTTCAATGCTATCTATCCTTGCCAACGCTTCGGCAAAAGATTTTATCCGTCAACGCGACACGCATTTCTATAAAGGGGATGCGCGGCAGCCTTACTATTTTGTGGGCACCAATCTTTGGTACGCGCCGATTTTGGCTTCGGAAGGGCAGGGCGGTGACCTGCCTCGCCTCTGCCGCGAACTGGATTCTCTGAAAAATATCGGGGTGGACAATCTGCGCATCCTTGTCGGGGCAGACGCGGGTTCGGCAAATGTCACGTCGGTCGCGCCCGTGCTGCAATCCAAGCCGGGCGTGCTCAACGATACGCTGCTTGCGGGTCTGGACCGTATGCTTGCGGAACTTGAAAAGCGGGATATGTATTCCGTGCTCTATCTGACCAATTCGTGGGATTGGAGCGGCGGTTTCGGTTACTATCTGCGCGAGACGGGCCACGGCGATTCGCCCGACGCTTCGGGCGAGGGGTGGTCGCGCTACGTGGATTATGCCGCTCAATTCTTTCGCGACCGTCAGGCGCAGCAACTGTATTTTGATTTTGTGAAAACAATTGTCGGCCGCACCAATGGCATTACGGGCAAGGCCTATAAAGACGACGCGCACATCATGGCCTGGCAACTCTGCAACGAGCCGCGCCCCTTTGCCAAAGAACTTGGCGGCGCGTTTGTGAAGTGGGTGTCAGAAGCCGCTGCGCTTATCAAAAGCATCGACCCGAACCACCTTGTATCGACAGGCAGCGAAGGCATCATCGGCTGCAACGTGGACGAGCAACTCTGCGAGCGCGTGCATGCCGACAGGAATATCGACTACATCACCGTGCATATATGGCCTGCCAACTGGGGGTGGGCGAAGCGCGGCTCGCTGCATTCCTCTTTGCCGCACGTATTTCTGAAAACTGAAGAATATATCTCGGCTCACGACCGTATGGCGCAGAAACTGCAAAAACCTTTTGTAATAGAAGAGTTCGGCTATCCGCGCGATGCCAATGCCTATTCGCCCGCAGCGAGGACCGACAGCCGAAACGCTTTCTACCGTTGCATTTTCCAAGCCCTTACGGAAAGCCGCGCCCAAAACGGCGCACTCGCCGGCTGCAACTTTTGGGGCTGGGGCGGCAGCGGACGCGCCCGCGCCGAACGCTGGACCGCCGGCGACGATTTCCTTTGCGACCCGCCGCATGAACCGCAAGGCTGGTACTCCGTCTTTGATACTGACTGCCAGACCATAGATCTTATCCGGCAAACGGCCAATAAATTGCACGAGTAAGCATTAAGCAACATAAAAAACGCACCGCCCGGCTGGGCAGTGCGTTTTCTTTTGCATTATCTTATTCCGAAAAATAACTCTTCGGCAGCGGGCGGCAATTATAGCAGGAGGACATGGCCTCGCCATAAGCCCCGGCAGAACGGAAAGCAATGAGGTCGCCGCGCAGGGTAGGGGGCAGGAGTTCGTCGCGGCTGAACACGTCGCTGCTCTCGCAGATAGGCCCAACGACGTCGTAGGGCTGGAGCGCAGCCTCGGGGCGCGTGGCGGCGGTGAGGTTTTCCGTGAAATGGTGCGACCCGTACATGGCGGGGCGGATAAGGTCCGTGAAACCGGCATCGACAATGACGAATTTGCGGCTGCGGCCTTCTTTCACGTAGAGCGTACGGGCGATGAGCGTGCCGCATTGCCCCACGATGCTGCGCCCTAACTCGAAATGCAGTTGGCAACCGGCGGGCAGGCGCAATTCGTGACGGAAAATATTAAAATACTTTTCAAAAGGCGGAATCGGGTTCTCCTTGGGATGAACATAGTCGATGCCAAGGCCGCCTCCCACGTTGACGCTCGCCGTAACGATGCCTGCGGTTTCGAGTTCGTTGAGCAGATTGTTGATGTAGTGGCAAAGCGTCACGTAAACCTCTAAGTCTTGGATTTGGCTGCCGATGTGGAAATGCAATCCTGCATATTCTACCGACGGCAACTCTTGTGCGCGGCGAATGGCCGGCAGCAAATCTTCGGGCGCAAGGCCGAATTTGTTCTCGCTAAGGCCGGTGGTGATTTTGGCATGGGTGTGCGCATCGATATTCGGGTTTATGCGGAATGCCACACGGGCTGTAACGCCCTCTTTTGCGGCGAGTTCGCTGATGTTTTCGAGTTCGGGGCGGCTCTCCACGTTGAAACATGAAATGCCTGTGCGGAGCGCGGTGACGATCTCCGAGTCGCTCTTTCCTACGCCGGCAAATACGATTTTCTCTGCCGGTATGCCGGCAGCAGCTGCTGCGCTCACCTCACCACCGGAAACGCAGTCAGCGCCCAGTCCGGCGGCAGCAATGGTTTGCAGGATGCGGGGATTGAAATTTGCCTTAACGGCATAGTGAACGTGAAACTCGGGATTGTTTTTCGTGCAACGCTTCACCTCGTCGAGCGTACGGCGCAACAGGGCGAGGTCGTAATAGTAATACGGCGTTTCAAGGTTATTGAAGTCCATTGTTTTTATGTTTGAGGAAACAAGTTATTGTTGAAAGAAAGGGGCGCATGATTTCGCGCCCCTATTATATATATAAATATTGTGTCATTCTTTTTCGCCGAACAGCTGACGGCTAAGGGCGCAAAGAGCCGCCTTCTTGTCGTCTTTGCTGATAAGGAAAGAGATGTTGTGCTCGCTGCCGCCGTAGGAGATCATGCGCACAGGAATTTCCTTAAAGGCTTCAATAATTTCGGAAGCCACGCCGACGCGCTCGCCCGTAAGGTCGCCCACGACGCAAACGATGCACATATCTTCGTCCACCTCGACCGCGCCGTATTTCTTCAACTCTTCGAGAATGGGCACGATGCGGCTCTTGTTGTCGATGCTGAGCGAAACGCCCACCTCGGAGGTCGTCACCATGTCGATGCTTGTGTTGTAAGTTTCAAAGATTTCAAACACCTTGCGCAGGAAGCCCGTGGCGAGGAGCATGCGTGAGGATACGATTTTGATGGCAGTGATGTTGTCCTTTGCAGCGACAGCCTTAATCGTGCCACGGCGCATCTCGTTGTTGATAAGCGTTCCCGGCGCTTCGGGATCCATGGTGTTGAGCAGACGCACGGGCACTCCGGCGTAGCGGGCGGGCTGAATGCAGGTGGGGTGCAGGATTTTCGCGCCGAAATAGGCTAACTCGGCTGCTTCCTCGAAGTTGAGTTGGCGCACAGGCGTGGTGTGTTCCACGATACGCGGGTCGTTGTTGTGCATGCCGTCGATATCCGTCCATATCTGGATTTCCTCGGCGCCTACCGCCGCGCCAATGAGGCAGGCGGTATAGTCGGAGCCGCCGCGCTGCAAGTTGTCGATTTCGCCCTTGCGGTTGCGCGTGATGAAGCCCTGCGTGAGATAGATTTCGTAGCCCGGCTGTTTTTTGAGAATGTCTTTGAGATGCTCTTTGATGTAGTGCAGGTCGGGTTCGCCGTTTTCATCGATCATCATGTAGTCGAGCGCGGGAATGAGCGTGGCTTTGATGCCTTGTTCCTGCAGGTAGGCGATGACCATGTTGGTGCTCATCAGTTCGCCCTGCGCGAGAATTTCTTTTTCAAGTTCCGGCGTATAGTCGCGGCTCACCATCGAGAGCAGGTTGTCGAACGTGCCGAG
This sequence comes from Bacteroidales bacterium, assembly GCA_004556745.1. Taxonomy (GTDB): domain Bacteria; phylum Bacteroidota; class Bacteroidia; order Bacteroidales; family Bacteroidaceae; genus Alloprevotella. The sequence continues at coordinate 21,792 of SFFY01000013.1, read as the reverse complement.
CAGGAACTGCATCGTGCGCTGTGAGAACTCAGGCTTGGCGTGGAGGTTGCCCACGTGCTCTTTGTAGATGTGGCGCAGGCGGTTGATGCAAACGTTTGCCGCCTCGCGGTTATTCTTTTTAAGATATGAGGCAATCTCGACAAGAGAATTTGTCGTGCCCGACATGGCGGACAGCACCACGATTTTTTGCTTGCCATCGTTGATGAGGGCGGACACCTCTTTCATTCTTTGCGGCGAGCCAACGGACGTGCCGCCGAATTTAAGGACTTTCATATTTGGGAACTTAATTGTTTTTATTTTCTTCTTCCAATTCAATCGGCGCGTTGTATTCGTTGGTCACTTCCTGCAACTTGCCGCCCTCGCAGTTGTAGACAATGCCGGGGAAGAGTTGCAAAAGGTTGAGGTTGTGGGTGATCATCACCACGGCCGTGCCTTGCTGGCGAATGGTTTGCAAGATGCTTACGATGCGCTTGCTGGTCTCGAAGTCGAGGTTGCCTGTCGGTTCGTCGGCGAGTATGATTTCGGGATTGTTGAGCAGGGCGCGGGCGATGCAGACGCGCTGCTGCTCGCCGCCGGAAAGTTCGTGGGGAAACTTATGCGCTTTGTCCTCCATTTCCACCAGTTGCAGCACCTCGGAGATACGGGCATCGCGCTCTTTGCGCGGTTTGCCCGTGGCTTTAAGCACAAAGTAGAGATTGTCGTAAACCGTGCGGTCGCGCAGGAGTTGGAAATCCTGGAACACCACTCCGAGGCGGCGGCGAAGGTCGGGCAGATGCTTGCGTTTGAGCCGCAGCAGGTCGTAGCCGAGCACTTCGGCGTGGCGCGTATCGCCGACGTCCTTTTTCTTTTTCGGCGGCAAGGACAGTTCGCCATATAGGGTCTTGAGCAGCGAGCTCTTTCCTGCGCCCACGGGACCTACAATATATATAAAGTCTCCCGCACCTACGCGAAAGTCTGCGCTTTCCACGACGCACAGGTCGTCGTGGCAGATATTGATGCCTTTGAGTTCGATGAGCATATTCCCGATAAAATTTTAATCAAGTTTGAGCACGGCGAGGAAAGCCTTTTGCGGCACTTGCACATTGCCGATTTCCTTCATGCGCTTCTTGCCTCGCTTCTGCTTTTCAAGGAGTTTGCGCTTACGGCTTATGTCGCCGCCGTAGCACTTTGCGGTCACGTCCTTGCGCACCTGTTTCACCGTTTCGCGTGCAATGATTTTCGCACCGATGGCCGCCTGGATAGCGATGTCGAACTGCTGGCGCGGCAAGAGTTCTTTCAATTTCTCGCAAATGCGTCTGCCGAAGGTGACGGAATTATCCACGTGCGTCAGCGTAGAGAGCGCGTCCACGGGCTCGCCGTTCAGCAGAATGTCGAGTTTTACAAGTTTGGAAGGACGAAACTCTAAGGGATGGTAGTCGAAAGAAGCATAACCTTTCGACATAGATTTGAGTTTGTCGTAAAAGTCAATGACAATCTCGGCAAGAGGCATATCATAATAAAGTTCCACACGGTCGCCCGACACATACTCCTGCTTCACCAGTTCGCCGCGCTTGCCGAGACAGAGCGTCATGATGTTGCCGATAAAGTCGGTCTTCGTGATAATCGAGGCGCGAATGTAGGGTTCTTCGATGTGGTCGATTTCCGTGGCCTCGGGCATGCCCGCAGGATTGTGCACCTCCTTTTTGTTGCCGTGCTTGTCGTAGACAAAATAACTTACGTTGGGCACGGTGGTGATGACGTTCATGTTGAACTCGCGGTCGAGGCGCTCCTGCACGATTTCCATGTGCAGCAGGCCGAGGAAGCCGCAGCGGAAACCGAAGCCGAGGGCAACGGAACTTTCGGGCGTAAAACTCAGCGAGGCGTCGTTGAGTTGGAGTTTTTCGAGACTGGCGCGCAGTTGCTCGAAATCTTCTGTTTCCACGGGGTAAACGCCGGCGAAGACCATCGGCTTCACTTCTTCAAAGCCCGCAATGGCTTCCTTGCAGGGACGCTCTACGGTGGTAATCGTGTCGCCCACCTTTACTTCCGTGGCGGTCTTGATGCCGCTCACGATGTAGCCCACGTCGCCGCAGCCGAGCACCTTGCGCGGCGAGAGGTTCATCTTGAGCACGCCCACCTCGTCGGCAGAATATTTCTTTTGCGTATTGACAAACAGCACGTCCTCGCCTTGGCGGATAGAGCCATTCACGATTTTGAAATACGCGATGATGCCTCGGAAGGGATTGAACACGGAGTCGAAAATCAAGGCTTGCAGCGGCGCGTCCTCATCGCCGACGGGCGCGGGAATACGCTCCACTACGGCGCGAAGAATCTCGTCGACGCCCTGACCCGTACGGCCGGAGGCGCGGATAATCTCCTCGCGCTTGCAACCGAGCAGTTCGATGATTTCATCTTCTACCTCCTCGGGCATAGAGTTCGGCATGTCGCACTTATTGAGCACGGGGATAATTTCGAGGTCGTGCTCTATGGCCATATATAAATTGGAGATTGTCTGCGCCTGAACGCCCTGCGTGCTGTCTACCACGAGCAGGCAGCCTTCGCAGGCGGCGATACTGCGCGACACCTCGTAGGAAAAGTCCACGTGCCCCGGGGTGTCGATGAGGTTCAGCCTGTAAGTCTCGCCGTCCATCTGGTAATCCATCTGTATGGCGTGGCTCTTGATAGTTATGCCGCGTTCGCGCTCCAGATCCATATCGTCCAGCATTTGCCCTTCGGTCACTTCGATGGTTTTTGTACGTTCAAGCAGACGGTCTGCCAGTGTGCTTTTGCCGTGGTCGATATGGGCAATGATGCAAAAGTTACGGATATTCTTCATTTATATATATAATGGTGTGGGGAGATTATTGGTGAAAAAGGGTAGGGCGTAGTGAATACGCCCACCATGCTTGTTAGAAAAAGATTTCTCAAAACTTTTCGGCCTCGTCAAAACTTACGGCGTGCTGCAAATCCTTTTCGGAGAGCAGAAGTTCCTGTGGATTTGTAATGGGCCAGGCAATGCCGATTTTCAGGTCGTCGTAGCGAATGGAACATTCGGCCTGCGGCGCGTAGATATTATCCACCTTATAAGTGAAAACGGCCGTGTCGGAAAGCACTTGGAAACCGTGGGCGAAGCCTCGGGGGATAAACAGCTGGCGCTTGTTCTCCGCGCTCAGTTCCACCATTACGTACTTGCCGAATGTGGGGGAAGCCTTGCGCAAGTCCACTGCCACGTCCACTACCGTGCCTTGCAGCACGCGCACGAGTTTTGCCTGCGAAAATTCTCCCTTTTGGAAATGCAGGCCGCGCAGCACGCCGCGCGACGACATGGACTGATTGTCCTGCACAAAGTTCACTTCGTGGCCGATATGCTCATTGAAGTCGGACGCACGCCAAGTTTCCATAAAGTAGCCGCGTGCATCGGCAAAGACTTTCGGTTCGCAAACCCAAACGTCGGGGATTTCGGTTTTAATGTAATTCATATCCTAAAAAAATTAAGGGATAAGGAGTTTAATGTTATCGTTTGCCTCGGTAGGTTCTGCGCGGAGCACGTCCGGCTTCGCCTGATCGGCGGGGAGTTCCATGAGATAGTCGCAGATATTGTCCTCGAGATATTTATGGATGGCGCGTTTCAGCGAGCGTGCGCCGTATTTGCTGTCGAAGCCCTTGTCCACGAGGAATCGGCGGGCGGCCTCCGTGACTTCGAGATGCAGGGGCACGTTGTCGAGGCGCTTCTGCAAGGCGCGGATTTCGAGGTCGGCAATTTCGAGCGCGTTGTCGGCGGTGAGGGGGTGGAACATCACGATGTCGTCGAGGCGGTTGAGAAACTCGGGGGCGAACTGCTTGCTCAGTGCCTTCATCACGATGCTTTCTGCCTGCTCGGCCGTGGCCTCGTGGCTGCTGTTGAAGCCCACGCCGCTGCCGAAGTCTTTCAACTGGCGCGTGCCGCTGTTGGACGTCATTATAATAATTGTGTTGCGGAAGTCGGCCGTCACGCCGTTGCCGTCGGTCATGCGTCCTTCGTCCATAACCTGCAAGAGCGTGTTGAACACATCGGGGTGCGCCTTCTCGATTTCGTCGAGCAGAACTACGGAGTAGGGGTGGCGGCGCACTTTTTCGGTGAGTTGTCCGCCCTCTTCGTAGCCCACGTATCCCGGAGGCGCACCGACGAGACGGCTCACGCTGTATTTTTCGCCGTATTCGCTCATGTCCATGCGTATGAGCGCGTCCTTGCTGCCGAACATCCATTCGGCGAGGCACTTCACGAGGTGCGTTTTACCCACGCCCGTCGGACCTACAAAGAGGAAAGTGCCGATGGGACGCTCTGCGCCTTTCAGTCCGAGGCGGCTGCGCGTTATGGAGCGCACCACGCGCTCAATGGCCTTATCTTGTGCGATGACCTTGCTGCGCAATGCGTCTTTCATGCCCCGCAGACGGTCTTCCTCGCTACGTGTCACGCGTTCCACGGGAACGCCGCTCATAATGCTTACCACGGCGGCTACCTGTTCCTCGTCTACCACAGAGGGACTTTGCGATGCTTCTGCCTCCCATTCCTTGACGAGTTCGGTGAGTTGCTTCTCGGCTTCCGCCATCTGGTCGCGCAGATTGGCGGCCTTTTCATAGTCCTGCGCTTGCGCGGCTGCGTTCTTCTGCTGTTTCAGTTCTGCCACCTCGCGCTCTTTCTGCAAGATGTTTTCGGGCGTGCCCGACGACGAGAGATGCACGCGGCTGCCCGCTTCGTCGAGCGCGTCGATGGCCTTGTCGGGCAGGGCGCGGTCGGTGAGGTAGCGGTTGGTGAGGCGCACACAGGCCGTCAGGGCGGCATCGGTGTAGTGCACATTGTGGTGCTGCTCGTAGCGGCTGCGCAGGTTTTGCAGTATTTGCAGCGTTTCGTCCGCCGTGGCGGGCTCGAGTTGTATTTTCTGGAAACGGCGTTCCAATGCGCCGTCCTTTTCGATGGTTTTGCGGTATTCGTTGATGGTGGTCGCGCCGATGCACTGCACTTCGCCGCGCGCCAGGGCCGGTTTCAGGATATTCGCGGCATCGAGACTGCCTGGCGCAGAACCGGCTCCGATAATCGTGTGTATCTCATCGACGAAGAGAATAATCTCATCGTGCTTTTTGAGTTCTTCGATGAGTTTGCGCAGACGCTCCTCAAATTGTCCGCGATACTGCGTGCCGGCCACGATGGCCGCCATGTCAAGTGCTACGATGCGCTTGCCCGAAAGCACGCGCGGGGCCTTTCCGCCGGCGATGCGCTGCGCCAGTCCTTCCACCACTGCGCTCTTGCCCACGCCGGGGTCGCCGATAAGTATCGGGTTGTTCTTCTTGCGGCGGCAGAGGATTTGCACCATGCGCTCCGTTTCGCGCTCGCGTCCCACCACGGGATCCAGTCCGCCCTTGGCGGCAATGGCGGTGAGGTCGGTGCCGAAATGGTCGATGACGGGCGTGTCGGTCTTTTCCTTGGTGCGCGTGCCTGCCGGCTGCTGGCTGCCTGCAGCCTTGCCGGAGGAGGCGAAGTCTTCGGGCGGCATGTCGTCGGCATCGTCGTTGTCAATGCCAAACGTGCTTTTGGGGAGTTCCACGCCGAGGCGTTCGCAAACGTTTTCGTAGGTCATGCCGCCCTTTTCGAGCAGTCGGCCTGCGGCGTTGTGCTTTTCGCGGAGCATGGTCAGAAGGATATGCTCCACTCCGGCGGCGCTTTTGCCCGTGCGGCGCGCCTCGAGTGCGGCGAGGCGCACGAGGTTGGACGCTTCCTGATTGAGCGCGGCGGTTTCGTCGTGCTTCGGTTCGTAGGCGGCCAATGCCTTTTGCATTTCCACGCGTCGGCGCAGGGCATCCGATGCTTCCAGCAACAGGGCTTCCGCATTTATTTCCCATGAAGTGAGCAGACGCTTTACTTTCGATGTGGCGAGCATTGCCACGAGCAGGCAGAGCGGCGACACTTCGCGCAACTGTGCCCGTTGCGCCACGTCACAACTTATTTCGATAATGTTTTTGAGGTCTTCCGAGATACTAAAACTTTTCATTTCAAATAGTTCTCCTTAAATTTTTGTGACTAATACCTATACCTAAAATAATATGTCGAATAATTTATTGTGCCATTAGGGCGGGCTGAAAGCCCAGTTGTTGCGCCAAGCCCGGGGCAACGCCCCGGGAAGCGGTGATGCATTGATTATAGTGTCGCGCTCTGTAAGAGCAACTTGCTTTATGAGGGGCAACGCCCCGTGTGATGGGGTTACGCGCTTTTGGCGCGTGGCATTTTTGTAGGCAAAAATGCCGAATGTATTGTCGCTTGCTCCTTTTTCCCGGGGCGTTGCCCCGGGCTATTGGCAACAATTGGGCTTTCAGCCCGCCTCAATACATATATTTTTAAGGCGTACGCATACACCACTACTATCAACAGTCGTCTATATATATATTATTGTGCAAAGTTACGCATTTGCACGGAAAGAAAAGCGTGTCGGATGCGAAAAGTAGGGCTTTTCTTATAAGAAAATGCAGATTTAGTAGACGGAAAGGCGGGGAGGCGGGGCGAGAAAAGCGCGAAACTTCTTAACTTTGCGGCAAAATTTCAAGGTCTCACGGGTTTTTAATGGTTTTTCCCTTGCAGCGTTTGAAGCGGGCGGGCACCGACCGCAGCCGCAGGGATTAAGGGCGAGCGCGACACCATAGGGTCGCAGGCTCGGCGTTAAGACCAGCGGCGTTGCCCGCAGGGCTTCAAACGAAGCAAGATGTTTTTCATGGTTTTTATCCAAAACCTATTTTCTAAATCCAACCAACGCATACTTTTTTGGTTTTCCGATGAAATCAGCAGAAATAGTGATGCCGGCAACCCTCGTTGCCTATTTTCTCCTCCTTATTTACATCTCGCGCCGCGTGAGCCGCAAGAGCACGGGCGGCGGCAACGACGACTTTTTTCGCGCCGGACACAGTTCGCCATGGTGGATGGTGGCCGTGGGCATGGTGGGGGCGAGCATTTCGGGCGTTACCTTCATGTCCGTGCCCGGCTGGGCGGCGGCTACGGGCATGACCTATCTGCAAATGTGCCTCGGTTTTATTCCCGGCTACCTGCTCGTGGCGTACGTGCTGCTGCCCGTCTATTATAATTTGCGTCTGACGAGCATTTACACCGTCTTGGCCGACCGCCTCGGCAAGCATTCCCACCGCACGGGCGCGGCATTTTTCGTGCTCAGCAAACTCACCGGCGCTGCGGCGCGGCTCTTTCCCGTTTGCCTCGTGCTCGACACCTTTATCACGCGCCCCCTGCTCCGCGCTTCGGGATTTGCATTTGGCAACACGCTGACCCTTAGCCTCACCGCCCTTGCCCTTTTAGGCTTGATGTGGGGTTATACGCGGCGCGGCGGCATCAAGGTGCTGGTACGTACGGACACGTTGCAAACAGTCTGTATGTTGGGTGCAGCGATCGCCATTGCGCTCGCCGTAATCGGCGCTCCGCAAATGGGGTGGGGCACTGTGACGGAATTATGGCGCGGAAGCGAGATGACGCGCGTGTTCGACTGGGACTGGAGCCATACCACAAACTTTTGGCGGCAGTTCATAAGCGGCATGTTCATCGTGGTGGTGATGACGGGACTTGACCAAGACATGATGCAAAAGAATCTGACCTGCAAAGACTTGCGCTCGGCGCAAAAAGAGATGTGCCTCTATGGTACGGCCTTCCTGCCCGTTAATTTTCTCTTCCTCTTTCTGGGCGTGCTGCTCTATACGTTTTGCGCCCGTACGGGCATTGCCTTGCCGCAGAGCGGCGACGAACTGCTGACCGCCGTGGTGGCGAGCGGCGCGTTGGGGTGGGGCGTTTGCATCGCCTTTGCCATCGGACTTTCCGCCGCCGCCTTTTCGAGCGCCGACTCGGCACTGACCGCGCTCACTACGACTATTTGCATTGATCTCCTAAGAGTGGAAAACCGCAACGGACTTTCCGCCGCCGAGCAAGTGAAAATCCGCCGCTGCGTGCATATCTGCGTGGTCGCTGCTGTGGTACTCATGTTGTTGGCATTCAGGATTGTAGGGGATGCCACCAGCCTAATCAACGCTATCTACGTAATCGCCTCATATACTTACGGCCCTCTGCTCGGCCTCTTTACCTACAGCCTGTTTGTAAAGCACACGGCGCTGCGCGACCGCTATGTTCCTGCCGTTTGCATTGCCGCGCCGCTCATCTGCCTCGTTTTGGACCTCAACGCCCAGCAATGGCTTGGCTATAAATTCGGTTATGAATTGCTCTTGCTCAACGGATTGATTACGTTTGGCGGGTTATTGGCGTTGAGGAAATAAACAAAAACCATAAAAACCGCTTAAATATCATTGCTGCGTGCCTGAAAGGCACTACGGAGCGTAGCGACGATAACCGGGTACGCAGTGCCCGGATAAACCAAACGAGGACGATGTGCCTGGAAGGCACTACGCCAAAGGACGGGGTTAAACATTTTCACAGGCGTACTGCCTTCCAGGCAGAATCAGTGCAATAGCCGCTTCCGGGCACTGCGTACCCGGTTATCGTCGCTACGCTCCGTACTGCCTTCCAGGCAGTTAATACTTTTGCCATATAATTTCCTTATTCATACATCGGGTAGTTTATATAGCGAAAGCCCACACAGGACAAGCGGTTTTAATTGTTTTTGCTTCCTACACACTTTTTCAGATTTGCCGCAACGGGAATAAATGATTAAATTTGCCTTGCAAGCAGGAAGAGCGCGGCACGGCGCATTTCCTGCTTTTGTTTTACATGCAACTATCAACAAGATCGTGAAAATTTTAAGCAAGAGCGTAAAAATTATCTCCGTGATCGTGAAAATTATCTTATAGGATAGTTTTTACGGTCATATAGGATAGTTGAAACGAACTTACTAAACCGTTTTTCTTTGCTGCCTGAAAATTTTTCGCAAGTCCGTCAGCGTTATATTTTCCTAAACTTTCAAAATTTCCGAAAATGCAGAAGCGTAAAAATTGCAAACGGCAAAATCACGCTCCGCGCAGAGAGTGGAAAACCGATAACGTTTGTTTGCGATTGGGGAAACGGGAGCAGAATTTATGTATTGCTGCGCTTTCCTTGAAACCTGTCCTTTGGCGTATTGCCTTCCAGGCACATCGTACCGTCCTCGTTGTTCCGGACACTGCGTGCCCGGTTACCATCGCTTCGCTCTGTAGTGCCTTCCAGGCACTTAGTATAAATAACGCTCTGCGCAAAGAGTGGTAAACCGATATCGTTTGTTTGTGATTGGGGTAAATGCTTAGCGCAGTGCGAAACGGTCGTCCGAATTCGTTTTTACGTTATGGTGCCTGGAAGGCACTACGGAGCGCAGCGACGATAACCGGGCACGAAGTGCTCGGATTGACGTAGCGAGGACGATGTGCCTGGAAGGCACTACGCCACAGGACATGTAATAATTCTTCCATCATAAAATTTTCCCGTAATCGTTTGCAATTCCAACTATCTGCGCATTTAATTAGAATTGCAATTATGTTTAATAGAAATTTGAAATAAGGGAGATTTAAGAGAAAACCACGAGAAAATTACTTTATTGACTAACTTTTTATTTCCTTTGCAGTATGAAAAACCGCAAATACGAAGATAAAGCCACACATATAATAATATGAACAAGATTATCAGCAAGGAACAGTTTTCGGAAAAAGTGTTCCGTTTTGAAGTTGAAGCACCCCTGATTGCCCGTTCGCGACGCGCCGGGCATTTTGTCATTGTGCGCGTTGGCGAAACCGGCGAACGCATGCCGCTTACCATTGCCGCTGCCGACAAAGAGCAAGGCACCATCTCGCTTGTGGTGCAAAACGTAGGTCTTTCCTCACAAAAACTCTGCGCCCTCGAACCCGGCGATTACATTACCGACGTTGTGGGCCCCCTCGGACGGGCTACGCACATCGAGAATTTCGGAACGGTGGTCTGCGCCGGCGGCGGCGTGGGTGTTGCTCCGATGCTGCCCATCGTACAAGCATTGAAAGCGGCGGGAAACCGCGTTGTGACAGTTTTGGCTGCAAGAACTAAGGAACTGATTATCTTAGAAAAAGAGATGCGCAGTTCGAGCGATGAAGTAATCATTATGACCGACGACGGCAGTTACGGTGACAAAGGACTGGTCACGGAGGCCATAGAGCGCGTCATCAAGCGCGAAAAGGTAGACAAATGCTTTGCCATCGGTCCCGCCATTATGATGAAATTCGTATGCCTTCTGACGCAAAAATACCAGATTTCAACGGACGTTTCGCTCAATACTATCATGGTGGACGGTACGGGAATGTGCGGCGCCTGCCGTATCTCTGTGGGCGGTCAAACGAAGTTTGTCTGCGTGGACGGTCCAGAGTTTGACGGACATCAGGTGGATTTCGACGAAATGCTTAAACGTCTTGCCGCCTTCCGTAAGGAGGAACGCGAAGAACTGGAACACTGGAACGAAAGCCACGCCCAGGAAGACGCTTCGCGCGATGCCGAATGGCGCAAAGAACTCCGTCTTTCCGTTAAGCCTAAGGAGCGCATGGCGCAAGCGCGCTGCACGATGCCGGAACTCGAACCCTCGTATCGTGCCCGCCAGTTGCGCGAGGAAGTGAACCAGGGACTTTCGGTGGAAACGGCACAAATGGAAGCCCGTCGCTGCCTCGACTGCAACAATCCCGGTTGCGTGCAGGGCTGCCCCGTGGGCATTGATATTCCCCGCTTCATCAAGCATATAGAAAAAGGAGAATTTGTAAAGGCCGCGCACGCCATTAAGGAAACCAGCACGCTGCCCGCCGTCTGTGGCCGCGTATGTCCGCAAGAAAAGCAATGCGAATCGCGCTGCATACATCTTAAAACAGGCGGCAAGGCTGTGGCCATCGGCTATCTCGAACGCTTTGCTGCCGATTACGAGCGCGAGCACTGCGTAGTAGAACCTATCCGCCCCACCCTGCGTCACGGCGTGAAAGTGGCCGTGGTGGGTTCGGGTCCTGCCGGACTTTCGTTTGCCGGAGAAATGACCAAGCGTGGCTACGACGTGACCGTTTTCGAGGCGCTGCACGAAATTGGCGGCGTGCTCAAATACGGCATCCCCGAGTTCCGTTTGCCCAACAAAATTGTAGATGCTGAAATCAACTTGCTTGTAAAGAGTGGCGTGACTTTCGTGAAAGACTGCATCGTGGGCAAGACCATTAGCATTCAAGAACTGGAAGAACAAGGCTTTGCCGGCATCTTCGTGGCCTCCGGCGCAGGTCTGCCCAACTTTATGGGCATTCCGGGCGAAAATGCCATCAATATCCTTTCGAGCAACGAGTACCTGACGCGCGTGAACCTTATGGACGCTTCCAATCCCGACAGCGACACGCCCGTTCCCATGGGTAAGAACGTGGCTGTCATCGGCGGCGGCAATACCGCTATGGATTCCGTGCGCACAGCCCTGCGCCTCGGTGCAGAGAAAGCCTTTATCGTGTACCGCCGCTCCGAAGAAGAAATGCCGGCGCGCGTGGAAGAAGTGCACCATGCCAAGCAGGAAGGCGTTGAGTTCCTCACTCTGCACAACCCCATAGAATATATTGCCGACGAGCAAGGACGCGTAAAGGAAATTGTGCTGCAACAGATGGAACTTGGCGAGCCCGACGCTTCCGGTCGCCGTCGCCCCGTGCCCGTTGAAGGCGGTGTGGTGCGCGTGGCTGCCGACCTCGTAATCGTGAGCATCGGCGTGTCGCCCAATCCCATAGTGCCGAGTTCTGTGGAAGGCTTGGAACTGGGTCGTAAAGGCACAATCGCCGTAAGCGAAAAGATGCAATCGTCCATCCCTACCCTCTTCGCCGGCGGCGACATCGTGCGCGGCGGCGCGACCGTTATCCTCGCCATGGGCGACGGCAAGCAAGCGGCGGCTTCAATGGACGAATATTTGCAAAACAAGTAATAGCATAACGGTTGATATGCAAGGACTTTATGCTATATTGCTATTGGTTTGCTCCAATATATTCATGACCTTTGCGTGGTACGGGCATCTGCGCCTGCAACAGACGGGCGTAAGCACGAACTGGCCGATCATTTTGGTCATCCTCTTTTCTTGGGGCATCGCATTCTTTGAATATATGTGCCAAGTGCCGGCAAATCGCATCGGCATTATAGACAACGGCGGCCCGTTTAGTCTGATACAGTTGAAAGTCATACAGGAAGTGGTGTCGCTCATCGTGTTCACGGTGATTGTGACCCTCTTCTTCAAAGGCGAGCAGTTTCACTGGAACCACGTGGCGGCATTTATTTGCCTCGTGGCTGCCGTTTATTTCGTATTCAGATAGCGGAATACGATGAAATCAGCAGAAAAGAGTGCCAAATCCTGCGAACGGCGCATTTTGCACCGTGTGCGTGAGGCGGTGGCCGCCTATCGGCTCATCGAACCGGGTGACCGTATGCTTGTGGCGCTTTCGGGCGGCAAGGATTCTATGGCATTGCTGCATTTCCTATCCGTGATGCGCCGCAGTAACAACGGCTCGTTTGACCTGCACGCCGTTCACGTGCGCATGGCAAACGTGGACTATCGCACGGACCTGCTTCAACTCAAAGAATATGCCGAGCAGCACGGCACGGGCTTCGAGATTCTTGATGCCTCCTTTGCACCTGATAAGAAGGAAGACCGCTCCCCCTGCTTTCTTTGTTCGTGGACGCGCCGCAAGACATTATTTAATTATGCGCAAGCCAACGGCTACAACAAAATTGCTTTGGGCCACCACCGCGACGACCTGCTGCAAACGGCGATGATGAACCTCACCTTCAACGGTACGTTCGCGACCATGCCCGCGCGGCTCGCGATGGATAAATTTCCCATAACGCTCATTCGTCCGCTCTGCGCGGTAGATGAAGCCGATTTGCGCCTTTGGGCTGATTTCACCGAAGTTGTCGCTACCGTAAAAGCCTGTCCTTTCGACAAAATCGGCAAACGGCACGAAATTCACGGCATCATGGAACAAATGCAGGCATTCAACCCCGAATTTCGCCAAAGCCTGTGGCACGCGCTCAATAAGGCGGGGAAAGTTTGATACATTAAAATATAATGAATTAACCATAAATCATCACAATGAATAACCACTTCTTAAAACCCCGCCTCGGGGTAATGCTTTTCCTTGAATTTGCCGTTTGGGGCGCGTATCTCACCTCTATGGGGCGCTATCTCGGCAACGTGGGCTTGGCCCAGCATATCGGCTGGTTCTACTCCGTGCAAGGTTTCGTGTCGATTTTTATGCCCGGACTTATGGGCGTTGTGGCCGACCGCTGGATACCGGCGCAAAGGCTCTTGGGCATTTGCCACCTCTTGGCCGGACTGTTTATGGGTTCGGCGGCCTATTACGGCATGACGGCGGGTGCAAATGTAGAAATGGCTACACTGTTCACGCTCTACACGTTGAGCGTGGCGTTCTATATGCCGACCATCGCTTTGAGCAATTCCGTGGCATTTACCGGCTTGATCAACGCTGGTATGGACACGGTAAAAGATTTTCCGCCCATTCGCGTGTTCGGTACAATCGGCTTCATCTGCACCATGTGGGCGGTTGACCTCATGGGCTTTATGGCCGACTACAACCAATTCTTTGTATCTGCCGCTTTGAGCATCGGGCTCGCCGTTTTCGCGCAGACCCTACCCCATTGCCCCGTAAACAGCAAGCACGAAAGGAAGAGCCTCGTAGAATCGTTGGGCTTCGATGCCTTCGTGCTCTTCAAGCAGCGCAAGATGGCCATATTCTTCATTTTCTCCATGCTGCTCGGCGTTTCCTTGCAAATCACCAACGGCTACGCCAACCCGTTTATCAGCAGTTTTGCGGCAGAACCTGAATATGCCGATACGTTCGGCGTGGCGCACGCAGGCATCCTGATTTCGCTTTCTCAGATCAGCGAAACCTGCTGCATCTTGCTCATTCCTTTCTTTATGAAGCGTTTCGGCATTAAGCGCGTGATGATGATAGCCATGCTCGCTTGGGTGCTGCGCTTCGGCTTGTTCGCCATCGGCGACCCCGGAATGGGCGTTTGGCTCCTCTTGCTCTCTATGCTTGTCTACGGCGTGGCTTTCGACTTCTTCAACATCTCCGGCGCACTGTTCGTAGACCAAAGCACAAAACCCGAGATACGCAGCAGCGCACAGGGGCTGTTTATGATTATGACCAACGGCCTCGGCGCAACCTTCGGCATGCTTATGGCACAGGCGGTGGTAAACCATTACACCGAGATGAAAGAGGTGGGCGGCAACTTCTTTCAAGTTGGCAACTGGGACACCATCTGGTTTATCTTTGCCGGTTACGCCCTTGCGGTGCTCCTGCATTTCGCCCTCTGCTTTAAGGAACAAGGTAAGGCAAAGGAGCAGTAAACCATTCCCAACGGACTGCATAATATAAAAAACTGCCAGTATCTTAGCAAGAAAGCGGCGAATACAGCAAAATATAACACTGAAAATTATTATTTTTGCAAGGCAAAACATAAAGCACATTATAGTTTCTAACAAATATCACATCTAACATCATTATGGAAAAAAGTGCGTTGCAAATTGCACGTGCCGCCTACCAGCCCAAACTTCCCCTCGGTTTGCGCGGCAATGTGAGCATCAAAGAAGGACAGCCTACTGAAAGCGTCGGCAATCAGGCCGAGATTAAGGCACTCTTCCCCAACACCTACGGTATGCCGCTCGTTGAGTTCGTACCCTCTGACGAGAAGCGTGCTTATGCGCCGATGAATATCGGTATTATTCTCTCCGGCGGCCAGGCTCCCGGCGGTCACAACGTCATTTGCGGCCTGTACGACGAACTGAAAAAACAGAACAAGGAGAACAAACTCTACGGTTTCCTTATGGGCCCCGGCGGTCTCGTTGACCACAAATACATTGAACTGACCGACGAAATCATTGATGAGTATCGCAACACCGGCGGCTTCGACATGATTGGTTCCGGCCGCACGAAGCTCGAAGAGGAAAGCCAGTTCGAGAGCGGTATCAAGATTATCCGCGAACTGGGCATCAAGGCCATCGTCATCATCGGCGGCGACGACTCCAACACCAACGCCTGCGTCCTCGCTGAATACTATGCTGCCAAGAACTACGGTGTGCAGGTAATCGGTTGCCCGAAGACCATCGACGGCGACTTGAAGAACGACCAGATTGAAACGTCATTTGGTTTCGACACGGCTTGTAAGACCTATGCCGAAGTGATTGGTAACATCCAGCGCGATGCTAACTCCGCTCGCAAATACTGGCACTTCATCAAACTTATGGGCCGCTCCGCCAGCCACATCGCCCTCGAATGTGCCCTGCAATGCCAGCCCAACGTTTGCATCGTGAGCGAAGAGGTTGAGGAAAAGAACCAGACGCTCGACGACATCGTAACCTATATCGCCGACGTTGTGGCAAAGCGTGCCGCAAACGGTAATAATTTCGGTACGGTGCTCATTCCCGAAGGTCTCATTGAGTTCATCCCCGCAATGAAAAAGCTCATCGCCGAACTCAACGACCTGCTTGCTACGCCCGAAGGCGAAGCAGTTGAAGCCGCTGCCAAGCGCGCTTGGGTGATTGAGCATCTCTCTGCCGAGAATGCCGCTATCTATCAGAGCCTGCCCGAAGGCGTTGCCAAGCAGCTCACGATGGAGCGCGACCCGCACGGAAATGTACAGGTTTCCCTCATTGAAACTGAAAAGCTCCTTTCTGAAATGGTGGCCACGAAATTGGCTGAATGGAAGAAGGAAGGCAAGTTCAACGGCAAGTTTGCGGCCCAGCACCACTTCTTCGGTTACGAAGGACGCTGCGCCGCTCCCTCCAACTACGATGCCGACTACTGCTATGCACTCGGTACGAGCGCCGCACAGCTCGTTGCCAACGGCAAGACCGGCTACATGGCAATCGTTAAGAACACGACGGCTCCCGCAGAGCAGTGGATTGCCGGCGGTGTGCCCATCACGATGATGATGAACATGGAACGTCGTCACGGTCAGATGAAGCCCGTTATCCGCAAGGCACTCGTGCGTCTCGACGGCGCTCCCTTCAAGGAATTTGCCGCTCACCGCGAGGAATGGGCAGAAAACACGTGCTTCGTATATCCCGGCCCCATTCAGTACTTCGGCCCCACGGAAGTATGCGACCAGTGCACGATGACCCTCAAACTCGAACAAGGTAAGTAAAATCTTTTTCAGGAGAAACCGCTAATCAGAATTGCCTGAATAGCGGTTTCTCTTTTTGTAAAATATGGTAACTAAAAGAGTAATGCCGAAGAAGAAGAGCAACGCGAAGCGTGCGCCGCAGAAATCAAGAGGACTTCTCTTGATGAAAAAGACGCGCACCCTGCTCACGCGCCTCTTCATCCTTGCCGCCGCCGCTCTTTTCTGCTACCTTATATATATATATGTCGTGGCTCCGTACAGCGCCAAGTGGCGTGCGCTCTACGGCAAGGAAGATTATCCCAAAGGCTATTCTATCCACGGCATCGATATCAGCCATCATCAGGGAAGCATTGACTGGGAAAAACTTTCAAAGGCAGAGATCGACGGCGAGGGCATCTGCTTCGTCTTCATTAAGGCCACGGAAGGGCGCAGCCTGCTGGACGAAAATTTCAACGAGAACTTTTACAAAGCGCGCGAGTACGGATTTCTGCGCGGCGCGTACCATTATTTCAAACCCAACGTCTCGGCGAAAAAGCAAGCGGAATATTTTCTCAAGCAAGTGCATCTCGAAGAGGGTGACCTGCCCCCTGTGCTCGACATTGAGGAGCGCGGACGACTGAGCGCGGCGGAATTGCGCGCTGCCTCGCTCACGTGGCTGCGGGCTGTGGAGGAACGCTATCATGTGAAGCCTATCCTTTACACCAGCTATAAGTTCAGGCTCGACGTGCTCAATACAAAAGAGTTCGACGCTTATCCCTACTGGATAGCCCACTACTACGTGAAAGACCTTAGCTATAAGGGCGAATGGAAGTTCTGGCAACACACTGATTGCGGCAAACTTGCGGGCATCAACCATAAGGTAGACCTGAATATCTACAACGGTTCGATGTACGACCTGCGCCGCCTTTGCATCGAGTATCAGGGAGAAAAAAGGTAATTGCCCGGCACACGCAAAAATAATTTGCACGCAAATAAAATAAATGTGCAACATACGCGTTATTATGTTGTAAAACAAACAAAACAATGCCTATGCCACATTTTACTCCCAACACTTCCTCTCCGAAAGAGAAGACTTTGAATTTTATCAAAGCATTTGCGCGCTTATACGTTCCCGGAACTACCAGCGAACATGAAGCCCGGCTCGCCGCCGCAATGTTTGCGCAACAAACCGCCACTTGCTGAAAGAAGAAAAAGATGCGTTGAAAGTTCTAACCTGTCAAGGCATCTTTTTAGTTATATGACTATCTAAAACAATATCCTACGATGAAAAAAATATTGCTTCTTGGTTCCGGCGAACTCGGCAAGGAGTTTGTGATTGCCGCCCAAAGGCTCGGGCAGCATGTCATAGCCTGCGATTCCTACGCCGGTGCTCCGGCAATGCAGGTTGCCGATGAATGCGAAGTTTTCTCCATGCTCGACGGCGATGCCCTTACGCGCGTTGTAGAAAAGCACCGTCCCGACATCATTGTTCCCGAAATCGAGGCTATCCGCACGGAGCGCCTGTACGATTTCGAGCGCGAGGGCATTCAGGTAACGCCTTCTGCCCGCGCCGTAAACTTTACCATGAACCGCAAAGCCATTCGCGACCTCGCCGCAAAAGAACTGGGACTTAAAACAGCCCGTTACTTTTATGCCACAACCTTTGAAGAACTCAAAGAGGCCGCCGAAAAGATTGGCTTGCCCTGTGTAGTGAAGCCTTTGATGTCGTCATCGGGTAAAGGCCAATCCTTAGTGCGCACGGCAGAAGAGTTGCAGCACGCTTGGGAATACGCCATTTCGGGCAGCCGCGGCGACATACAGGAAGTGATCATCGAGGAATTCATCCGTTTCGATAGCGAAATCACGTTGCTCACCGTGACGCAGAAGAATGGCCCTACCCTATTCTGCCCGCCCATAGGCCACGTGCAGCGTGGCGGCGACTATCGCGAAAGTTTCCAGCCGGCACACATCGCCCCAGAGCATTTGGAAGAAGCCTGCCGTATGGCCGACAAGGTAACGGCTGCCCTGACCGGCGCAGGCATTTGGGGCGTGGAATTTTTCCTCAGCCACGAAAACGGCGTTTACTTCTCCGAACTTTCTCCCCGCCCGCACGACACGGGTATGGTGACGCTTGCCGGCACGCAAAACTTCAACGAGTTTGAGTTGCACCTCCGCGCCGTGCTGGGTTTGCCCATTCCCTGCGTGAAGCAGTTGGCAATCGGCGCCAGCGCCGTTATCCTCTCCCCCATTGCCTCCAACGAACCGCCGCGCTACCGTGGCATCGAAGAGACTTGCGAGGAAGATGCCGACATCCGCATCTTTGGCAAACCCACCACGCGCGTCAACCGCCGCATGGGCGTAGTGGTTTGCCGCGACGAAGTAGGCGGCGACCTCGATGCCCTGCGCGACAAGGCCAAGCGCCTCGCGGCAAAAGTAGAAGTATATTGATTCTCGCATTTGCTTTTTTATAACTAATCCACTTCAAAGCACCGCTCCAAACTTCTTATTGGGCGGTGCTTTGCTGTTTTGTAGCATCAAAATCCCTTTATTTCGCCCTTTCTCGCAAAAAATACGGCAAAACCCTTTGCTATCATATAAGAAAAGCGTAATTTTGCATCGCAATTCGGAAATAAGTCCGAAATTGATAGATCGCGGAGTGGAGCAGTTGGTAGCTCGCCAGGCTCATAACCTGGAGGTCGTTCGTTCGAGTCGAGCCTCCGCAACTACTAAGGAATGATCGGCAGTGGTCGATTAAAACAATTACCCTAAAATCAAACAGATACACATCAAGGCTCAACAGACTTGGTGTGTATTTTTTTGATGTCCCTAAAACCAACTGTCCCGAAATGGGACGAAATGTTTAACCGGCGTTTTTTCGAGGCTTTGTTAGGCTTTCGCAAAAAATGTCAAAAAAAATGTATACCTACGCGAACAGCAGCCCGAGGGGCGTTTATGAACTTATCCCCTACTCGCTCCCGCAATTTCATCAAACAAAAAAATGTGCCTACGTGGACTTCTATTGCTATGACCCCGTGTCTGATTCTATGAGGCGCAAGAAATATTATCTTAACAGGCTGAAGACAGCCAAGGAGCGCAAGGCAAGGGCAACGGAACTTATTTCCGTGCTGACCTACCGCCTGCGCTCCGGATGGAATGTTTGGGTGAAGACCACTACTTTAAGGGAGAACACGCCTTTTGCGGAGTGCCTCGAGCAATACAAGTCGTATTGCCAACGCTCCGCTGAGAAAGGCACGATGAAGGAGAAGACTGCGTACGGTTATCTGTCTTACCTCTGTATCTTCACAGACTGGGTGGAAAAGAACGGCATTCCTCTGAAATATAGCTATCAGGTGGACCGTCTGCTTATAACTGATTTTCTCGAGTACATTCTCATCGACCGTGAAAGCACGGCAAGGACGCGCAACAATTATCTCATCTGGTTCTCCGCTTTCTGTACTTGGATGGTGGGCAAGGGGTATCTGCGTGAGAACCCTTGCAGCAAGATACAGAAACTGCGCGAGGAGCCGAAGAAGCGCAACGCGCTTTCTACTGACGAGATAAAGCAGTTGCAAGGCTATCTCGATAGGACGAACAAGCACTATCTGCTTGCCTGCCTTATGGAGTACTACACATTTATCCGTCCTATCGAATTGGCGCAAATTAAGCTGGAGCATATCAATCTGAAAGAGCAGAGGGTGTTCGTGCCCGGCGCGATCAGCAAGAACAAGCGCGACGGCATGGTTGGGTTGAATGATACCATTATAAGGTTGATGATAGAACTGCGCGTATTCGACCGCCCCGGCTGCTGCTATCTGTTCGGCAAGGACTTCCGTCCGAGCGAGCACCAGGCGCAGAGCCGCATCTTCCGCGATTACTTCGTGAAGGTGCGCGAGGCCTTGCGGTGGGATATGTCGAAGCAGTTCTATTCGCTTAAAGACAGCGGTATTCGCGACCTCGCCAATGCGGAGGGCATTGTCGTGGCACGCGACCAGGCGCGGCATACCGACATCAGCACTACGAACAAGTACCTCAAAGGCGACAGCCTGACGGTACATGAAGAGACCAAGCACTTCAAGGGAGCATTCCGCGAGCCGGGCGAATCTTCTGCCGCTCCTTCTGTGAAGGGCGCAAGTGCGCATGCGGCAAATGAAGACCGGGGCGCGGAACGTCCTGGCTGCGCGGCGCAGCAAGCGCAAGTCCGGCAAGCGACCGCCGATGTGCTTCTACCGCTTGAAACGGCGGCGGTAAAAGCGGAGCGGCCGCGCGAGAAAGAAGGAGGCACGCCGCCCATGGGCGGCAAAGATGCGCCTACCGAAACCTCCGCACCGCAGCTTGCCGCCGCTGAAATTGATAAAGCAGAAGACGGAGAGTCGCCTGCAAACAAAGCCCGCGACTTTGGCAGCCTATTGGCGGGCAAAGTCGCGGACGGTAAGAAAAAGCGCAGGCGAATAACAGTTTATAAGATTTTCAGCGCGAGCGGCGGCGATGCCGGCGAGGCGGGCAGCTAACGGTCTGTTTCGTAGAAATAGCCCGTTTTCATCGGCGACACGCCGCGCTCTGTAATGGTGTACTCGATGCGAAGGCATACAAACTTCCTGTTCCTGATATGGAACACGTTGCAAATGTCTCCTGGCATTATGTCGTCAGTGAACTTGAAGCAGTATTCCGCTTTCGTATTCGCGGCCGTGTCGCTTCTGTCAGGGTCGAGCGCATTCTTATAGATTGGACTTCTTGTGTCGCAAAGCGAAAATGAGTGCGCGATTTCCCAAGTTTGATTGTCGTATTCATTATCTGCACTTGTGTATGCACGCAACACGTTTCTATTAAGTTGAATATACCCATCTGCATATTTGATTCCGTTCATTCCGTTAGCCGTTGGGAACACGCAACCGAGTTTCCAATTTGGGTCTGCCCACTCCCAAGGCTGGTAGCAGTCGAAATATTGCGGACCTACCCCGTTTTTTATCCTCTTCGGAATTACAGCTACTTCTAAGAATGAGTTATGCGATTTCACTTGGAGATTTTCTGGGAGAGAAGTGTCTCCTTTAGCGAGCATCTGTGCCGTGTTAAAGCCTCCTGTATTAGGTGGAACAGTACTGCCAGAGGCAACAATCATTGGAACTTCAATATCCAAAGGATTTGTTTCAACTCTATAAAAGAATCTACCGAAATCTTCTATTTGCTGATTTTTGTATCCGTAAATCTTCACGATCCTTTTAGTCATCTTAGCAGGGATTATTCCGAGTTTCGTGAAGTCCTCCGTGTTGGATTTATCCCTCATTAGAGGGCCAAGCGGCGCAACGTTTTGCAGTCCGTTTGTATAAGCAAAGCATTTGCTGATATTCTGTTTCGTATAGTAGATGCTTGACGCTTGCTTTTCTGTCGAAGCAATATCATTATAATTGTCTACGAATTGCAAGTTTGCCCCTTTCAGGATTTCGCTTTTTATAAACAATCCGTTGGGATATTCTGTATAATTACCCTCGTTGAAAGCGTACATCACATTAGCCCTCGTGATGTCTTTTTGTTGGGCTTCCTCGTTAATCTCTACACTATGCTCTTCTACAATGTCAGCGACTGTGCGATGCGCTATAACGTCCGTGTAGTAGTCTTTTGTTCTGACAATATGACCGTAGCCTTCGCTGTCAATATAGAACCGCACGCCGCAGAAATTTTCTATTTCTTGTATGGTGCGGTACACAGTCCAGTTGGGCATGAGTGCGCTG
>SFFY01000092.1 GCA_004556745.1 Bacteroidales bacterium | reverse complement strand
GGGGGTACTGAAGAACCTGATGCAACTGACGGACGTGAAGATGCGCCGTCCCCGAAGCAGGGGGCTGTCGGAGGTGCGCCGCGTGGCGGCGTTCATCGGTACGTCGAATTACTCGGAACTGCTGGCTGACCCCACGGGCTCGCGCCGCTTTTTCTGTCAGGTGGTGGAGCGGCCTATCGGCAATGCGCCGATCGACTACGCGCAGTTGTATGCGCAGGCGGTGGCGGAAATCCAGGCGGGAGAACCGACGTTTTTCTCAAAAGCGGAGGAGGCGGAGATTGAGGCGCACAATGCTTCGTTCTATCGTCACTCGCCGCTTGTGGAGGCGTTCAACAAGTCGTTCGCCACAGAGGGCGAACAGCTGGAGTGGCTGTCGCCTAACGAAATCTTTGAAATTCTCAAAAGGGAGTCGCCGAAGGCGCTGCAGGGGATTTCTATCACGAAACTGGGCAAGGAACTCAGGGCGCTCGGCATTAATAAAAGGAGGGTGAGCCACGGGGCACGCTATGCGGTGGTGAAGAAGTCCGGGGCTGAATAAAGTGTAGGGTTGTGTTGGGTTGTGTATAGTTGGGCGGGGCAACTATACGCTACTTTAAGAACTGTGTGTCAGGGAATTATGTGGACAAGTGCTGGGTTGACGGGTCTTTCGGGGAAAAAATTTGCGTAAAGGGCGCGAATTTTTTGTTGCCCACGAATCACACGAATTGACACGAATTCAATGAGTTCTCTTTTTAGGTACATGTCCTATGGCGTAGTGCCTTCCAGGCACATTATCCTCGCCTCACCTTTCCGGGCACTGCGTACCCGGTTACCATCGCTTCGCTCTGTAGTGCCTTCCAGGCACTCGTTCCCATCCTATCGTTTTTGCCCACGGAACTCCTCTACTCTATCACCCAATCGGAAAGGGTGCGGGTGGAGGTGTCGAAATTAATGCCGACTTTTACGATGGGAAGACCGCACTGCGAGAAGCGGGCGGGATAGTCGTTCAGGTTGATTTGCTGCATGGCGGCAGCGGCGGAACGGTTGAGCTTCAGCTCAAACAGGTAGAGTTTGCCAAAGGCCTGCATCACCATATCCACGCGGCCGGTCGCTGTGCGCACCTCGACATCGACGTAGCGGCCAAGCAGGGAGAATATCACATAAAGCATCTGCTGGTAATGGCCCTCGTAGTTCGTGTTCTCGCAATAGGGCACGGTGAGCAGGAACTGCTGCAACTGGCGGAGCATGCCGTCGAGGTCGCCTTCGAGCATCGCCATATACATGTCGGCAATAGCGGTCAGGCCTTCGTTGGCCGCGCTCTGCACGTAGTTGGGCAGGAGGCTTTCCATCAGACCCACACGTATCTCGTTGTTCGGTATGTCGAGGGTATAGAGACCGCTGATTGGGTTGTAATCCTTTATGGTGGTGTAGCCGCTCTGGTAGAGCAGGGGTGTAAGGGAAGTCATGCGCTCAGTCGGCGCGTCGAAGGCGGAGACCATCGCCCGGGTGCGACCTATCTGCGAGGGGGCGACGCCGAACTTTCGCATCATCTCTATAAGGTAGGTCGGGGTGCCGCTGGCAAACCAGTAGCTGCCGATTTTGCGCTTGGCGAAAGCTGTCAGAAGACTGAAGGGGTTGAAGATGTCAGGGGAGGGCCAGGAGAAATGGTAGCCGTCGTAGTTCTTCTTCAGTTGTTGCAGCACCTCGTCGTGCGTCTTGCCCTGATTATCGGCAATAGAATCGACGTAATCGGATAACTGACCGGTCAGTTCTTCTTCGGTGATGCCGCAAATGCCGGCATACTCCGCGTCCATGCTGATGTTGGTCAGGTTGTTCAGTTCGCTGAAGATGCTCATCTGCGAGAACTTCGTGATGCCTGTAAGGAATACGAAGCGCAGGTAGGGGTCGCAGGCCTTGAGCGGGGAGTAGAAGTTGCGCATTACCTGGCGCAACAGAGGCAACTGCTCGTTCTCGTGCACCACGTCCAAAAGCGGGGCGTCGTATTCGTCTATCAGGACGATGGCCTGGCGGCCAGTCTTCTCGAAGGCGGTGACGATGAGGTTGGTCAGCCGGTCGTTGATGTCTTTCGCAGGATTTTCTATGCCGTATTTGCGCTCCTCAAA
Organism: Bacteroidales bacterium; assembly: GCA_004556745.1. Taxonomy (GTDB): domain Bacteria; phylum Bacteroidota; class Bacteroidia; order Bacteroidales; family Bacteroidaceae; genus Alloprevotella. Next base: position 1,091 of record SFFY01000092.1, on the reverse strand, counting down.
GGCAAGACGCTCGCCAAGGAATCGCTCCAGCTGTTCTTTACCCATGTGCTTGCCGAGGCTCATGTCGAAATGCAGCACGGGGTGTTCCGTCCACTCGGTTTCCAGTTTTTCGATGGCAAGACCTTTGAACAACTCCTTCTTGCCGGAGAAATAGCTGTGGAGCGTGGAGGCGAGCAAGGATTTGCCGAAACGGCGGGGACGACTGAGGAAGACGTATTTGAATGACTGCGCCATGCGATAGACCATATCGGTCTTATCTATATAGATATAGTCTCCTCCGCGTACCTCGGAAAATGTCTGAACCCCTAACGGGCATTTCTTCAACTGCTTGTCCATAACCAGATTTCCTTTTCTTATGCCGCGAAGTTACGACTTCCCGCGCTTTCTGCCAAACTTTGGGCAGTTTCTTATATGGATGTTATTTGAGAGTTGGGATTGCCGGGAGGCAGACTGTGTCCTTTTTCTATTCCTTCTTGTCGTATTTTTCGTAGACGGAGTTTTTGGACTTGAACTCGGGTACGGTCTGCTTCATGAACACCACCATTTCGGGGATCTTCACCTGCCCTTTTTCCTTTGACACGAAAGCCTTCCTTTCCTCTGAACGCACAGGACGCACGCACAGCCCTACGCGGAAATCACAAAATCGTACAAAACCCAGCTCGCCAAGCCCATAATCACATCATACGCCGCCGCAATGGCAAGCGAAACGGTAAAGGAATCCATAAAGCCATCGGCACCCACCAGCGCCGCCGTGGTTGCCGTAACGCAAGCATACAGCAACGGGAAGATGGGCGGAATGAACAGCACCGCAAGCAAAACGTCTTTGCCACGCGTTGCCGCCGTGATGGTCGAAAGAAGCGTACCCACTGCTGACATGCCAATGGTTCCCACTAAAATTGCAACAATGACCAGGACAAACGATGCAGGAAAGCCATAGTTGCCCATAAAGAAGAAGTAAAACAGCGGCACAGAGATAAGCTCAACCACCAGCATGAACAGGAAATTCAACAGCGCCTTTGAAAGGAAAATCACGCCGCGATCCATGGGAACCAGCAAAATGCCTTCCAGCGCGCCTTGCTCTTTTTCATACG
>SFFY01000051.1 GCA_004556745.1 Bacteroidales bacterium | reverse complement strand
TAAAACAGAGACTTTGATTTATTTGGGTAATAGTACAATACTTCACTCAAAATGTGTTTACCGTTGAACTTGACATCGTAGTCATATCGGATGCCATCTGCATAGAATGACACATGCATTTCCGTTGGTTCATCTTGGGTGAGCACAAAAGGAATGTAGCCGCCAATTCCGACTGTCGCATCCGATTTTGGCAAAACCAACAGGCGGAACACCTCATTCATGGCAATCAACATATTTGACTTACCCGAAGCATTTGAACCATAGAGGATTCCTAACTTGTACAAGAACACACCATCAGCAATTTCAGTGACAAGTTCCGAAGATGGACCTTTTGCCACGAAGCATAATTCTTGCTTATCGCGAATAGAAAGGTAATTCTTAACCCAAAAATCTCGTATCATACTGCAATATTTTACTCATTATCGTAAATTTGCTACAAAAATACAGACAATATTCAAATTGCACAGTATTTTACCTATCTGTTTTCGTAATTATCATACAGTTTTATATGTATTTAACTATGGATAGGCGTACCGATGGCAAAATTGCGCCATGTTACAGTTCGAAACCCAAATATAGCGGTTCTTCATTTCTTTTGCTCATCTTCATATGGCTGGACTTATAGATCTTCGCAATTTCCCTTTGACATTATCTCATGCGTGTAAATATGAAATTATCATCGTCCTCAAAATAATACCCCAAAGCCAGCATGTCTCTAAAGTAAAACTGCGACAGGCTGTCTCAGTTTGATATCGCTATCGGAGAAACTCCATCAAGAATGGGGCGAAGAGAGCGGTGAGGTCACCGGCATCGCAGCCGCCCCGACCGCCGCGCCCCGCCCGGCTGCCGCGCCCGTCTATGACCTCAACGGCCGCCGCGTGGGCACGGCAGATGCCATGGACGCGCTGCCAAAGGGCGTGTATATCGTGAACGGAAAGAAAGTCATCAGATAAATCCCCGAGCCCTATGGACAAAAAGAGATACACAACGCCAGTCATGCGCATCGTGCCCGTCCTGACAGAGCAGAGCCTCCTGAGTTCCTCGTTCATCGGCATCGGCGGCGACACCGACCACTTCGACACGCAGAAGAAAGAAGAGGGCGGCGAGTGGGGCGAGCAGGGCGGCTACAGGGAAGAATAGAGCAGCCATCGGGCTTGCTGCCCGCATCAATATCATTAGAGGATGGGCCAAATTGGTCCATCCTCTATATTTTGCGCCGCAACAGCACGAGGAAGCGCATAGCTTGCCCCGCACGAGAAGCCTTTCCCCTACCCTACTGCCTTAATTCCCAACACGCCACGGCCGCTGCGGCCGCCACATTGAGCGAGTCCACGCCGTGGTGCATGGGAATACGCACTGTGTAGTCGGCGCGGTCAATCGTGGCCTGCGGCAGTCCGTCGCCCTCCGTACCCATGATGAGCGCAAGGCGCGGTTCGGTTTTCAGGCAGGGCGCGTCGAGCGAAATAGAACGGTCGGTCAGCGCCATGGCCGCCGTGCGGAAGCCGAGGGCGGAAAGTTCGGCAATCGGGTCGGCTGCCACCGCCCAAGGCACGAGGAACACCGTACCCATCGACACTCGCACGGCGCGGCGGTTCAGCGGGTCGCACGCCGTGGCAGCCAGCACCACGGCATCAACGCCGAGAGCGGCGGCACTGCGGAAAATGGCACCGACATTCGTTGCCTCCACCACATTATCCAACACCACCACGCGCCGCGCAGCCTTGCAAATCTCTGCCACGCTCCCCAGTTTTGGCCGACGCATGGCGCAAAGCACGCCGCGTGTGAGCGTATAGCCCGTAAGACTTGCCAGCAACTCGCGCTCGCCCGTATAGACGGGACAGTCCTGCGGCAACGCCGCCACGATGTCGGCGGCATCGCCCGTCAAGTGCCGCCGCTCGCAGAGCAGCGACAAAGGTTCGTAGCCCGCGCTCATCGCCACGCGGATCACCTTCGGGCTTTCAGCGATAAACACGCCCTTCTCAGGTTCCAACCTGCTGCGCAGCTGCGCCTCGGTCAGGGCGGCGTAGACGGCAAGCCCGGGGTCGTTGAGGGAAGTAATAGTTTGGATAGACATATTTATATATATGATTTGGGGCGTACCGAAGTACGCCCCAAATCTATTTTATTTCAACTTCGGCATTCCCGGCATCTGCGGCATCTTGCCCATCATGGCCTTCATCTTCGAGCCGGTCATCATCTTCATCATCTTGCGCGTCTGGTCGAACTGCTTGACGAGGCGGTTCACCTCCTGAATGCTGGTGCCGGAACCTTTCGCGATGCGCATCTTGCGGCTTTGGTTGAGGATTTCAGGGCGCTGGCGTTCCTTGGGAGTCATGGAAAGGATAATGGCCTCAATACCCTTAAACGCGTCATCGTCGATATCCACATCTTTCAGTGCCTTGCCCACGCCGGGAATCATCGAGGCGAGGTCTTTGAGGTTGCCCATCTTCTTGATCTGCTGTATCTGGGCGAGGAAGTCGTTGAAGTCGAACTGGTTCTTCTGAATACGGCGTTGCAGTCGCTGCGCCTCCTTCTCGTCGTACTGCTCCTGCGCACGCTCCACAAGGCTCACGATGTCGCCCATGCCGAGAATGCGGTCGGCCATACGCTCGGGGTGGAACACGTCGAGGGCTTCCATTTTCTCGCCCGTGCCCACAAACTTAATGGGCTTATCCACCACGGTGCGTATAGAAAGGGCAGCACCGCCTCGGGTGTCGCCGTCGAGTTTCGTGAGCACCACGCCGTCGAAGTCGAGGCGTTCGTTGAACTCCTTAGCCGTGTTCACGGCATCCTGACCCGTCATGGCGTCCACCACGAAGAGCGTTTCGTCGGGCTGCGCGGCCTCCTTAATGGCGGCAATCTCGCGCATCAGTTCCTCGTCGATGGCGAGGCGGCCGGCTGTATCGACAATCACCGTGTCGTAGCCCTTTGCCTTGGCCTCGTGGATACCTTCGCGGGCTATTTGCACGGGGTCTTTGCATTCGAGGTTCATATAAATGGGCACCTCTATCTGCTCTGCCAGCACGCGCAGTTGCTCCACGGCTGCGGGGCGATATACGTCGCACGCCACGAGCAGCGGTTTGCGGCCTCGCTTGTTCTTGAGCAGCAGGGCGAGCTTACCGCTGAGGGTCGTTTTACCCGCACCGTTGAGACCGGCCATGAGGATCACGGCGGGGTGGCCTTTGAGATTGATGTCGGTAGCCTGCCCGCCCATAAGCTGCGCCAGTTCATCGTGCACGATTTTCACGAGCAGCTGTCCCGGCTTCACGGCCGTGAGCACATTTTGCCCGAGTGCCTTGGCCTTGACTTGGTCGGTGAATGATTTTGCAACTTTATAGTTCACGTCGGCATCGAGCAATGCGCGGCGCACGTCTTTGAGCGTTTCCGCCACGTTGATTTCAGTGATGCGTCCCTCGCCTTTGAGGATTTTGAAAGAGCGTTCAAGTCTTTCGCTAAGATTGTCAAACATAGTGTATTCTTTACTTTTTCGGGCGCAAAGTTACAAAATAAAATCAACGTGGGCATTATCTTAGCATACAATGGGGGAAAAGGCGTGGCCTATTCGCGGCACAATAATCTTGGAGCGTTGCCGTTTTAATGGTGATACGATTAAAATCTTTTTCCCATGAGCGCACTTACGGTGTTATATCTTGTTTTACCCCTGCCGCTGGCCTTCGTGCTTCACGACGCGGAGGAGATTGCGGTGCAACGCAGATGGATGCAGACGCACGGCGCGGAATTGGCGCGGCGCTTCCCAAAGTTTAGGGCAATCATAGCGCGGCTCAGCGCACTCGGCACAGGAGCGTTTGCCATTGCCGCAGCCGAGGAACTGGTCGTGCTGCTCTCTGCCACGGCCTACGTGTTAGTCGGCGGTCCATGGGCAGCGGAGGTGTGGGGTGCGCTGTTCCTCGCCTTCTCCCTGCATCTGATTGTCCACGCGGTGCAGGCGGCGATGGTGCGGGGTTACGTGCCGGGGCTGGTCACGTCGCTCCTGCTGTTGCCGTACGCCGCCTACGGCGTGTGGAGCATCAGCCTCGTGTGGAGTCTGCCGAAAATCCTTGCGCTCGCGGCGGCGGGCAGCATCGCCGTAGCCGCCAATCTGCGGCTCGCGCATGGCCTCGGGTTGCTGCTCGCAGGGAGCAAAGACAAAAAAGCGGCTTAGACCTCGCCGATATTGCCTGAATAATGCACATTATCTTCGCGTTTCCGCCTTTGCTTATATGAAAATTGCTAATTTTGCAAGAGTATAATATATATTAGGAGTAGGGGCGTTTTGCAAAACGCCCGGTTAATGATTGCCTCATTGATTTATCCATGCGGCGCACACGGCGGGCGTTTTGCAAAACGCCCCTACTCGTGAGACCTTAATTCAAACTATATATCATGCACACACGCGAAGAAAAACTGGAAGCATTCGGCAGGCTGCTCGACGTGCTCGACGAACTGCGAGAGAAATGCCCCTGGGACCGCAAGCAGACCAACGAAAGCCTGCGCCCCAATACGATTGAAGAAACTTACGAACTCTGCGACGCGCTCGTGCGCGGCGACAAGGCGGAGACGTGCAAGGAACTCGGCGACGTGCTGCTGCACGTGTGCTTCTATGCAAAGATAGGACAGGAAACGGGCGACTTCGACATCGCCGACGTGTGCCATCGCCTTTGCGACAAACTCATTTTCCGCCACCCGCACGTGTTCCCGCCGCACGACGAACCTAAGTCGAACGCCAAAACCTCGGTGGAGGTATGCGAACAGTGGGAACAACTCAAGCAAAAGGAGAAGGACGGCAACAAGTCGGTGCTCAGCGGCGTGCCCCGCGCACTGCCCTCGCTCATCAAGGCTTACCGCATTCAGGACAAGGCGCGAAACGTGGGCTTCGACTGGGAAGAGCGCGGACAGGTGTGGGACAAGGTGAAAGAGGAAATAGCGGAGTTTGAAGCAGAAGTGGAGGGCATGGACGCCGACCGCGCGGAAAGCGAATTCGGCGACGTGCTGTTTAGCCTCGTCAACGCAGCCCGCCTCTACGACATCAATCCCGACAACGCCCTCGAGCGCACCAACAGCAAATTCATCCGCCGCTTCAACTATCTCGAAGACCACACGCTCAAAGCAGGCCGCAAGCTCACGGACATGACCCTCGCGGAAATGGACGCGATTTGGGAAGAGGCGAAAAAAAGCGAATAGACAAGATATAACGACAACAGAGACAACAGAAGACAACATTTGCGAAAAGTCTTTCCTGCCGTGTCAAACAACTGAAAGTTGTTTCAGGTTGTCCGTGTTGTCGTCAAAAAATAACATTGAAAAATGAATATCATGAACATCTATAAAATCTTCCAAGCTCCGCTGCTGGCAGTCCTCGCGGCACTGCTTGCCCTCACGGCTTGCCACAACGACGACCCGCAACTCACGCCGCCCGCGAAACCTGCCATTAAACCCACCCTACCCTCGGGCAAGGGTGCTGCCGTGAAACAAATTAAGCATAACGGCGAAGTGGGCGACTGCTACGACTGGACGCTCGCCTACGCCGACGGACGCCTTGCAAGCGCATCGGGTATGCTGCGCCGTGGCGCGTTGGAGGACGACATGTCGTATGCCTATGCCCTGACGTTTGCCTACGATGCAAAAGGTGTAACAATCGCCCACTCCAAAGGCGAAAGCATCAGCGTGACTCTCAATGCGTCAGGCTGCATAGAAAGCATGAAAGCTGGGCTGAACGAATATACCTTCACATACACCGACGGCTGGCTCACGGGTTGGAGCAAAATTGAGCGCACAAGTAGCCTCGGGCAAGTAACGCGATACTATTCTTCGGGAACGATTGGCTACGAAGACGGCGACCTGAAAACCATTGTTTATCTCGACACAAAGGATCGCGTGACGAAGGTTACGCTCACACCCTCTGCCGACGAAAACATCAACGGGTTGCTGCCCGAAACCGTAACCCGAGAAATGGGCATTGAGGGATACGAAGCCCTCTACTACGGCGGTTTCTTCGGGAAAGCACCAGCCCACCTCACAGCCTCTATAACGAAGAAAGCAGAAGACAGCGACACGCCGACTACCACTAATTTTGTTTACACACGGCGCGGGGAAAACACAGTACTCTGCACCTATAACGAAGGCCGCACTACTGCCGACTACGCATACTAATGCCAGAGGGAGAACTTTCACGCGGCAAGGCTTTGTTCCGACTGCCGGCAGAAACCGCATACCATAGAATAGAAGGAACTGCCACGGCTGGCGGGGACAGCGCGTCCCTGCCGGCTGGCGGCTTTTTTATAGTGCCGTTTGCCGAAACTGCCGATGCACCCGCCGTGCGCATTGAGGAGGAGCGCCATGAGGTTTTGCCTATTGATTTTGAGGCAAACGCCCCGCTGCCCGCCGCCGCGCTCGATGCCGAGTTTGAAGCCGCGCAGCGCACTGCCTATCGCGCAGCCTTTGCCGCCGCCCATGCCCGCCTCGCCGACGGCGAACTGCAAAAGGCGGTGCTTTCGCGCCGCAAGCGACTGCGCCTCGAAGCGGACATTATTCCCGAACAATTATTCCTGCGTGCCTGCGCCGAAAACCCTGACTGCTACGTAGCTCTGTGGCACACGCCGCAAACGGGCTGCTGGCTCACGGCTACGCCCGAGTTGCTGCTGGGACGCGATGACGCGGACGGCTCATGGCACACCATGGCACTGGCAGGCACGATGGGCAGAAGCGGTTTGAATACGCCTGTCTCCTTGCAGGATTGGAGCGAAAAGAACCGGGCGGAGCAGGCCGTGGTGAGCAATTATATCTCCCAAAGGCTGCGCCTCTTCGCCACGGATATCCGACAAGGCGAGGCGCGGACGTTTGGCGTGGGCAATATATGCCACTTGCGCACAGACTTTTCTTTCGCCCTCCCCGACCCCTCTCCCGCCGGCTTGCTCCGCCCCCTGCACGCGCTGCACCCCACGCCCGCCGTGTGCGGACACCCCACCGACCTTGCCCGCCGCCTTATCCTTTCGCTCGAAACCACGCCGCGCCGCTATTACAGCGGCTTCTCGGGCTATGCGTCCGACCACGCGCCCGCGGCCTTCTTCGTGTCGCTGCGCTGCATGAACCTCCGCCCCACCGAAACCGTGCTCTACGCCGGCGGCGGCTTGATGGCCGACAGCACAGAGGAGGACGAGTGGCGCGAAACGGAGCGCAAGATGCAACCCATGCTCCGCCTCTTCAATCTCTCTTAGAATAATATAGAATATACTCGTTGGTGGGATTAGTAAAACAAGCCCGCCGCGCAGAAAGACAACTGAAAGTTGTCTAAAAGTTGTCTTAGTTGTCGTCATAATGAAAACGGCAACGCAGAAATAAATGTTGTCAAAAGTTGTCCCAGTTGTCGTAAAAATAAAAACGACAACATAGACAACCAAAGACAACTCCGAGCATGACAATCATGCGCTTAATATGACGACAACTGGGACAACGGGGCGTATTTCATACGCCCGCCGCGCAGAAAGACAACTGAAAGTTGTCTAAAAGTTGTCTTAGTTGTCGTCATAATGAAAACAGCAACGCACACAATAAATGTTGTCAAAAGTTGTCCCGGTTGTCGTCAAAATAAAAACGACAACATAGACAACCAAAGACAACTCCAAGCCTGACATTAATGCGCTTAATATGACGACAACATAGACAACGGGGCGTATTTTATACGCCCGCCGCGCAAGATAATTTATCAACCATGTTTTCTGGTAAACATTATAGTGGTTAATGCAACCTACGGGTAGCCACTATAAATATCATAGAAATCATAAATACTATAATGCCTATAAAAATGTACTGCAATAAAGCCAACGCCAACCAACTCACCGCCCTGCTCATTGCCCACGGCATCAGAGACATCGTGGTGTGTCCTGGCTCGCGCAACGGCGTGCTGGTGCACAACTTCCACGCCGCGCCGCTGCTCAACACGCACCCCGTGACCGACGAGCGCAGCGCGGGCTTCGTGGCACTGGGACTGGCATTGGCGACAGGCAAGCCGGCGGCGGTTTGCGTCACCTCGGGCAGTGCGCTGCTCGCCACGCTGCCCGCCGTCAGCGAGGCGTACTATCGGCACATTCCCCTCATCGTGATTTCTGCCGACCGCCCGCCGCAATGGATTGGGCAGATGGACGGGCAGACGCTGCCGCAGCAGCATGCCCTGCAACCCTATGCCGATACATATAATATTATAGAATATCAAAACGAAACGGAACGTTGGGGCAACAACCGCCTCATCAACGAGGCGCTTTGCCGTTGCTTCGCGCCGGAACCCCGTCCAGTGCATTTCAACCTGCCCTTCAGCGAGCCGCTCTTCTCGTTCACCACCCCCGGCCTGCCCTGCGAGCGCGTGGTGAAAACCTGCGCCACCTCTGCGCCCGCACCTCTGCCCGACGAAATTGTCAACCTGATTGCCGAGGCAAGCCACCCGCTTTTGGTGGTGGGGCAATGCGAGCAGCGCGAGGCAGAAATCTTCGACCGCCTCGACAACACGGGCAAAATGCTCGTGCTCACGGAACTCACCACGCCCTCCGCCCTTTGCCGCCGCACGGCCTTTCTTGAAGCCAACGACCATCTGCTATACTTGTACAGCCCCGATGTGGTGGTGCATATCGGCGGCAACTTTATCGGCAAGGCGGTCAAGAGATTATTGCGCGAATACGTGCCTTATTACTTAATCCGCATTGACCTCAGCGACACGCTCTGCGACACCTTTTGCCACCTCACGCACCACGTGCAGGCAAATCCCATCGATGCCGCCGCGCAGTTGCTCTACGAGTTGCCCGAAAACAAGAATGTGCAGAAAATGAGCGCGGCACTTACGCACCGCACGGCAGAAGCCGATGCCGCCTGCCTCAACGCGCTGCCCTTCTCCGACCTCACGGCGATGCGCCTGCTTGCCAAGCGGCTGGAGCGGCAGGAAGGCACGGTGCTCCACCTTGGCAACAGTTCCGTGGTGCGCAATGCGGCATGTTTTTTCAATAGCAATCGTTTGCGGGTTCATTGCAACCGGGGCGTGAACGGCATCGAGGGCTCGCTCTCCACGGCTGTTGGGCACGCCTTAGGCACGACGTGGCAAGTATGGGCTGTGCTTGGTGACCTGAGTGCGCTCTACGACGCCAATGCCTTGTGGAACAAGCAACTGCCACCCAACCTCCGCATCGTGGTGTTCAACAACGGCGGCGGCCAAATCTTTTCCCGCCTGCCGGGGCTCTATTGCAGCGAAGCCGCGCCCGAACTCATCGCCGCCGCCCACGGCTATTCGTTACAGCACATCGCAGCCGCCTTCGGACTGGAATACCATGCCGCACATTCTCTGGCGGAAGCCGACAGCGCGTTCACGGAGATGCTCGCCACCAGCGGCAAGGCGCAGCTCACGGAAATCTTCACCCGTTCGGCCGACAACGAAGAGGCACGCATTAAATACCTAGAAATGATTAATGCATTAGTAAACGAGTAAACAAGTATAAAAGTAAACGAGACAGGTTACCATTACCCGTTGATTGAATAAGGCATAATATGACTAAGGTATTATCTGCCTGGAAGGCAGTACGGAGCGAAGCGACGGTAACCGGGGACGAAGTCCTCGGGGAAAGCAATCGTGAAAGTTCTGCCTGGAAGGCAGTACGCCTGTGGAAGTGTTTCAAGAGCCTGTCCTTTGGCGTAGTGCCTTCCAGGCACATCGTCCCAACCACGCTATTCCGGGCACTGCGTACCCGGTTACTATCGCTTCGCTCTGTAGTGCCTTCCAGGCACTTAACACCCAAATCAACCCAAACGCCTTTCCATATCAATAGTGTATAGCAAGAAATTTCTATCGCGTTTACCCATTTGCAAAAAAACCGTCCACTCTAAAAACCTCCAACCTATGAGAAATTGGAAAACAATTAAGGAATACAAGGAAATCCTTTTTGACGAATTCAACGGCATCGCCCGCATCACGATTAACCGCCCGCGCTATCGCAACGCGTTCACGCCGCTCACGGTGTGGGAGATGAGCCAAGCGTTGGCTTATTGCCGCGAATGTCAGGACATCTGCGTCGTGGTGCTCACCGGCGCGGGCGACAGAGCCTTTTGCTCGGGCGGCGATATGCACGTCAAGGGGCGCGGCGGCTATGTGGGCGGCGACGGCGTGCCCCGCCTCAACGTCCTCGACGTGCAGAAGCAAATCCGCTCGCTGCCCAAGCCCGTCATCGCCATGGTGAACGGCTACGCCATCGGCGGCGGGCATGTGCTGCACCTCATGTGCGACCTCACCATCGCTTCCGAGAATGCCATTTTCGGGCAGACGGGTCCAAAGGTCGGTTCGTTCGACGCCGGTTTCGGCGCGTCGTACCTCGCCCGTATGGTCGGGCAGAAAAAGGCGCGCGAAATATGGTTCCTGTGCCGCCAATACAGTGCGGCGGAAGCCGAACGCATGGGAATGGTGAACAAGGTAGTACCGGCGGAGCAACTGGAAGACGAGACGGTGGCATGGGCCGAGGAGATGATGGAACGCTCGCCCTTGGCATTGCGCATGATAAAGGCCGGACTGAACGCAGAACTCGACGGACAGGCCGGCATACAGGAACTCGCCGGCGACGCCACGATGCTCTATTACATGCTCGACGAGGCACAAGAAGGCGGCCGCGCTTTCCTCGAAAAGCGCAAGCCGGATTTCAAGAAATATCCCAAACTGCCGTAATTTTCTTTTTCAATAAATATTATGCTCCGCAAACATTATGTTCTCGGAGCATAATTTCAAAATTCGCAGATATGCTTTTCTCCCTCCCCTCCCTGCCCCCGTTTTCGGTGCGTGTCGTGCCGCGCACGCTGGTGTTCAAGCAACCGGCGGGCACCTCGCGCGGCGTTTACACGGAGCGGCGGCTGTGGTACATTATTATATATGGCACGCACGAGGGGCGGCGGTTCACGGGTTTGGGCGAATGCGCCCCGCTCTTCGACCTCAGTTGCGACTACGATGCCGGCTATGAGGCCGGGCTCCATGAGGCGGCGCGGCAAGTGGAGGCTCGGGGCGGCGACGCGCTGGCCGCACTGCGCTGCAAACCGTCTGTGCTCTTCGGATTTGAAACCGCCATGCTCTCGGCAGCAGCCTCCCTGCGCGGCGACTATCGCCGGCTCTTCGACACGCCTTTCACCGACGGCGGCGAGGGCATCGCGATTAACGGCCTCGTATGGATGGGGCGGCACGAAGAGATGCTGGCACGCATGGAGGAGAAACTCGAAAAAGGGTTCTCGTGCGTGAAACTTAAAATCGGGGCGATAGATTTCGCCTCCGAGCTCGACCTTATCCGCCGCCTCCGCGCCCGTTTCAGCCAAGAGAGCGTCACGCTGCGCGTCGATGCCAACGGCGCGTTTGCCCCGCAAGAGGCGTTGCAGAAATTGGAACTGCTCGCCCGCTACGGCATTCACAGCATCGAGCAGCCCATTCGCGCCGGGCAGTGGCAAGAAATGGCAAGGCTCTGCCGCCAAACGCCGTTGCCGATTGCCCTCGACGAGGAACTCATCGGGATTCACAGCAACAAGGAAAAAGAAGAATTGCTCAACGAGATACGCCCGCAGTTCATCGTGCTGAAACCCACGCTCCACGGCGGCCTTTCGGGCGCGGCGGAGTGGATGGACGCGGCGATGCGGCGCGATGTCGGCTTTTGGGTGACGAGTGCCTTGGAGAGCAACGTGGGGCTGAACGCCCTCGCGCAGTGGGTGGCGCATTTGCAGCCCCAACTCCCGCCCCACCTTGCCGCACTGCCGCAAGGCCTCGGCACGGGTCAGCTGTTTGTGGAAAATTATTCAGATATAAATCTTTGCATCGAAGGCGAGCGGCTGTTCTACGGTACGGCGGAGCAACGCGCCTTCTGCCAAGAGTTGAACGAGTTTGCGGCAGAATGGCACAACCCCTGCCCCACCCTGCGCGTACATACCTCCGGCTCTACGGGCACTCCGAAAGAAATCGTTGTGGAAAAGGGCCGTATGCGTGCCAGTGCGCTCGCCACGTGCCGTTTCCTTAATCTCCAAGCCGGACAAACGGCTTTGCTCTGCCTGCCGCTGCGTTACATCGCGGGTAAGATGCTGGCAGTGCGGGCGTTCGTAGGCGGCCTGCGCCTCGTGCCCGTCGCGCCGTGCGCCAACCCTTTGAAAGACTTGCACGAACCGCCGCATTTCGCCGCCATGACCCCGATGCAGGTCTACGAATGCCTGCGCCTGCCCCGCACGCGCAGCCTGCTGCGCCGCATCAAGTGCCTGATTATCGGCGGCGGCGCGGTGAGCAAGGAGTTGGAAAGCCTGCTGCGCTCGTTTCCCAATGCCGTGTGGAGCACCTACGGCATGACGGAAACGCTCTCGCACATCGCGCTGCGCCGATTGAGTGGCGCAGAAGCGGCGGCCGCCTACACGGCCTTGCCGGGCGTGCGCATCGCAACCGACAGCGACGGCCGCCTGCTCATCGACGCGCCCAGCGTCTGCCCCGAGCGGCTGACAACCAACGATATTGCGGAAATCCTGCCCGACGGCTCGTTCAAAATCCTCGGGCGCACGGACAATATTATATGTTCCGGCGGACTGAAATTCCAACTTGAAGCATTGGAGGAAAAACTCGCGCCGCTGCCTGTGCCGTTTCTGCTCACCGCCGTGCCCGATGCCCGCCTCGGGCAGGCACTCGCCCTGATTTACGAGGGCGAAGATGCCGACACCGCCCTCCTGCTCCGCCTTTGCCACGAACGCCTCGAGCGCCACGAGCAGCCCCGCCATATTCTCCGCGCCGCCCGTCTGCCGCGCACCGAAACGGGCAAGCCTGCCCGCAAGGAAGCCGCGCGGCTGGCCGAACAACTGGCTGCTCAGAATTGATGCGTTGACAAAGTTAGACTGTGCCCTATTATATGATTTGAGAAAAAAACAATCAAAACCGCTTGTCCTATGTGGGCCTATCAGCTCGCCTTATCCGATTAAGCCCCAGCCTGAAAGTCTGTCGTCTTTCGTCTGGTGCTTAATCTGCTAAGGCTACGGTCGGTTCCCGCCCGCCCACACAGGACAAGCAAAAAACAGAAAAAAGTAAAGCATCTCGTCCCTACTATTTACAGTAAAAAAGTAATTGTCCACTTTTTTCTGTTTTTTGCTTGCGACGTTTGAAGCGGGCGGGAACCGACCGCAGCCGCAGGGATTAAGGGCGAGCAAAAGCCGAAAGGCTTTAATGCTCGGCGTTAAGACCGGCGGCGTGCCCTTGGGCTTCAAACGCCGCAAGCGGTTTTTTCTGTTTTTGTCAAAAAAAATCTATCAAATTCAACCAACGCATAATATTTCCATTCAAATAATCCCCCAGTTTCCATTCACTTACCCCTCTCTACTGATATGCGCACCATCGAACTGCTTTCTCCTGCCCGCGATGCCGACTGCGGCATCGAGGCCATACGCCACGGCGCAGACGCCGTGTATATCGGCGGCCCGGACTTCGGCGCACGCGCGGCGGCCGGCAACAGCGTGGACGATATCCGGCGGCTGTGCGACTACGCGCACCTTTTCGGCGCGAAAGTCTACGTGACACTCAACACGATTCTATACGACCGCGAACTCGCAGCCGCCGAAAGGCTCATCGTGCAACTTTACCGCGCCGGAGTGGACGCGCTCATCGTGCAGGACTGGGCGTTGCTGCGCCTCAACCTGCCGCCCATTGCCCTCCACGCCTCGACGCAGATGGACAACTGCACGCCCGAGAAGGCGCGGCTCTTGGAAGCCGCCGGCTTCCGGCAGATCGTGCTGGCACGGGAACTTTCACTCGCGCAGATTAAAGAGATTGCGCAAGCGGTCAGCGTACCCATCGAAGTCTTTGTGCACGGTGCGCTCTGCGTGAGTTACAGCGGGCGTTGCTATGCCTCGCAATATTGTTTCGGACGCTCTGCCAACCGCGGCCGCTGCGCACAGTTCTGCCGCCTCGGCTTCGACTTGGTAGATGCCGACGGCAACGTCATCGCCCGCGACAAGCACCTGCTTTCGCTGCGCGATATGAACCGCTCCGACAGCATCGAGGAAATGATTGATGCCGGCGTGTCATCATTCAAAATCGAGGGGCGGCTCAAAGATGCCTCCTACGTGAAGAACATCACGGCGTGGTATCGCCGCCGCATCGACGAGGCCATCGCCCGCCGCCCCGACACGCTGCGCCGCAGTTCCTACGGCACGTCGGTCCTCGCCTTCTCGCCCGACCCCGCCAAGAGTTTCAACCGTGGTTTCACGGACTACTTTCTGCATGGCCGCACGCCGCAGCCCATTCACAACTTCCTCACGCCCAAAGCCATGGGTCCCGCCGTTTGCACTGTGGAGCGCGTTGCGCCGAAGAGCATCGTGGTCAAGATGCTGCCCGCTTGCGCCGACGGCGGCATCAACGCCGGCGACGGCCTGTGCTTCATTGACGAGGAGGGACGGCTGCGCGGTTTCCGCGTGAACAGGGCAGAGGGCGGCACGCTCTTTCCCGCCGGCGACTTTCCCCGTCCCGGTCGCGGCGCGACGCTCTACCGCAATCAGGACTTTGCGTTTGAGAAAATCCTCTTGCGTCCCGACACCGCCGACCGCCGCCTGCGCCTCGACATCACGCTGCGCGAAACGCCGAGCGGCTATGCCCTTGACCTGCGCGACGAGGCAGGCGTTGCCGTGTCGCAAGAATTTGAGGCCGACCACGCGCCGGCGCAAACGCCGCAGCAGGCAGCGCAGGAGCGCACGCTTTCCAAACTCGGCAACACGCCGTTCTGCGTGGGAGAGATTAGTATCAAACTCAACGGCGAGCGGTTTATTCCCGCCTCGCTGCTCACGGAATGGCGGCGCACGGCGGTGGAGGCCCTGCTCGCCGCCCGCCGCGCGTCTTACACCCGCGACCGAGCCGCCGCGCCCAACCCTTCCGCCCTGCGTGCGCTGATGCCCGAAAGCGTTGATTTTAAGGGAAACGTGGCCAATGCCGAGGCCCGAGCCTTTTTGCTGGAGCACGGCGCGACAGACGTGGCCCCGGCTTTCGAACTCTTGCAGCCTGCCGCCGCCGTGCCGCTCATGACCTGCCGCCACTGCCTGCGCTTTGCTTTCGGCCAATGTCCCAAGCAGGCGGACAAAGCGGCCACGCCGCGCTGGAAAGAACCCGTCAGCCTCCGCCTGCCCGATGGCCGCACCTTCCCCCTGCGCTTCGACTGCCATCGCTGCGAAATGCAAGTGCTCAAACCTTAGTATTCTAAAGTAGGGGCGTTCTGCAGAACGCCCGCCGTGTGCGTGCCACATGACACAGTATGTTTACGTCATTGTGGCGGGCTGAAAGTACTTTCAGCCCGCCACAAAATATTAGTCAGCCCGCCACAATTATTTTTTTGAAACATCAATCGCCCCACTATCTCCCGTGACAGCAAACGCTATCACGGGAGAATTTTTTCCTTTCCCCTTGCAATTTTTCCCTGTCTGCTATGACAATTTTCATTTTCTCGGAGATATTTTTTGTTACAAACTTGCTAACATGCGTTACAAACTTTGTAACACGTATTCCAAACTTTGGAATATATATTCAAAACTTTGGAATAAAAAATATCTTAGCGGATAGGAAAAAATTTCAAGGAGAAAGGAAGATTTTTCAAGGAGAAAAGAAAAAATATCCCGCTGATAATCTCGCCTGCATCGGCATTGGGAATAAAAAACGAGGGAGCGCGTTCTCACGAACTCGCTCCCCCTGCAAACATTTATTATGAGAAGATTTACTTTAATCTATTGATTCTATTGCTGTCCGGTAAAACTATTGTGACGTATAAGAATTAGGGCTGAC
>SFFY01000050.1 GCA_004556745.1 Bacteroidales bacterium | reverse complement strand
CGCAGGATTCTGAAAGACATTCCAAATGAGGAATGCCATCAGAAGAATGAAAAACAGAGTGAACATGATATAGGATTAATGTAGTATCGCAAGATGGGGAGTTACCCGCTTTTGTTACTTCTTATAAGTTTTCTTTGCTTCGTTGATGAAGTCTTTAATGACGCTTTTTTGTCTGAGAATATCATTAACGGCTTGCGTGATGTCGCTTGCGTTGAAGGCATTCCCTTTCTTTTCTGCCAATGTGCATAGGGCTTGCAGATATATCCAACCTGCTGCCAAGGTTACTGCGTAAAGAGAGGCAGACATTAAGATAGCACCGCCCAAAGAGCCGATGCCAGGAATAATCTTAATGGCACTTGCAACGCCAGTCATTGCTAAGTAACTGGCCAAGTTGGTGGCCACGCCCGAACCGATGGACTTCATTATATTTTCGCCGAAGGGGATGCCCAACTTGTTATTGATTCTAACGTACATGCCCCAAATGACAGCAGCACCAGCAGCGACGTCCGCGCCTGGTACTGGAATCCACGCTGACCCAACGGCCAATTTACTATGTGTTTTGACAACGTTGGCAATCTCTTTTGGTAGGCAGTTGTCTGCTGTCTCGTCAAGCATTTTGACGAGTTTCTCTGAAACGTGAAGAAGTTGATGATCGATATTCATAATTACATTTGCTTTAAGGTTTCAAGGTACATTTTTCCCGATAGGTAAAATTGAAGGTAGGCTAAAAAACCCGAGCCAAGCCAGCCAATAAAGACAAAAGCGGTGAGGGCTAAGTCTATGGAAAAAGCTACTAAGAAATTTATAATGATACCCACGATAATGCTCCCGAAGTCCAGCTTTTTATGTGCTCTCTTGGCCAGGCTGCTGTACATGTGCCATAGAATGATGACAAAAGCGGTAATGTCGATTACGGGAATAGGTATTGCAAGAAAAATTGCCGCCCAAAAGGCGTGTCTCCTGACAATTTTGGCTGTGTCCTTGTCGAACATCTTGTCGCCGTAGTTGGCTAACTGATTTTGTAACATACTTAGAATTAGTTGTTAGAATTGTTCAACTTCCAGTTCCACCATGTTAAGGCAGCCTGCCTTTTTGATGTCGATGCCGTAGATGCGCATGAATGCGTCGATGACGACTTGACCGCCGTTGGTCGTGACGGGGTTGCTCATGCTTTGCGTGACTACCTGAACGCTCATGCCTGGCTCAATGCGGATGCCGTTGGTGTTCTTGACGTGTTTGGTCGTGATGATAAAACGTGCCATAGTGATTGGATTTAAGTGTGCCCCACTTGCTCCCGGCGAGGCAGAGGTATAGATATACAAAAAAGGATGGAGCAAACATCTGCCCATCCTCTTACTCAGGTAGTCTGGAAATAACCTCAGGAACGAATGAATGAACGAAATATACTGCCCCATCCTGCGTACGGATATGATATAGATACAGGCGGGGCTGTACCAAAATCATACTAATACACAAGAATGGGCATACTATCTCTTCCTCACGTTCCTTATGGTGAAATGTTTTCCAGACGTTTCGAGTAAGAACGGATAAAGCTAATATGCCTTCTTGGCTACCGGCTGTCATTCGGCGAGAACTTTTGAAAGTATCTGCGCGGAAAGGTCCGATTGCACTTGCAAATTTATATAAATTGTAATACGTCAAAAAAATATTTATCAAGTTTTTTATAGCAAAAAATTCAATTTCCAACGTTTTGTAAATGCTGACAACGGGCGATGGGGCGAAATGGGCGGGGAGTAGGGGAGTTCTGCAAAATATATGCCCTCTGCGCAAATCGGCGCAGAGGGCATAAGGTATTTGGGCGTATGCTATTATAGGCGGGCGTTTTTAATAAGATAGGCTGCGGCTCGGCAATTAGAGCAAGCTCTATTGCTCTCGCTTGCACGAAAATTGCGCTCACCTTGCACTATCTTTGCAAAACGCCCTTACTCTTTGACAAATAAACCGTCTAATTGTTCCAGTAAAGCCTCAATGAAGGACGCATCCTGGTCAAGAGCCTTGGCAAGAGGTTCTGATAGTATGTTCCAATCATTCTTGATTGAGGCGACAAACTCTTTGATGCAGCTGACGATTGACTCTGGAGCCGGAACCTGGCTGTCTTCCATGATGACCACGTTCTTCAGTACGTCTGAGCGGTGCTTTTTGATATCTTAGCTATTGACGTGCTTGCCCTTGGCTTTATCTTGCAGGAGGTTGAGGTAGGCATACGATTTCAAGGCGATAAGCGCAGTTGGGTCAGCATGACGAATCCCATTGGTCACCCTGCTATGGTCGATGGTAAAGAAATAGAAATCATCATCCATGATAATTGCACTTAGGCTTGAGGTCTCCGCATCTACAGGCAGCGGCTCAATGGTCAGTCCTTTAGGTTCGCCGAGAATGCCTGGGTGGCGTGACAGCAATTCTATCATTGCCGGGTAGCCTGGCTTTCCATTGACAAAGCGGTACAGTTCGTACCTCGGATTGTCTCCCTCTGATTGCTTGCGTTTTTCGGGACGATACCCGCCCTCACGCACGAAATGCCAAAAGTGGTCTGCAAAATCAGTTGTCATCTTTTCGACAATAACAATCATGTCGATGTCGTGTGTGGCGCGTGGGCGTACTGCCGTTCCAGTCATGGCGATGTCGCATGCCGTGCCGCCGATTATAACGTAGTTCTCTGAATAAGCTTCAAAAGACTCACGGAATTTCTCTAATCCTTCCATTCTATATCATTTATTAGACGTTCAACTTCGCCTTCTACTCGTGGATCTGCATCTTCACGGAGTGATATGGCCAATGATAATCTGTCTACCCATTCGGCTTCAACATCCATGCTGGTGACAAGTGGATATTTCCATGCTTCAATGATGATTTTTCCATCGTACTCATTAGGGCGAACCAGTGCACCTGAAGCCTTAAAGTCGCGATACTGTTTTGCTGTCATCATGATTATCCTTTCTGGGTCGGGATTGAGCATGGTGTAATGTGCCAAGGCATTGATGCCACATGTCGGGAAATGTTCTTCAGACAAAAACTCGTCGCAGTAAATGCGTTCTTCCACAGGATTGACGAGAAACGGTTGCGCTAATTCCCACAGACTCTTTCCACTCTTGTTGAAGTGGACGACTTTCCGCTTGGAACCTTCAGCCACTTTCTGGCAAAGTCCCAGGTCTTCAAGGCAAGTGAGGCCAAGCGTAATGCTTGCGTATGAATACGGCATTTTGTTTTCCATGTCACGGGCTGCCAGTCCTTCCAGGCTGTCTATCTGCAAGTGATAGAGCAGTAGGTATTGAGCGACTGGGGTCAGCGCTTTTGCTTGCTTTGTCTTGCGTGTGCGCTCGTTAGCCAGCAGCATTGGTAAATGAATGTATTTGTCAGAAATAACGAAATAAACGTCCTTGTCAATGAGCCTTTGCCGTTTATAGGCTGGACATGCCGGAAGTATGAAGACGGTTGGACGCTGGAACAGTGAAGTAAGGTTATAGGCTGTGATGGACAGGTTTCGTGGGGTTGTCGCCTTGCCTTTCGGCTCTAAGAAAAGTAAGGGTATACCATGAAACTCGCCATCATAGAACTTATATGTCAGGGAGTCCCCGACAGTAACTCCTTTCATCTGTGCCTTGCTTCGTTCATGCAATTGTACAGACCTTCCTAATATGACGATGTCTTTCATTTTAATTGTTTTGCTTCATTTTAATGAGTATTAAAACGAAGCAAAAGTATTGAAATGATTTGATTTAATCAACGGTTTTGTTGAATATTTTGATTTTTGCCTGCGAAAATAATGTTTCTTCAAAATGATGCAGGCTATTTTGCCGGCAAGTAGATAAAAGAGATGTTTGGCTATCAGGCGTGGTCGGACCTTAACCCCAATATAATCTTATGCCCTCTGCGCAAATCGGCGCAGAGGGCATAAGGTATTTGGGCGTATGCTATTATAGGCAGGCGTTTTTAATAAGATAGGCTGCGGCTCGGCAATTAGAGCAAGTTCTATTGCTCTCGCTTGCACGAAAATTGCGCTCACCTTGCACTATCTTTGCAAAACGCCCCTATTATTGAGACCTTACTTTAAGATTTTCTTGCCGTCGCAGGTGATGTAGATGCCGTGGGGCAGGGTGGTGGCGGAGGCATGGCGGCGGCCCGTGAGGTCATAGGCGGGTACGGCGGTGCGGTGCGCCTCGTCGGCGGCGGGAAGGGTGGAGATGCCGCTTGGGGTGGTATTGTAAGTGGCGGTGAGTTCGGCAGCGTGGTTCAGTCCGTCGGCTGTTTCCAAGTCTGCGAGCGAAACGCTCAGGCCGGGTTTTGCGGCGAGGTCGGCGGGTATGGTGAAGGTGAGGGCGCAAGCACCGTCGAAGTTGTCATCGGGCGTGGCGGTGTAGTCCGTGAGGAGCGCGTTGTGCGTGCCCTCGCTGTCGGAGTAGGAGAGGAGTATGCCCGAGAAGGTGAGGGCGGCGTAGTCGGTCACCCAAAGTTCTATTTCTGTTGCCCCGTTGAGCGATGCGCCGGAGGCGGGCGTGAACTCGGCGGCGAGGGAGAGTTTCACTTCGCGGTAGGGCATGGAATAGGCGAACGAGCCGAGGCTGCCGATGGCAGCGGTGTAGGCGTATTGCCCGGAGGCATCGCGCACACCCATGATTTTGAGCGACATCGTGCCGTAGTCCTTGCCGGAGGTCACCATGTCGATGGGGCGGCGCAGGTGGTCGCGCAGGTCTACCATGATTTCATTCTCGGCTGAGAGCGTGTAGTGGAGCGTTTCGCGATAGATTTCGCCGTCGCCCGCATCGGGGTCGCCATACGACAGTTCGCAGGTAGTTTCGGCCTCGCGCTGCGGCGTGTCGATGGGTTGGAGCGCGCCGGAGAAGCGGAGCTTGATGATGCCGCTTTCATCGGCTTTGCGCCAGTAGGAGAGGAACGACGCGCCTTCGATGCCCTCGGTGGCGGTGAGCGTGATGGGGCGCGTGCCGGCAACGTAGTTCACCTCGACTGTGCCGTCCGTGCTGTAGAGATTGGCCTCGTCGGCTGCGGCATGTACGCCGGTAAGGCGGAAGGTGAAGTTGTCGCCCTCGCGGAGCGTGCCTTTGTCGTAGAAAGCCATGAGGACATCGCGGATTTCGGCGGTGGCATAGGTTTCGAGCACGTTGGCTGCAACGGCTTTTTCTTCGTCGCCGACGATGATGCTTGCGCCGCTCACGGCTATGGGACGGTTGAAGGCGAGCGTCACGCCGCTATGCTGGCCGGCGTTGAACACGGTGCCTGCCTCGGGCGTGGCGGAGATGAGTTGTAACGTGGCGGAGGAGGCGTAGTTGAAGGAGAACGTGCCGGGGTTGAGTACGAAGGCGGAGAAATAGTAGGTGGTGCCGGCGGTGACGGTGAAGTCGTAGTTTGCCCCGTTCTGGTAATAGTAGTTTACCTCTATGGGTTCGTTGAAGTCGGCATCGGAGAAGGGGCGAGGAATGTCGGAGGAGGTGCAGTGCGCGGTAATCGTGCCGCTCTCCGTGGCGGTGAACCAGCCTTGGTAGTAACCGATGTCGGTCATTTGGTAGGCGGTGCCGGGCGTGAGTTCGCCCCAGTCGATGGTGGCTGCTTTGAGGGAGCAGTTGAATGCGAGGAGCGTGAGGAGGAGGGTAAAGATTTTGTTCATGATATGAATTTGAATAGGATTTAGCCAATGTCTATTGAGACAAAAACAGTAAAAACCGCTTGCTTTGTATGAAGCCCAAGGGCACGCCGCCGGTCTTAACGCCGAGCCTGTGAGCCTCACGGCTCACGCTCGCCCTTAATCCCTGCGGCTGCGGTCGGTTCCCGCCCGCTTCAAACGCCGCAAGCAAAAAACAGAAAAAAGTGGACGATTGCTTTTTACTGTAAATAGTAAGGACTAAATGCTTTACTTTTTTCTGTTTTTTGCTTGTCCTGTGTGGGAGGGAACCGACCGCAGCCTTAGCAGATTAAGTAACAGACAAAAGTCGGCAGACTTTTAGGCTGGGGCTTAATCCGATAAGGCGAGCCGACAGGCCCACACAGGACAAGCGGTTTTGAATGTTTTTGTTTAATTCAACCAACGGTAAATGATTTTATTCCACAATCATCTTTTCGGCGGTCACGCCATTCTCTGCGGCGATGCGCACGAGGGCGATGCCTTGGTAGCCGGCGGTAGAGATGCGGAACTGACCCGTGCCGGAGGCGCGGCCGATGAGGCGGCCGTCGGGAGAGTAGACACTGACGGCGGCGGGGACGGCAGAGGTGACAAGCACACCGCCTTTGACGGGCACGGCACGCGGAGCCGCTGTGTTGCCGTCGCCTGCGGCGATGCTGTGAATGTCAGTAGATTCGCCCATGTGTGCCGAGGCGGCGTTGATGAGGCGACCCGTATCGGCATCGAAGAGCATCACGATGGCTTTGAGATTTTGCACGTCGCTCACAGTGCCGGGCAGGGCGGTGGAGAGCGTGGCGGTGTGGGGCGTGCCGCTCTCTATGGCGGAGGGCAGCAGGCCGGCGGTGCCGAGATAGGAGTTGCCCGCTATGCCGCGCACCACGTCTTCATGATAGTACGGATAGACGGTGGCCTTGGCGTAGATGCCGCCCGAAGCCCACGGACCGAGGTCGGGGTCGGTCTCCGTTTGGAACTTGCTCTGCTGATAACCTTTCACATTGTCCTCCACAAGCACAAGCAGCAGGCTGAGGTTGAGGCGGTCGGCATTGAGCGCATAGCGCACGGTGCAGGGCACCACCACCGTTTGCCCGTCTTCGCTAAGGGCGGGACTGATGTTCACCTCAGCCTCGGCGGGCACGGCGAGTTCCGACTGCAC
Organism: Bacteroidales bacterium; assembly: GCA_004556745.1. Taxonomy (GTDB): domain Bacteria; phylum Bacteroidota; class Bacteroidia; order Bacteroidales; family Bacteroidaceae; genus Alloprevotella. The sequence goes on along the minus strand of SFFY01000050.1, from coordinate 9,211 downwards.
GAGGTCGAGCCATACCGGGTGTTCGGGGTTGGAGAACTCAAAGTCGTGGCTGTCGGCCGAATACATGGGCGACGATACCGTGCCGCTGCGGTGCACCTTGCCCGAGGGGGCGGCGCTGAGGCCGAGGAAATCGGAGTAGCCGCGGAAGGATTCGCCCAGCGCATCGCCGTCGTAGGAGTGTATACTGATGGGGATGAAGAGGTTGCCGTAGATGCTGTGTATCTTTTCAATGGCAAGGATGCCGAGCGGGCAGTTCACGCAGTTCTGCCCCGTGAGTTCTTCGAGCACCACGCGCTTGACGGGCGAGAAGGAGAGGTTTTTCACCGACTTGCGCACTGCACCGGCCACTTCGCCGAGACGAATGTCGATGGTGTAGAAGTTTTCTTTGCCCACAGTGAGCGGCAGTTCGTCGGGGAAAGCGAATGCCTGCGCGTCGCCCTCGCCGAGCGTGGCATCGGGCATCCCGACGGTGCTGACAGCACGGCCGTCGGAATCGCGGAGCGTGAGGCTGAGGCCTTTATAAGCGGTTTCGGTGCCATAGGCGGAGACGCGCCCCTTAATGGCGATGCTGGACTTGGCGGTGACGATCTCGTCGTTGTCGATCGTGACGATGAAGGAGGCATCGTGCTCCACAAGAATATTGTCAACAAATATCGCACTCTGGCCTTCATTATTATTTACAAAGGCGATGTAGATGCTCTTTTGCGCGAAGTCTTTGAGGCTTACGGTGTTGTCGGTCCATTCGCCCGCCATGGTTTCGGCGGTTGCGCCGGGAGTTTGCCGTTTGTCGTAGACCACGGTGCCTTCGGTGCGTATGCGATTGATGATGGAGGCGGAGAGCTTGGGATATTCCTCCTCGCAGGGCCAGACGATGACTTTCAGCACGTCGTTGGCGGCGGCGAGATAGCTCTGCGACTGGAATTTGAGCATGCAGAGGCTGTCGGGGATATAAACTTGGTTGCTCACCATCCAGTCGTCGCTCGCGCCGGCGGTGGTGTACATGGAGTGGGTGCCGGCGGCGAGGTCGGTGCTTTCCTCATCGTCGCGCACAAGGCTCCACGGATAGTTGTCGGCATCGGCGAAGCCCCAAGCCTTCATGGCGGAGGTGGGGGTGAGGTGGTCTCCCTCCCAGAGCATGAAGTTGACGAAACCGTTAGAGAAATCCTCGTTGAGGAGCGTGCGGTCGTCGAGCGAAATCTCGCGCTCGTAAAGTCCGTCGAAGTGGAGCGTGATGCTGTCGGAGGGGTTGTTGCCCGTCACGTCGGTCACGGCTCCCTGCGGAATGCCGATGCGGTAGTGCACGCCTTTGTAGAGCTGCAAGGGGGTGGTGGGGTAGACGAGGACTTGATTGTCCTTGGCGGCGAGATAGAGCTGCTGGTACGCCTCTGCCTCGCCCTCGCGATATACTTTGGCAGTCGTGCCCTCGGTGGTGAGCACCTGCGTGTCGAAAGTAAGGATGAGAGGGTTGGTGTCGGTGTCGATGCGCAGCACAGAATCCCCGTCCTGCGGCGTGCTGGCCGTGAGCGTCACGGGCGCGTTGGCGCGGCCGAGGAAGGGAATGTCGATGTCGTCGTTGGTGCGCTCGGTGTCGCCGGCGATGCAAATCGTGCCGGCGGGAATGTGGAGCGTGTAGGTCTTGCCTGCCTCGAAATTGCCTTTGCGGAACTGTACCGTGACGCTCTTGGAGGGGCTGTCGGCCTTAAACGATACGGAGGTGTAGACTTTCGCGCCCGTCTCGTCGCGCAGTTCCACGGCGTTGGCCGCGCCGAGGACGGTGACGTTGCGGTCGAAGGTGACGGTGATTTTCTGCAACTTGGCAATGGCCACGCCGCCCACGGGGTCGGAACTCCAAGCGTGGAGCAGGTTGATGCCCTCGGCTGCGGTGGAGATGCTTTCGGGCAGCGTCACGATGTACGACTCGCCCGCGCCGGCAAAGACACAGACGCGGCGGCCGTCGTCGGAGATGCCGATAGGCGTGCCGGTATTGACGTAAATGGTATTTTTGAAGAAATCAAAATCGTATTTCTGAGCGAGGATTTGCGAAAAGCTCACCCAATAGTTGTCTTTCTTGGCCGTCCATTCGCGGTAGGGGTTGCCGAAGGGCGTTGCGCCGAGCAGCTGTCCCTCGTCGGTGGCGCACCATGCGCCGATGCCGTTGTCCTCGTCTGTGTCGAAGAGCGTGAAGTTGTCGTTCTCCACATCGTAGACAAAGGGTGCTTCATATTCTGAGGGGAACTCGCTGCCGGCCTGCTCCTTCACGAGGTGCGCCGCGCCGCTCACGTAACGGCCGTTGTTGGTCATGCGCACGATAGAGAGGTAGAAAAGCCCCGGGGCGTGGGGCGACCAGCGGCCTGTGGCGGTCTCGGTGAAGCCGATGATTTTGTAGGCCGATTGTTCGCGGTCGTACACGTAGTAGCAGCAGCCGCCGAGGTCGGCATCGGTGGGCAGGTAGCTGAACGACTTGCAGCCCAGCACGTAACGGCCGTTGGCGGAGATCGCCGTGAAGCGGCTCTGCCCTTGGTCGAGGTGCGCCGCGTCCTTCGCGGGCAGTCCGGGCGTGGCGAGTATGGCGTTGGTAGCCAAATCCCACATCACTTCTTTTTCAAGCAGAAAGTTGCTGCTCGTGGTGGCCACACCCACGGCAAACTTGCCGTCGGGGGTAATGGCATTCACTACGCCGCCGTCGTAACCGTCGGGGACGGGCAACTGCGTCCATGCGCCCGAGGTCTCGCCCGTGCGCCGCCACACGGCAGGCAGACCGCCGAAACGACCTACCACGACGTTGCCGTCGTTTGTCACATCGTTGGCTCCGCAGTTGAGGCTTTCGCCCTCTTCGTAGCCTTCGGACAGCAGCAACTCCGTGCCGCTATCCACGCCCAAGAGGCGCGGACCTTCGGAAATCAGTGTGTTGGAGGAATTGGTGGCTGAAGCCACGGCCCAGAGTCCGTTGTCGGACATGCCGGTGAGTATGCCGTTGTCGTCGAAGGCATAGCTGTGCACCACGGGCTTGCCCGTTTGCGCCGTTGCCTGTATCGCCGCCGCGAACATCAGGCACAGCCATAATTTAAGAAAACGTTTCATGGTGTAGAATGTATTTTGGTTGATTTTCTAAAAGGCTTTTTTTGACAAAAACCATAAAAACCGCTTGCTTTCAGACTCGGGATTTCTCCGCAATGGCAAGCCGCAGGCCCACACAAAACAAGCGGTTTTGATTGTTTTGTCTAATTGGAGACCAATAATTGTGATGGAAGTTGCCACTTTCAGCGCACAAAGTTACTGTTTTATTCCCTAACAGGCAACTTTCTGCTATTGCGGGCGTGCTTTTTGTAGACGTTTTAAAAGTTTTTACCGACAGACTGCCACGAGAAACGCCCGATTGCCTTTCTATTTGTCATGAACGGCGATGTAAATGCAATGCCTGATTGCCCTGCTTTTACCTTCTTTCGTCCATAAAAATGTGGTTTTTCGCATTTTTACGTCCTTAAAAGTGTAAGAAGTCGCATTTTTAAGGACGTAAAAGTGTGGGCGGGACGCAAAAAAACTCCCGGGAGCGTCGGTTGATGCGCCCGGGAGTATATATAATATTGTATGTCTCTCAAAAAACTATTTGAGGATATGCTTCTGCGTGGTGACAGTGCCGTCGGCAGCAGTCACTTCCACGAGCACCGTGCCGGCAGCTGCACCGCTGAGGTTGAGCGTGCTGCGGCGCGTCTTCTGAATGGTGCGGCCTGCGGCATCGTACACGCGGATGCTTTTCACGTCCTTGCCCGTTACGTTGAGGGCGCGGCCGTTGAGCGATACGTTAAGAGCGTCAGTGGCGGGAACGGAGGCAATGCCCGTGGGGGCAGGCGTGCTCACGCCGTCGAGCGAGATGAACACCTTATCGCCGGCCGTCGTTGCCATAGAGATTTCATTCGCGCTGACCACGGTGTAGTTAGAGGTGAGCTTGCCGTTGAGGTAAATCTTCTTGCCGTTGAGGTAAGGATAGTTGATTTTGAGCGGCTGGCCTTGGTTGGAGGTGATTTCTGCGTAGGTGCCGATGCCGTCGGCCCAAGCCACGTCGACCGTGAAGTCGCCCACGGCTTTCATGCCCGTCATCTTACCCGTGCGCCATACGTTTGGCAGGGCGGGGAGGATACGCACCGTGCCGCTGACGCTCTGCATGATCATTTCGCCAATGCCGGCGCAGGCACCGAAGTTGCCGTCAATCTGGAAGGGCGAGTGGGAGTCGAAGAGGTTGTAGTAAACGCCGCCGCCCGTGCTGCTCGACTTGTAGTGTGTGAGGGCGAGCTCGAGGATGTCGTGGGCGTGGTCGCCGTCGAGGGCGCGTGCCCAAAGGTTGATCTTCCAACCCATCGACCAGCCCGTGGAGGCATCGCCGCGCAGCTTCATGGAGTTGATAGCGGGGGTGAAGTATTCGCTTTCGGGCGTTACCTGACCGTAGGGATAGAGGCACATGAGGTGGGACATGTGGCGGTGGCCGTTCTGACCGGCAGAGTAGGCGCTATATTTCCATTCGCGTAGAAGCTTGGAGCCGCTGGCGATGGCCGATGTGCCCCAGCCGCCGTTGTAGGTCTCGGTGGCAAGGCCCTTGTCGAGGTTGTCAAAGCGGTCTTGCAGCGTGGCGAGGTCGGTGGCAGAAACGCCGGCATCGGAGCCGAGGATAGCGGCTGCCTGCAAGGTGTTGTCGAAGAGTTCCCATACGAGTTGCTGTGCGTGTGCCACGCCGTTTTCAGCACCGGGTCCGTGCTCGGGCGAATATTCGTTGGGGCATTCGTAAGTGCCGTCGGAGGCTTTCTTGAGGCGGAGCACCCAGAAGCGGCTTGCGCTCCACATGGCGGGGAAGGCCTTTTTGAGGAATTCGCGGTCGAGGGTGTAGCGGTAGTGCTGCCAGAGGTGCGTGCAGTACCAGGCATTGGCAATCACGTAGTTGTGTGCGAAACTGCCCACACCGCCGAAGATGTTGTTTTCCGTGTAGCAGGTCCAGCCTTCGCTCTGTCCGGCAGCCTGTGCGTAGGTTTTCCACTCGTTGTGGTTGGTGGCCATGTTGATGATATAGTTGAGGAAAGGCACGTGCATTTCGCTCAGGTTGGTAGGCTCTGCGGGCCAGTAGTTCATCTGTACGTTGATGTTGGAGTGGATATCGGCGTTCCAGGCGGGTTCGCTGCTGTTGTTCCAGATGCCCTGCAGGTTGGAGGGAAGGTCCACGCCGCGCGAGCTGGAGATTTCGAGATAGCGGCCGTAGGCGAAATAGAGTTGTTCGATGAAGAGCGCGTAGTTTTCGCGGCCCGTGCTGCGGTTGCGGTAGGTGTCAATCAGCACGTCGGTCGGGTAGATGTTCTCTGCGCCTTCGAGTTGGAAGGTGCAGCGGTCGAAGTAGCTCTTATAGTCTGCCACGTGGCGCGTGTAGAGTTCGCTCCACGACTTGCCGGCAGCAGCGTCGACCGTGCCTTTCACCTTGCTGTCGAGGCCTGCGGTGTTCGACACGTAGCTGGCGGCGTAAGCGTCGAAGTCTGTGCCGCCGCCGAGAATGATGAGCACCTCGTCGGCATTTTCAACCACAATGCCCTTGGCGGTGGTGGACATCGTGCCGCCAGTGGGCACTACCTTCACTCGGGCATTGTAAGAAACGGTTTCGAGTGCGCCGGAGAAGGTGGCATAAGCACCGTCGTAGGTGGTAGTGGCGCGGATGCCGGGCTTGCCGGCAGCGAGCGTGACGCGCAGCGACATCTTGCCCGGCTGGTCGGCCTTATAGCGCATGGCAACCACGCCGTCGGGGTTGGAGGCAATATATTCGCGCGTATAGCTGACCGTCTTGTCGGTGCTCTTGAAGCTGGTACCGGCGGTGGCGTTTTCGAGGTCGAGGTAGCGGTAGTAGTCCTTCACGGCCTTGTCAGCGCCGAAGGCACCGCTGAGGTCTTCCACGAAGACGCTGCCGAAGTTCTCGTAGTCGCCGTATTCTGCGCTGTTGTCGGTGTTCTTGCCGCTCCACAGCGTCTTCTCGTTAAACTGGATTTCGTCCTTGGCGATGCCGCCGAAGAGGCAAGCACCGAACTGTCCGTTACCGATAGGCAGGGAGTATTCCATCCACTGGTCGGAAACGTTCATGCTGCTGGCGGGCTGCTTGTACCACAGCGTGAGCTGGTGCTCGGGCGTGAGCGAGGCGATGCCTTCCACGGGATAGGGATCTACAATTGTCACTTGCGAGGCATCTACGAGGAAGAGCGGGTTGTTCTCGTCGCCAGCGTCCCAAAGGCCAATAGAGTTGCCGGCCGATGCACCGCCCCATTGGTTGAAATATTTGTGGGAGAATGAACCGTTTGTCTTGATTTCATAGGCACCGGCATAAGTGCTGTTGGTCGTCGGTGCAATGCTGAAGCCCGAGGCATCAGGTGTGCTGCTCATCACGAGCAGGTCGCCCGTCTGCCCGTTGGTGGCCGTCTGGTTGCTCTTGACGTTGATATAGTTGCCGTCCTTGCACACGATTTGGAAGTTGGAGGCATTGCCCACAAATTTCCAAAGGTGCGTGGAGGCGGTGCTGGGCGCGGCCACGCGGGCTTGGTTACCCGTGCCGAGCGAGGCTATGTCGTTGCCGTTCTTGGCAAACTGTATCATGAAGTAGGTTTCGTTGCCGTCGGTGCTGAATACGGGCTCGAGGTACGTGGTCTCCACTTCGTTGAAATACATCGGGTTGTTGGGGTCGTTTACGTTCCATTCGCCGAGCTTGGCACCGACGCTTGTACCGCCCCATTGGTTCATACATTTCGTAGAACCGCTACGCTGGATTTCCCACGTGCCGGTGGTAGTGCCTTCGACGAATTTAAGCGTCACGGCACTGCTTTCTGTGGTTGAGGTGAAATAGCTGCTGCTGAAACCCACGTAGTTGCCGAGCTTGCTGCGCATTTTGAAACTCGAGGCAGTGCCGATGAACTGCCACTGCTGTGCAGACTCGTCCTTCTGCGTGGCGGTGATGAGCTGACTGCCGCTGCCGGGGTCTTTGAGATAGTTGCCGCCGGTCTTGAACTCCACGCTGTACCATTTCGGGCTGGCGGTGGTGGAGAACTCGGGCTGTCCTGTCTGCGCATTTGCCGCAAAGGCGGAAATCAGCGCGATGAGGAAAAAGAAAATTCTCTTCATAGGAAAATTAGATATAAAGTTAATAGATGAATAAAAGGCAAGTATATGCGTGGCAAAGATAGTGCATTTTCCTGAACTATACCCGCTCTTCCTTATAATTTAGTCGTATTTGTTTCACTCGTTAAAAATATTGTTTAACTTTGCGCTACATATTTTTTTCTAAACCCTTTAATCTCCCAATCACTATGAACGACAAACTTAATTTTGCAAAGACTATTGCCGACGCCGTGGCCATCGGCGTGAAAAACGTGCCTTCTATCCTTGGAGCGGTTGTGCTTTGGCTGGTAACCATTTGGATTCCCTATCTCAATGTGGGCACAACTATTGCCATTACCACTCTGCCCATCAAACTGAGCCGCGGTGAAGTGATTAACCCGCTTTCTATCTTCGACTCCAACTACCGCCATCAGATGGGAGAGTATTTCATCCTTAATTCAATCATGGCTTCGGGCATTTTAACTGCCATGTGCTTTATGTTCGTGCCGGCTATCGTGCTTTCGATGAGTTGGTCGATGGCAGTTTATCTCTTGCTCGACAAGAATATGAATTGGGCAGAGTGCCTCACCGTCAGCAACCGCCTCACGATGGGCTATAAGTTTAAGATGTTCCTCATCACATTTGCTTTCTGCATTTTGGTGTTTGTTTCTTTCTTTATTTTCATTGCAATAGCAAAAGCGATTGACGTTAAAGCCCTCACCTTTATCCTGATGCTGTTCCTGATTGCAGCTACCATTTGCAGTTCTGTCGCCTTAAACGCTGTGTTCTATCGCGAACTCGTGCTGAACCAGCTTGATGCGCCTGAAAAGACTACGGAAGAATTTGTATAAAGCCCTATTCTCTCTTATCGAAACAAGCGAGGCGGACTTCCCCTTGGCATTTGCCGGGAGATGTCCGCCTCGCTCGTTGTTGTTTGGTGAAGTGGTTAATAAGTGTATGCTTTTATGGGGACTGCGTTTCTTAGTGAGTATCATTCCACTCTCACCACCCGCGAGTGGTCGGGCTGTTCCTCGATGGTTACGCGGACGGTGTCCTCAGGCAGCAGTTCCTCGATGAGTTCCGGCCATTCGATAAAACAGGGAGCGCCGGAATAGAAATAGTCTTCATAGCCCATATCGTAAACCTCCTCCAACTTCTTGATGCGATAGAAGTCGAAGTGGTACACGAGCGCGCCATTGCTGTCGGAGCGGTATTCGTTCACGATAGAGAAGGTGGGCGAGGTCACCGTTTCCGTGATGCCCAACTCGGCGCAGACGGCCTTGATAAACGTGGTTTTGCCCGCGCCCATCTGTCCGTAAAAGGCGAAAACGCTGCGCCCGTCCATCTGTTTCACAAATTCGGCGGCGGCTTGGTTGATGTTGTTTAAGTCTTTGATAAGGATGTCCATAGGGATATGTTCAAGGAAACGAGTAGATAAGTAAAAAGGGTGTCCTATGCAATATAGAACACCCCGATGCGTTTCTGGTTTTTTCTACCCGAGGGATTATGCGCCCGGAGCGATAGCGCCGGAGGGGCAGACATCGGCACATGTGCCGCAGTCTACGCACACATTGGGGTCGATTGAATACTTTTCGCCTTCGGAGATTGCGCCGGAGGGACATTCGTCGATGCAGGTACCGCATGCGATGCAGTCGTCACTGATTACGTAAGCCATTTTCTTTTGTTTTTAGATTGTTAATGCTGTTGTTGTCTGTCGGTTGCATTGCCTGCCATAAGCCGATTGGGGACAAAAGCGGCGGCAACACGTGGCAAAGTTACGTATTTCTTTCATATAAGAAACTTTTCCCCGTGTTTTTTTGAGGAGAGGCGTTTTGAATAATGTCGGCTGCACTCGGCATAGCCCGAACTAGTTCGGCTCTGCACTCGCTTGCACGAAAATTCCCGTCAGTTAACACCTTAATCGTCTTAACCGAGATAATGTCCGCTCTCAAGGAGATAGGGCTACAATATGTCCCTACTCGTGGTTTTAGGCAGAATTTTTTACTGTCACGGACATAATTTTCCCTTTCTGCCTGATATTTTTTCCTGTCCTATAAGATAGTTTTTGTTACAAAGTTTGTAATAAAAAATATCTGCG
>SFFY01000049.1 GCA_004556745.1 Bacteroidales bacterium | reverse complement strand
CTGATTTACGATAAACGGGCAAGAATTTACCCTAAAATTTATGTTTTTAGAGTAAACGAGTAGACGAGAAAACGAGTAGACGAGTCATATGAGTTGAAAAGAAGACGTCTAAGCGAACCGATGAGTAGAAGAACAAGATCAGTTTTGCATCTAAATATTGAGTGATGGTGATGCTGCTTTTTGAGTTTCGCTTAACGTAAAACAACCAAATGTGTAGTTCGGCTTAGAGTGGAGGCTTTGCCTCTCTTACATGCTGCATATGTTAGCAAGCGCAGCAAAGAGCTGCAATGAGGCGCGGATTGAAAAGATAAAGGAAAGGCAAGAAAGACGTGTAGAAGTAAAGATTTTTCTCGAATGGATTAGGGCGGGCGTTTTGCAAAACGCCCCTACTCATGTCCTTTGAAGCATAAAAAAGATAATGAATATATGCAGATTTTTGGCTTTTGGGTGGATGCAAGGCGGGCGTTTTGCAAAACGCCCTACTCGCCCTCGGGAGCATAAGCAAGATAACTTTTGTGACAAATAAAGGCAAAAAAATAGGGTACGCTTGCGGCGCACCCTATGGTGTTTTTTAGTTGTGAGGCTGCTTATTTGCTCTGTGCGTTGGCAGCTTCAATCATTTCCTTACTCGGGAGAATGTAAACTTCTACGCGGCGGTTCTGTTCCTGACCGGCGGCAGTTGCGTTGCTGGCAACGGGGTTGCTTTCGCCATAACCCTTAACGTGTACGATGCGTGCGGAGGGATAGCCGGCAGCGATGATTTGAGCGTTTACAGACTGTGCGCGCTGTTCAGAAAGCGTGAGGTTCTTGGCTACGCTCTGCTCAGCCGTGCTGTTTTTCCAGCCTTGGTTGTCCGTGAAACCGCAAACGGCGATGTTGTAGGTCGTGTCTTCGGCTTTGAGGTTGGTGATGAAGTTCTGAATGTCCTGAGCAGCAGTTGCGCTAAGCGTAGACTTGCCCGTCTGGAAGAGCAGGCCGGAGGAGAAAGTAGCCTTAACGTACTGCGTGCCCTGAGCGTCGGTGAGCACCTGTGCCTGAGCCTTGGCAGCTTCGGCTGCCTTCTTGGCCTTGTCCATCTTGTTGCCGATGAGCACGCCTGCGCCGCCGCCTACTACACCGCCTACGGCCGTGCCGATAGCAGCACCTTTGCCACCGCCGATGAGGCCGCCAACGAGTGCGCCGAGTGCGCCGCCGCCTGCACCGCCAATCATACCGCCTTTGGCCTTGTTGGTCATGTCACAGCTCGAAACGAGGAAAATTGCGCAAAGAGCGCAAACCATGAGTTTGAGTCCTTTCATAATGTTGTTTGTTTTTAGGTTGGTAATAATTGAATAAATGGTTTTTTGCGCAGCAAAGATACAAAGATTTTCGTAATTTTGCAGGCAATATTTATATATACCTTATAAGAAAGTATGGCAAAAGAACTTAAGAACCTGACTAAGCGCAGTGTTGATTATTCAAAATGGTATAATGAACTTGTAGTGAAAGCCGACCTGGCCGAGCAGGCAGACGTGCGCGGCTGCATGGTGATAAAGCCTTATGGTTATGCCATTTGGGAAAAGTTGCAACAGGCGCTTGATGCGCGTTTCAAAGAGACTGGCGTGCAGAACGTTTATTTCCCCTTGCTCATTCCTAAAAGTTTCCTCTCGAAAGAAGCCGAACACGTGGAAGGTTTCGCCAAGGAGTGCGCCGTTGTGACGCACTATCGCCTGAAAGCCAACCCCGAAGGTGACGGCGTGGTGGTAGATCCCGCTGCAAAGCTCGAGGAAGAACTGATAATCCGCCCCACGAGCGAAACGACGATTTGGAACACTTACCGCAAATGGATACATTCGTGGCGCGACCTGCCCGTGCTCTGCAACCAGTGGTGCAACGTGATGCGCTGGGAAATGCGTACGCGCCTCTTCCTGCGCACCAGCGAGTTCCTGTGGCAGGAAGGTCACACGGCCCACGCCACGCGCGAGGAGGCTGAAGAGCGTGCCCGCCAGATGCTGGACGTTTATGCCGACTTTGCCCGCGACGTGCTGGCTATCCCCGTGGTGCGCGGCGTGAAGAGCGAAACGGAACGCTTTGCCGGTGCGCTCGACACCTATACTATTGAGGCCATGATGCAGGACGGCAAGGCATTGCAGAGCGGCACGAGCCACTTCCTCGGACAAAACTTCGGCCGCGCCTTCAACGTGCAGTTTGTTGACAAGAACAATCAGATGGACTACGCTTGGGCCACGAGCTGGGGCGTAAGCACGCGCCTCATGGGTGCGCTCATCATGACCCACTCCGACGACAACGGCCTCGTGCTGCCGCCACACCTCGCCCCCATCCAGGTGGTCATCGTGCCTATCTATAAGGGCGATGAAGAACTGGCCGCTTTCGACGAAAAACTCGGTGCGCTGGCCGACCGCCTGCGCAAGATGGGCATTCGCGTGAAGTACGACAACGCCGACAACAAGCGCCCCGGTTTCAAGTTCGCCGACTACGAACTGAAAGGTGTGCCCGTGCGCCTCGTTATGGGCGGCCGCGACCTGAGCGAGGGAACCATAGAACTGATGCGCCGCGACACGCTCGAAAAGCAGACGCTGCCCTTTGACGGCATTGAGGAATACGTTGCCAATCTTTTGGAGGAAATCCAGCAGAACATCTACACCAAGGCCAAGAATTTCCTCGACGAGCATATCTACGAGTGCAACGACTACAACGAGTTTAAGGAGCGCGTGAAGGACGGCGGCTTCTTCCTCTGCCCGTGGGACGGCACTGCCGAGACGGAGGCGCAAATCAAGGCCGATACGCAGGCCACAATCCGCTGCGTGCCTTACGGCTACAGCCAGGAAAACCTCGGCAACGACATGGTGAGCGGCAAGCCCGCCAAGTATCGCGTCATCGTGGCAAGGAGTTACTAAGCGACATACATATATATAAAAAGGTGCGCCAAACTATCGGCGCACCTTTTTTGCATTATGCCGTTAATCGGCTTTTATCTTACAATTACTTTTAGATTAGTAGACGAGTAGACAAGTAAACGAGATACGAGACAGAGATGTTTTGTAAAATATATATTTATATGAGTAACTTATCTTGTTTACTGGTTTACTTGTTTACTAAAATTACTTCAACCAACGCGTATTTATATAATATTGGGAGCCTGTCGTTCAGAAGCACCCCGTGCCGTCGAAGCAGTGCGTGCAAAGTTTGCACTTGGGCAGGCCAATGGCCTTGACGAGTTGCTCGAGCTTGTTAAAGCGCAGCGACGTCAGTCCCAACTGGCGGCGTATTTCTTCCACCATGCGCTTATATTCGGGCGAGTCGGTGGTGGCGTACTTGTCGAGATTGGCATTCTCGTCGCCCTCGAAATCTTTGATGATGCGGCGCGTAATCAGTTCCATGTCGCTCTTAGAGGACGTGAAGCCGATGAACGGGCAGCCATAGATGAGCGGCGGGCAGGCAATGCGCATGTGCACCTCGCGGGCGCCGTCGTGGAAAAGCACTTTCACGTTGTCGCGGAGCTGAGTGCCGCGCACAATGCTGTCGTCGCAGAAGAGCACACGCTTGTCTTTGAGCATCGCGCGGTTGGCAATGAGTTTCATCTTAGCCACCAGCGAGCGCATCTCCTGGTTGGCAGGGGTGAAGCTGCGCGGCCAAGTGGGCGTGTACTTGCTAATGGCACGCTGATACGGGCGTCCCATGCCGGCGGCGTAGCCGAGCGCCATGCCGACGCCCGAATCGGGGATGCCGCACACGCAATCCACCTCCGTCTGGTCCTCACTGCCCATCAGTTGGCCGTTGGCATAGCGCACCTCCTCCACGTTGCGACCTTCATAGGTCGAGGTCGGGAAACCGTAGTATACCCATAGGAAGGAGCAAATCTGCATGCGCTCTTCGGGCTTGCGCATCTGCTCCATGCCGTCGGGGCGCAGGCGGACTATTTCGCCCGGGCCGAGGAAATACTCTATCTGATAGTCCAGATTGTCGAATGCCGTGCTCTCCGAAGTGGCGGCAAAGCCATCTTCTTTCCGTCCTATCACAATCGGCGTGCGCCCCCACTTGTCGCGTGCGGCGATGATGCCGTCTTCCGTGAGCAGGAGCATGGAGCAGGAGCCTTTGATGTGTCGGAACACATTCTCAATGCCTTCCATGAAGTTGCGCCCTTGGATAATGAGCAGCGAGATAAGTTCGGTCTGATTGGTTTTCCCCGATGAGAGTTCGGCGAAGTGCATATTTTGGTCGAGCAGCTGCTGCGCCAGTTCGTCGAGGTTTTGGATTTTCGCCACCGTCACGATGGCAAAGCGCCCGAGGTGGGAATTGATGACGAGGGGCTGCGCGTCGGTATCGCTAATCACGCCGATGCCGGAGGTGCAACCCTGGAAACGTGAGAGCGTAGGCTCGAATTTGGTACGGAAATACGAGTTCTCTAAATTGTGAATGGAACGTGTAAACGCTTTCTCTTCCTTGTTGTAGCCTGCCATACCGCCCCGGCGCGTGCCGAGGTGCGAATTGTAGTCGGTGCCGTAGAAGAGGTCGGCAGTGCAGTTTTTGCGTGACACTGCGCCAAAGAAACCACCCATAGTGTGCTGAATTAAGTCGTTTTCGCGGTAAGAAAGTGCAAAATTACCGTTACTCCGAAAAAAGGCAAAACGATTTGCGCGTTTTTTTCTGATATTATCTTATATGCAAACTTATCAAAAGGTTTTAGATAAAAACCATGAAAAACATCTTGCTTCGTTTGAAGCCCAAGGGCACGCCGCCGGTCTTAACGCCGAGCCTGCGTGCCTAATCGGCACGCGCTCGCCCTTAATCCCTGCGGCTGCGGTCGGTTCCCGTCCGCTTCAAACGCCGCAAGGAAAAAACAAGGAAAAACCCGTTCTCAATGAAATCCGCTTCATTGCTATTTCCTTTGATAAAAGGTCTCACGTGTTTTTAATGGTTTTTATCTCAATTCAATCAACGCCTACGATTTTATTTTTGAAATACCCAAAGCCACATTTCCTTACTTCCCATTGAATGGCACGCGCACCTGCCCTTTGTCCTTCGTATACCGGCCGTAGCGGATGGCGTGGTGCGGGCAGGCGTGGTAGCAGGCAAGGCAATCGTAACAATGACCTTGCCATTTGGGCTTGCCCTTCTTGTTGGGAATAATGTTGTGCGCCGGGCACACCGCCGCGCAAAGTTTGCAACCCACGCAGTGCTTCGTCTTGAAACGATGGTCGCCCGTCAGGAAGCGGTTGAAGAGCGGCCGCAGTACGTAACTCTTTATCCTCGGCACCGCACCGCGCACCACTTCCGACACGCCACTCTGCCGCGCCAGAACTATCCCCGCAATTTCTTCCAGTCTCGCTTTGGCTGCCTCCGTCTTGCGTTGCTCTGTTTCGGCGCTGTCTACGTCGAAACCGGGCAGACAGACATACGTGTTGCGCATCTGCACGGAGAACACGGCATCTGCGCAGCGGCCATAAGGTTTCAAGAGTTTATTTACAAATACATCGGTCATGCCGATGTCGTCGCCGCAGGTGCATACAATATATATATAGTGCGCTGATGCCACTACCGCTGCCGCCTCACGCAGCACGCGCTCCACGATGCGCGGCATGCCCCAGGCGTAGACGGGAAACACGATGCCCACCGCCTCCGCGCCTTTCTCCAAAGGCGTTTCACGCAGAGAGAGCAAAGGACGCACGTCGTCGCCCGTGAGTTCCGCCAAACGGCGGGCGGCATAAAGGGAATTGCCTGTGCCTGAAAAGTATAGTATCATCTTCTTATTTGTTCTTAAAAGTGCGTTTTCTCGCCAAGCCAAAGCGAGTAAACCCTCTTTGGACTTTTGGCTTAACGAAAACGTTCCTGATAAACGAAGCAGTCCTTAAACGCCGCCTCGATGCCTTCCATGCGGTGGGGAAAGATGCCGAACACGGTGCTGCCGCTGCCACTCATCGAGGCATAAAGCGCGCCGAGGTCGTAGAGCGTGTTTTTGATGGCCTCTATCGTGGGGTGCAGACGGAACACGGAACGCTCGAAATCGTTGCTCACCGTTTCGCGCCAGGTTTCTATGGGGCGGCTCAGCGCTTCGCGCAAATCGTGCTCGGGTAGAGCGGGCACCACGCCCGAGTATGCTTCACGGGTAGAAACGGCCACGGGCGGTTTCACGAGTACGAGGGTCTTGCCTGTGAGCGACACGTCGGCCGGTGTAAGTATATCGCCGATGCCCTCCGCGTAGGCGGGTTTGCCGTCGATGAAGAAGGCGCAGTCAGCACCGAAGCGGGCGATGCGGCGGCGCATATCCTCGTCGGTCAGCCCGAGGCGGAAGCGCGCATTGAGTCCCTTTATCATCTCCGCCGCGTCACTGCTGCCGCCGCCCAGTCCTGCGCCGGTGGGTATGCGTTTGCCGAGGAAAATTTCGACGGGCGGCAAGTCAAACTCTTCTTTCAGTGCGAGATAGGTCTTTACCACGATATTGTCTTCCGGCGCGCACAGGTTCTTCACACCGCTCACGTAGAGGGCATAAGGCACATGGCGGTCGCGCGGCTCGCATATTTCGAGCGAATCGGTAAGTCCTACGGGATAAAAGAGGGTTTGGAGGTTGTGGTAGCCATCGGGTCGCTTCTCAACAACGTAGAGCCCGATGTTGATTTTGCAGATAGGAAACAAAAGCGTTTTTTGCATGGAGTTCGGGGACTTTTGGAAGAAAAAGATAAAAGGTTAACCTATTCTGTCACAAAGTTAAATACTTTTTCGTTCTTGTAAAAGTCAAAAAGGGAGCTTTTTATTTGGCATTTCCGCTGCCTTATAGTAACTTTGCAGTAAGAAAGTGCTCTAACGCTTTCTCGCAGTTTTAATTAGACGCGACAGTGCGTCATATTTTTTACCCAAAAGTTTTATACAATTTTTGTAAAATGGGATTATTCTCAAAAATATTCAAGAAGAAGGCAACGGCGCAGGACACCGGCTGGCGCGTGGGCGGCATGGAGGACTTCATGACGCTCATTCGCGTTTACTACCAGGCCGTTATGGCTGCCAACCTCGGCATCACGAACCTCGCCGCCCTGCCCGACCTGCGCGTGTTTAAGCAGACGCTTCACGTGCAGACTGTAAACAACAAACTCGGCCTCGGAGAAAAGAACCGCTGCAAAAAGATGCTTAGCGAAATCTATGGCATCAGCGATTCCTTCTTCAAGGAAATCGACCAAAGCATCAAGAAGAACTGCCGCACGGTGAACGATGTGCGCAACTATCTCTTCCTCTTCCAAGGCTTCTCGCAGGACCTCATGATGCTTATGGGCAACCTCATGAAGTGGAAGTTCCGCATGCCGGGCTTTATGCGCAACGTGCTGCGCCAGCTCACGGAGAAGACCGTGAACGAAGTGCTCACCAAGAACAACTGGAAGGACGACGGCGTGCGCAAAACCTGCGTGGCTATCCGCACCTATCAGGCCCGCCTCGGCTATTCCGCCGAGTGGATGTCGGAGTACGTCTACAACGTGGTGATGCTCGCTAAGAAAGAGCCGAAGCCTGCCGACAAGGAATAGCATCTTTCTCTCGCAATTCATTCTATCACAAACCGTTTCACCAACCCGCAAATCCTTATGACCCAAGAACAAGAACAGGCGTTGCGCCATTTTGAAACCCGCGTGCGGCAGCTTATCCTGCACTGCGGCGAATTGGTTCGCGAGAACGAAAGGCTGGCGGCCGAGGTGGAAAAGCGCGACGGCATCATCGCCCAGAAGGACAAAGAGTTTGCCGAACTGCGCCGCGAGTTTGACAGCCTCAAAATCGCCAGAATGATAGAAGTGACGGGCGGCGACGTGAAGGCCGCACGGCAGCGCATCAACACCATAATCCACGAAATCGACAAGAGCATCGCATTGCTCAACGTCTAAAATCCCCGAGTCTTTTTCATCGTATTTAGAGCCATGGACCCCAATTCCGACAAACTCGTCATCAATCTCTTCATAGGCCGCCAGTCTTACCCCATCACGGTGAAGCGCGACCAGGAAGAGGTGTTCCGCCGCGCCGCAGAACTTATCAACAACAAGCTGCAACGCTATCAGACCGCCTATCCCAATCAAGGCAACGAGAAACTCACGGCCATCGCCCTCCTCGACTTTGCCGTCATGGCGCTCAAAATGGAAAAGGACCACGAAACGCAGCCCTACGCCGACTCCATCGCGCAGCTCACCAAAGAAATCGAGGACGCGCTCGCGCCGGCCAAGGAAAAATGATACACACAATAATTATATATATACCCTAATCAATCACCCTTAAAACACAATGGAAATAATACTCCCTATCATCGCTCTACTTATAGGCGGCGGCATCGGATTTGCTATCTTCCGCTACATCCTGACAAAGAAGTACAACTTTGTGCTTGAGAGCGCACGCAAAGAAGCCGAAGTCATCAAAGAGAGCAAACTGCTCGAAGTGAAGGAAAAGTTCCTCAACAAAAAGGCAGAACTCGAAAACGAAGTCCGCGCACGCCAGCAAAAGTTCCAGCAGGCTGAAAACAAACTCAAGCAGCGCGAAATCGGTCTCAATCAGAAGCAGGAAGACCTCGCCCGCCGCAAGCAGGAACTCGACGCTGCCCACACCCGCGTGGAAAACAAGCAGCAGGCACTCGCCAAGCGCGAGGAAGAACTCGAAAAGCTCCAGCTCAAAGAGCGCGAGAAGCTCGAAGAACTCAGCGGCCTGTCTGCAGAAGAGGCTAAGAACCGCCTCGTAGAATCGCTCAAAGACGAAGCGCGCACCAACGCGCAGAGCTACATCAACGAGATTATGGACGACGCCAAACTCACCGCCGGCAAGGAGGCCAAGCGCATCGTTATCCAGACTATTCAGCGCGTGGCTACGGAAACGGCAATTGAAAACAGCGTCACCGTGTTCCACATCGACAACGACGAGGTGAAAGGCCGCATCATCGGCCGCGAAGGTCGCAACATCCGCGCCCTCGAAGCCGCCACAGGCGTTGAAATCGTTGTGGACGACACGCCCGAAGCCATCGTCATCTCTGCCTTCGACCCCATTCGCCGCGAAATCTGCCGCCTCGCCCTGCACCAGCTCATCGCCGACGGCCGCATCCACCCCGCACGCATCGAGGAAGTCGTTGCCAAGGTGAAGAAGCAGGTGGAAGAAGAAGTTATCGAAACGGGTAAGCGCACGGCCATCGACCTTGGCGTTCACGGCCTGCACCCCGAACTGATCCGCATCATCGGTAAGATGAAATATCGCTCTTCTTACGGTCAGAACCTTTTGCAGCACGCCCGCGAAACCGCCAACCTCTGCTCCGTCATGGCAGCCGAGCTCGGTCTGAATCCCAAGAAGGCAAAGCGTGCCGGTCTCTTGCACGACATCGGCAAGGTGCCCGATGAGGAAAGCGAACTGCCCCACGCACTCTACGGCGGCAAGCTGGCAGAGAAATATAAGGAGAAACCCGAAATCTGCAACGCCATTGCCGCGCACCACGACGAGGAAGAGATGACAACGCTCCTCGCTCCCATTGTTCAGGTGTGTGATGCCATTAGCGGCGCACGCCCCGGTGCCCGCCGCGAAATTGTGGAAGCCTACATCAAGCGCCTCAACGACCTCGAGCAGATCGCTTCGAGCTACGAGGGCGTTACGAAGACTTACGCCATTCAGGCAGGCCGCGAGCTCCGCGTTATTGTTGGTGCCGACAAGATCGACGACACGCAGATCGAGCAGCTCAGTGCCGACATCGCCCGCCGCATTCAGGACGAAATGACCTATCCCGGCCAGGTGAAGATTACCGTGATCCGCGAAACGCGCTCGGTAAGCTACGCCAAGTAAAAGCAAATTTTTCAAAGAAAATATAGTAAAGCAGGGGCGGACTATTAGAAAAGAGTCCGCCCCTGCTGTGTATAGAAATCTATAGAATTTTATAGATACAATAGAAACTATAAAAATGCCTGGATAGATATATAAAACAGGTGCGCCAAACAATTGGCGCACCTGTTTTTGCGTTATGCCGTCAATCGGCCATTATTTTACCAAAACCTTCTTGCCGTTCTTGATATACACGCCGGGCACTGCGGTGTCGGACACGCGGCGGCCGGAGAGGTCGTAGATTGCGTTGTCCTCTGGCAGGGCAGGGGCGGGGATGAAGTTGATGCCCGTCGGGGTGTATTCGCTGGGAATGGGGTGGAACGGCTGCTCCTCCGTGAACTTGTAGCGGCCGTCGGAAGCCCAGTCGAGACTCATGCGCACGAAGCGGAGCACGTAGTTAAAGGCGTTGTAGTAGCCGTCCTCCTCGTAGTACACGCCGAGCGTACCGTCGGGCAGCACTACTGCCGTGCTATAACCCGAACCCCACGGGCAAATGGTCTTGGGCGTGCCGAAGGTTTCGCCTTCGTCTGTGGAGAGGCAGATGCTCACGTTGGTGCGGGCACTCGAGCTGTTGGGCAGCGTTTCGAAGGCGATGTTCCAGGGGTTGCCGTCGAGCGTGGAGCACCACGTCATGTATTCGCCGTCGCAGGCCACGCCGCTGATGCCGGTGGTGAAGCGCGTTTGCGGCGCGTAGTGCCAGGTCTTTCCGTTGTCGCTCGTCACGTTGTGGAAGTTGTAGCCCGTGGCGCGCACGAAGATAGAGAGGTCGCCGTTGTTGCGTTCCAGCGTCTTAGGCTCGTCGGCCGAGGTAGTGCCGCTCGTGCCCTGCACGCTCCACGTCTGTCCGTGGTCGAAGCTCATGAAGAAGAAGAAGTTTTGCGAATTGTCCGCCTGGCGGTTCACGAAGCTCGACACGAGCGTGCCGTCGCGCTTCTGGAGGGCTGCGCCCGAGCCGGAGAAGCCGCCCTTCCACGTGGCGTTGGGGCTACCCGTTCCGTAGAGGCTCTTCGTGTGGTCTACGGGTGTGCCCCATGTTTCGCCGCCGTCTTCGCTGATGATGGTCTTCCAGAGCATCGGCTGCGCAGCGGTGGAGGCCCAGAAGCCGTGGCCGTAAGTGCCGGCGGAGGTCATGATGCCGATGATGTTGCCGTTGGTGCGGTCGGTCACGATAGAGGCGTCGCCGTGGCCGTATGCGCCGCCGAGTTCGGCAGTGCCTGCCACGCGCACGGGCTGCGTCCAGCTCCTGCCGAGGTCGTCGCTATATTGCGCCACTACGTACACCTGATTGGGCAGGTCGCCGTTGTGCTGCAAGCGGTCGTCGGTGAGCGTCACGAGGCGGTCCACGATGCGGCCGTCGTCCAATTTCTTCTTCACCGTCGTGATGGAGGGAATGCGGTAGTAGCGCGAGCCGCAATCGTATGGCATCAGCACGGCGCTTTCAGAAAGGAAGATGGTAACGGCGTGGTTGGGGTTGCCGTTAGCCTCGGCGCGGTCGGCGCCGTCAATCGTGTAGGCCGTAATTGCAGCGTCCACGGTGTGGCCTTCAGCTGCGGTCTCAGCAAT
Source organism: Bacteroidales bacterium (assembly GCA_004556745.1). Taxonomy (GTDB): domain Bacteria; phylum Bacteroidota; class Bacteroidia; order Bacteroidales; family Bacteroidaceae; genus Alloprevotella. Next base: position 4,737 of record SFFY01000049.1, on the reverse strand, counting down.
GTCGTAGGCAATCCAAACGTAGTTTTCGCCCGGCGTGAGCGCGTGTGTGCCCGTCACGGTAAACGTGCCGTCGTTTGCCACGTCGGTCGTCGTGCCGAAGAGCGTGCCGTTGCTCTCGCGCCATGCCATCAGGTTGTCTTCGTCCACGAAGAGTTCGCGGCCGTTGGAGGCGATATATACCTTCACGGCGGCAACGTCGGCCTTGTCGGTGGCGATGACGCGGCCCTTCACGGCCTGCAGCGCGTTAGAGCCTTCCACGCCGTTCACGCGGATAGTGGCGCGCACGATGGGCTGGTTCTTGTTGCCGATACCCGTCGTCACCTTGCCCTGCTTCACGGTGGTTGAGGCAACTGTGGCTTCGGGGTGGCTCATGTCGACCTTCTCAAACTTCCAGAGCGAAGCTCCGTCGGCGGCAGCCGCCCAGCGCACGATGACCGCGCCGGCTTCCTGCGCATGGAGCTCCGTGGCCGTGTCTTTGATGATATAATAGTCGTAGGCTTCGGAGATAGTATATATATAATTGGGTGTGTCGCTCTTGCCGAACTGCGTGTTGGAGCCCGTGCCGCTGCCCGCCGTGCCTACATACAAGCCGTCGTAGTTCTTAATGGCGAGTTTTCCGTCCTGCTGCCAGAAGCTCCACACGCGGTCGGACGAGAAAGCCTTCTCGCCGAAGCGCATGCGGTCGATGGCGCTGTCGTAGTACATCACCTTGCCCGTGCAATAAGCCTTGGTGGAAGCGTTGGTGATGTAATACCAATGCACGTTGCCCTCGGTGCTGATTGTCGGGAGCGAGAGGGGTTCGGTCGCCTTAACTTTTACCGTGAAGTCAGAAAGCACCACGCCCTGCAGGTTCGTTCCCGAAAGGGTGAACGCCACGCTCGATTCGGAAAGGCCCGTCTGGCTGTGCGTCTGCGCGGAGGTGGATGTGGTGTAGCTCGGGCCGCCGGCGAAGGCGATCGTCAAGCCCGTGCTGTGTCCGTTGTTGGCAAAGGTGAAGCTGTAGCTGTCGATCACGTAGCCCGAGGGGGCGGCGAGCGTGTACGTGGCATTGGCCGAAGAGCCTGAGAAGAGCTGCACGTTGTTGTCCTTCCAGTTCATGTTGTTGGCATTCGCCGTGAAGGTGAGCTGGGGCGTGGCAGAGCTTTTCCATACAGAGTTGTACGTGGCATTTTCCGTCGTGCCGTTGTAGAGCGAACCGTTGAGCTTGTCGATGGTATAGGTCAGCTCGTCGGTGGGTTCGTCGGGCTCCGGGGCATCTTCGATGAGGAATTGGCAGCCGCCGTCGCTGCGGTCGCTGCCTAGGCTGCTCTGCGAGCTCCAGTTGTAGATTTTGTAGTTGAGGCCGGCCTGCGTCTGGTTGAGCTGCACCGTGCCGCTGCTGATGATGTAGTAGCCCTGCGTGTTGGCATAGCTCAGCGTCCAGCCTGCCGCGGGCTGCGCCGTGGCGGTTTGGATTTGGGAGTCGTAGGCTGCGGAAGGGCTGAGATACGTGCCGTGCTGGCGGTTGATGATGTCGAATGCGCCGTCCGTGCGCTTCACGAACTTCCACATCGAAGCGGCAGAGGCGGCGGTGCTGTTGGAGCCCACTACGCCCGCTGCGCCGGCAGCCGTGGCTGAAACGTAATAGTCGGGCAAGCGCAGCGAGCGCATCTGATACCAGTGCTCCTCGCTCTCTGTGCTTTCGGCGGGCAGGTTCAAAGCCTCTGCAAGTGCGGTGTTCAGGGCGTTTGCCATGTTGGCAGCTTCCGTTTCAGAGATAGAGGCATGAGTGAGCAGTTCGTAGGCCTCCTCTGCTTTGGCATTGAATGCAGCCATGCCGGCTTCGCCATATTGTCCCATGCCTTCGCCCAACGGGACAATATCCCCGGCAGTCAGTGCCTGGCCGATGGCGTTGCGGCGCTCTGCCTGTATGATGTTTTCGGCGGCGGCCTCTTCGGTCAGCACGTTGAAGGTTTCGTCCGGGAAATAGGCGGTGAGGGCATCCTTGATGATGTTAGCCATCTTGACGTAGCCCAGACCGTAGAGATAGTTCGTGTTTTTGATGTATTTGGTGTCTGCCACGTCCCCGTTGAGGAAAGGCGTGTAGCAGTCTATATACTTCACCTGGTCCGGTCCCCACCCCGAGAGGAATGCGTTGAACGGGGCGATGCGGGTGGTATTCGTGGTGGCGTTGTTCGTCGGGTGGAGGCCGATTACAAAGATTCTGGCCTCTGGGGCCTCGGCCATTATTGCTTCGACTACCCGAATGTAGTTTAGCTTCACGGTTTCCAGGTCATCAGAACCAATGGCATCGGAAGTTCCGGCATAGAGCAGAACTGCTTTCGGGTGCAGTTTGTCAACCTCTGTCCGGGCAAAGGTGGTTTCTACGAGTTTTTTCATGTTGGTCAGACTCAGGCCGCCGTATCCCCAACCGGAACCGCGGTTCTTAAAGTGGGGGTTGCCGAAGAGTTCGTTCCATTCTCCGTTCTTTATTTCTTCGTCGCCGAAGAAGAGGATATCTTCGGAGGTGATGGGCAGCAGGCTGAAGTAGGTGGCGCGCATTCCGTGGGAGCCGGTTAATCCTCCGTCCTGCTGGGAGCTGGAGGCATTGCTGGGATAAGTCGGGTGGACCGTGCCCCAATTGCCTGACAAAAGCCCACGCTCATAAAAGGCTTCGCACCATTTCTGATAAGAAGCAGCAGTGAGGTGAAGTCCGTCGTAGCTCCAAACGCCGCCTGAAGCCACGTCGGTCAGCAGGTCGTAGAGATCGATATAGTTCAACCAATCCTCGTTTGTCTCGTCCACGAATGCCTTCACCAGGCGGTTCGTCTCGAGCCAGCGCTCGGCGGGGCGGTTCGAAGTGTTGTTGTTGAGGATGCTGTAGAGGTAGACCTGCGTCTCCGGGCTGCGCTTGTGAACGCGCTTCACGATGCTCTTGACGTAGGCGAGCACCTGTGCCGGCTCAAAATTTAAGCCGCCGCTGGTGGCAATGTCATTAGTGCCGATCATCATAAAGAATTTCTCCGGCTTGTTGACCAAATAACTCTCAAGGTTAGCGCTCTGCTCGGTGGAATAGGTGCCCGAGTTGCCTCGGTTCACGATGGGCAGGGCTCCTTCGTCGCCGCGAAAACTTTCCACCCACGGGTGCATATCTGTGATGCTGTTGCCCACAAACACGATGCTTCCTTCTGCCGGTGGAAGAACTTTGAAGAGGTCGTACCGATGCTTTCGGAACGGCTCGTCGGCCCACGCGGCGGCAAAAGTGAGGAGTGCCGCGAAGAGCAGGGTAAGGGATTTTCTCATAGTAGGTGAGGATTTGAATTGATGAGTATTAGATAGTATTTTTTTTGTGCGTGCTGGCGCAGTAATGCATTTTTCGCGTGTAAAAATAGGCATTTCTCGCCGATGTTGCAAAGTAGCATATTCAATGACTAAAATGGCGACCTGTTCGGTCTCACGAATTTTCACGAATGCAAGCGAGAGCGGTCCAAAATCTCTACAATCATTGAATTCGTGTGATTCGTTGGCAAAAAAATCTCGTGGGCTAATCCCACGTTATCGTTAGCGAGTAATTGTCGTAGTCGTAAACGCAGCCGTCGCTCCACTCGCGCCCCTCTATCTCGGCATAAAACTGCAGGCTTTTGCCGGGCTTCAGCACATAGGTGCTGCCTCTGTGTGCCAAGGTTATCAGGTCGCCCTCGATACGCTCTACCTTCACACCATAGAACCCTATGAAGTCGCCCAACCGCCCCGTCTTCACCTCCACGTCGCTTTCCTCATATTCCCATTCCCCTTTGGTGTAGACGGTACTATGGCAGCGGCCATATTTTGCGTGCAGCACGATGGGTTGCTCTGGGAGGTTTGCTTCTTGAAACACGCCGTTCACCCCTGTTTCCTCTTGAACGATGCCCGCCTCGATTGGCGAGTTGTCTGTTTCATGGTGTTGCGAAAGGGAGCAATGCTGCTCCGCGCTGCTTTCGGCATGGCTGCTAAAATGGTTGATGTTGCAATCGGTTGTCATAATAGAATAGATTTAAGGTGGGTTCTATTAATTCGCTTTGGCAGATTTTGGATTTATTTTCGCGGATAAATTGTAAGTTGAAGAGGGAGCGTAGCGGGCTACGTGACCGATGAGACTTACGATTTAGACCGAAAAGAAAACAAAAGATGACAAAACGTCAACCCAACATTATTGAAAATTTTTACGGTGGGAATTTATAGAACCCACCTTAAGGTTTACCACTTGCAAATCTACGTTTTTTTTTGTGTGTGCGCAATTTTCAGGGCAAATAAGGCGTAGGCAGTGTGCTTGTGCAAGCATTGGTAAGCATAATTTCGGTATCGGAGCTCAATCCCTTTCCGCCTTCCCGCCTGTCTGCCCGCCTTTCCTTGCAGATATTTTTCTCTAAGCCCTATATATTTTTCCCTAAGCCCTTGAAAGTTTTTACTATCTGCGCAGAAAGATTTTGTTACAAAGTTTGTAACGCATGTTAGAAAGTTTGTAACACATATTACAAAGTTTGTAATACATGTTACAAAGTTTGTAATAAACTTTTTCTGTGCAGATGGTGAAAAATATCCTGCTGAAATGGGAAAATAGCTCCGAGAAAAGAAAAATTATCACGGAGATCCTCGCGGCGTTCACGTTTGATGTATATCTGCTGTGCCGGCCCCGAACCTTTCACAAATGAAAGGTTTGGAATGCGAACTGTTCATCTGCATCTTTCTTATATACAGATAGATAGGAAAAAGAATGAA
>SFFY01000091.1 GCA_004556745.1 Bacteroidales bacterium | reverse complement strand
CCACTTTTGACAACTTACAGTTGTCTTTCTACACGGCGGGCGTATAGAATACGCCCCGTTGTCCCTGTTGTCGTCATATTATGCGCATGAATGTCAGATTCGGGGTTGTCTTTTGTTGTCTATGTTGTCGTTTATATTCTTACGACAACTGGGACAACTTTTGACAACATACAGTTGTCTTTCGGCACGGCGGGGTAGTTTGCTAATTCAACCAAATTGCTTACAGGTAGTTGAGTCCTTAATCAATGTGCCCCTTTCCAAATCGTTGAGGCGATTGCTGAAAACTCCGTTTTGCCGTCGATATAATCGGCGAATGTTTCCAATGCCGATTTGCCGCCCGACAGGTTGCAGCAGCCGCAGCCACCGCAGGCGGGTGCTTTGCAATGGAAGCGGGCTTGAACAAATTCAAGGCGTTCTGCTCTGTCTGAAAATTCTATCCGGGGTGCAATCATGGTTTCTTTCTTGCACTTAATAGGGATGTTCCCGCGGATTTGGGGGAACATCCCTATTATATAATAATGTTGTATGGTTTCGCAGCTGATTACTTAGCGGCGTTCACTTTTGCAAGAGCCCTTTGATAGGCTTTCTTAGCCTTGGCAGCATTTTTGGCATCGGCTTTCTGCCAAGCTTCGTAGAGTTCCCAAATGTTATTGGCCTGAACGGCAGCCTTCACCTTTTCGGTGTACTGCTTAGCGGCAGCCTCAACAGCGGCTTCTTCTTCAGCGGGAGCATAGGCGTGCTTAAAGCCTTTCACGTCCTGCCAGTGGCCGCGCGTAAAGTCGGGGAATTCAACGGCTGCGCAGTTGTTATCCATCGAGAGCGAACCGAGTTCGGCGAGGCAGCACCATTCTGCGAGGTCGTAAACGTCCATATCGAGGGGCAGGCCGTTTTGCAGGCAGTACACGAGGCGAGCGTCCATCATATAGTCCATACCGCCGTGACCCATTTCGCGGCCGACTTCGCCGTACTTCTTAATGATGGGGCTGGTGTACTTCGCCATCAGGGCGTTGTATTCGGCCTGCGGCAGGAAGCCGTGGCTGCTGAGGTTGTCCACCTCGGGCTGCACGCCGCTTTCTTTGAGCTGGCTCTGGTCGAGTGCGATTTGTTCGGCAGGATATTTCGTGGCGTAGCCCTTCGTGCCGGTGAGTTTGAAGAGGCGGTTATAGGGCTGCGGGTTCATCACGTTGTGCTGGATTTCCACCACCTTGCCGTCTGCGGTGCGCATGAGCGTCGTGGTGTGGTCGCCGTTACGGTATTCCTTGCAGGGCTTGCCCGTCTTCTTCTCTACGTATTCCTTACCGTGAACGCTCTTCGTGTCCATAGCAACGAGTGTGGTGAAGCGGTCGCCGCGGTGAATGTTGAGGCACTGTGCCACAGGGCCGAGGCCGTGCGTGGCGTAAACGTCGCCACGGTTCTCCATGTTGTACTTCATGCGCCAGCCGAGTTTGTCGGGGTCGTTGGCGGGGTTGCTCCAATAGTAGCCCCAGAAGTCGTCGAGGTTGTGGATATAGGCGCCTTCTGCGCGAATCACTTCGCCGAACACGCCGGCCTGCGTCATTTCGAGGGCGTTGAGTTCGTAGTAGTCGTAGCAGCAGTTTTCGAGGATCATGCAGTGCTTGCGGGTCTTTTCAGAGAGGTTAATCAAATCCCAGCACTGTTCGAGGTTCATGGCCGAGGGCACTTCGATGGCCGTGTGCTTGCCGTTTTCGAGGGCGCACTTGGCAACGGGGAAGTGGTGGTCCCAGTCGGTAGCCACGTAAACGAGGTCGATGTCGGGGCGCTTGCAAAGTTCTTCGTAGCCGTTTTCGCCGAAGTAGATGTCAGCGGGCGGCAGGTTTGCTTTTTTAAGATAACCCTGGCAGGCTTCTGCGCGGCCTTTCTCATAGTCGCAAAGCGCAACGATCTGCACGCCGGGAATGTGGCAGAAACGGTTCACGGCACCGGGGCCGCGCATGCCGAGGCCTACGAAAGCCACGCGCACCGTCTGGATTTTCGGAGTGGTGAGTCCGAGCACATGCTGCTGGCCTGCAGGGCGTTCGGGAGCTTCTGTCACGATGGTACCTTTGTTCCAATGCCACTTCGTCGAAGGCGACAGCGACTGAGCTTGCATCGCGATGCCAGAGCCGAGCATCAGCACGGAAAGCAGCGATGAAGCAATGATTTGTTTGATTTTCATGATAATTTTATTTAGGTTAAAATAAAAAGTTTTTCCAAACTTCTGCAAAAGTAATGTTTTTTATACAAACTGCCAATTATCTGCTATGAAAAGTGGGAAACGTTTTCGTTAAGCCAAAAGACCTGCAAAGTAAAATAGGAAATGCTTTCTATCCGAAAATTTCAAATCCGCCCTGCCATTTGTCCAGTACTTTTCTGGCACATTCGTAGCCCTCTTCGTAGAGCGCGGCGAGCTTGCGCGTATCGCTGCCGAAACGTCCCACTTCCATAGGCCGTTCGGGACGAATTACGACAATCTTTCCCTCGTCTTCAAGTTGTTCCACCCGGTCGAGCTGGCGGCTGTAATAGGCGTGCCGGTGGCTCAGCAGCACGCGCAGGCGGGGAAATTCCGTATAGATATAATGCGGCACTTTAATGTCGTTTGCCGTGGGCCGATAGCCTCGGTTGCGCGTCAGCACCACGATGTTGCGGCTGTGCCCCGTGACGATGGCGCGGTCCACGGGTATGGAGTCGATAATGCCGCCGTCGAGCATCGGCACGTGGTCTACCCATACCACGGGGCACACGTAAGGCAAACTGCTCGAAGCCTTGGCTATTTGCAACAGCCGAGCCGGGTCGCTGCGCTCGCTCAGATAGCAGGCGCGTCCCGTCAGGCAGTTGGTAGTTACCATCTCGAAAGTCATCGGATTGGCAAAGCAGGCGTCGTAGTCGTAGGGCAGCACCTCGTCGGGCAGTTGCCGATAGAGGAAGTCGCGGTCGAGAATGCTGTGCTGCGTCCATAGGTAGCGGAGTCCGATGTACTGGTGCTCTTCGAGCATATCGATGTTAGAGCGCCTGGCGCGTCCCCGCTGCCGGCTCACGTAGGAAAGCCCGTTGCACGCACCAGCCGACACAGCCGCGGCATAGTTGAAATAAATGCCACGATCGAGCAGGAAATCCAGCACGCCGCTCGTGAAAACGCCGCGCATTCCGCCGCCTTCGAGCACCAGTCCTATGTCAGGGTGAACGTCCATGTTTTTAGGGAAAATCCAGTTATCTTATAAGCAAATGCAGTTAAAACCTGTGCAAATATAATGTTTTCCCGATTAAAAAGCGTAATTTTGCCATTTGAGATACTTAAATTAGTAGAACTATGCGTCCCGCAGAAGAAAAATATATCAGCCTTTTGACCGATTTCGGGTTCAAGCGCATCTTCGGCAAGAAGCCCAACAAGA
>SFFY01000048.1 GCA_004556745.1 Bacteroidales bacterium | reverse complement strand
AAAAGACCTATTTGACGGATATCAAGGAGCGGTATCACATCCGTGGGGCTGAAGCTATGGACGAATTGTTGAACGTGGTGGCCTCGTGTATCGGCGGCTTAACCAATCCCTCAAAGATTGAGAATACATTCCGAAGCGTAAAAGGGGTTCGCCTCGCACAAAATACCATAAAGGAGTATTTGGAAATGCTGGAAGATGCTTTTCTCATCACACGCTGTATTAGATACGACATTAAGGGGAGAAGGTATATTGATACGCCTCAAAAATATTATTTTGAGGATTTAGGATTAAGAAATGCCCGTCTTGGATTTCGACAAGTGGAAGAGACGCATTTGATGGAAAATTTGATATTCAACGAACTGCGTATTCGCGGATATTTGGTCGATGTTGGGGTTGTGTCAACCCGAGTGAAAGAGGCAGACGGAGCATATCGCAGAAACCATTTGGAAGTCGATTTCGTATGCAATCGCGGGGCGGAGCGCGTTTATGTACAATCGGCTTATCGGCTGCCAACAGAAGAAAAACGCCAGCAAGAAATGGCCAGTCTCTTGAATATTGGCGATTCTTTCCGTAAGGTAGTTATTACAGAAGACCTGATTAAGCGCCACAGGGACGAAAACGGCATTGAATGGGTCAATGTGTACGATTTCCTACGGAGCGAGGATTTGTAAAACCAACATTATACATGTAACATAAATCAGTCGATATTGCTGGGCGCAAAAGCCCTTGCAGTATCGACTAACTTATTTTAGCGAGGTTTTGTTTTTGCGTATCTACCGCCACTCTTTCAACTTGAACGCGGCTTCGAGGCGCGTTTCAAGGTCGTCGTCGAGGGCGGGAAAGAAGTCCATGCCCGTGAGCGTCTCAACGGCATCGACCGACATGGCAGTTTGCTCCATAGGCTGCTTCACGGAGTTGTTTTCATAATAAAATCCGATGGCTTTCTCTGCGCCCTTGCGCAGCGACAGGACTACTTTGAAGAAGCCGTCGGGCACTGCCACGAGGTGTTCCTGCCCAATCTTGGCGTGACGTTGGCCAGCCTTGAACACGGGGCCGGCGGCGATATAGACGCTGCCCTCGCGCAACGCCCAGCGGCGGCAAGCCTTCTCGAGCGTGCTCCACGAACCGGCATTGAGACTGTGGTCCTGCGGGCAAATGTTTGTCATATAGAAGCAATCGTTCATCGCCTTAGAACTCCATTTCATGTCGGCTGCGGGACACATATGCCCTCTGTCGTAGCCCGAGCCACGATAATCGGCAGTCGTGACCTGATACGCCTCTGCCACTTGCGGGTCGGGCAGGAAATCGTCGGCTCGGGGCACTTCGCCCTCCGCCTCTTCGGCAGTGAGTTCCCAAGCCACCCAGTTGGGCTGGCCGAGTTCCTTGTTAAAAGAAACGACAAAGCCGGTATGTTCGATGATCTGCTCGGGAACGCCCTGCAAGGCGGCAGGCAGTTCTATCTTGCCCGCCGTGTGGACAGACTGCGCGGGCTGTTGTCTTTCTGCTACTGGTTGCTGCTCTTCGGCAGGGGCTTGCTCCTTGTTGCCCGAACCGCACATGCTGCCCACCCCCAACGCGACAATGACGATGAGGATAACGACAACGCGCAGGGGCACGAAGTTGATGCTGGTAGGTTTGGATTTTCTGCGTGCCATCTTCTATAATTTAATTTTAGCCACGGCCTTGCGCAGACTGCCCTCGCCGATAAGGGGCGCGTGCGCGTCTTCGGGATAGGCGATGAGGTATTCGCCGGGATGCACCTCCACGTAGCTGGTTGCTGGAGCGGCATAGAGGGCATAGTCGGACGCTTCGTCGAATGGTTGTTCGGGGTCGATGTCAATCGTGGAAAGGGCGCGCCAGCCGATAGTTTCGGCATTGTCAAGAGGCAGATGCACGTCCAAATAGGCGCGATGCACCTCGAGTTTCTGCTGCTCGGGGCGGACAAGATTATTCTCTGCGATATTTATAAAAAGGCGGTCGCCGTCGATTTCGTTGCGCCCGATCGGGAGTTGCATGAGGTCGTGCGTTTTGACGAACTCAAACAAGCGGTGCAGCGCAGGGTGCAAAGCCTCGATGCGCTCGCTGTCTGTAATTTTTCCGAAAATCATGATTGGGAATGTTTATAAAATAATCATTTGCTCAACTCTTCCAAAACCTGCCAGCACTGATACAGGCCGCGCGGCACATGGAAGCAGCCTTTCCACTTACCGCCTTTGAGCGAAAGAAGACGCTCGCCGCGGCGATTGAGATAGCCGAACCATTCGGGATAGTCGGGGTCGGCAAAGTGCGACCAGACATAATCGTGGACGCGCTCGAACCATTCGAGGCAGCGGGGGTCGCCCGTGAGGCGATAGCCCTTAATCATTGTGATGAGCGTTTCGATGTGCACCCACCACAGCTTCTGGTCCCACTCGAGCTGCTGCAAGGGATGACCGAGACGGTCCATAAAGTAGAAGATGCCGCCATACTGCTTGTCCCAACCGTATTCGGCCTCTTGGAGGGCGATGTTCTTGGCGCGTTCTATGAGTTCCGGGCGGCCGAGACGCTTGCCCAAATCCATGATAAACCACATGGCTTCGATGGCGTGGCCGGGATTGAGCTGCCGCCCGTCCATGCAGTCCACCAGTTCGCCGTCCGTGCCGAGGTGCTCCACAATCAGTCCGAGTTCCGGCTTGTAGAACACGTCCATCACCTCATGGATGCACGTGTCAATCGTTTTCTGCAAAAAGGCGGGTTCGAGCAGCGGCTCGATTTCCAAGGCCACGTTGCAGAGAATCATGGGCAAGGCAAAACTCTTCATCGAGCGTGCGCCCTTTGCCGCCTTGTTCCAACGGCCTTTCGGATTGTCGACTTTCGAAAGCACGATGTCGAACGTTTTGCGGGCAATCTCTTCATACTCCTTATTACCCGTGGCAAGGGCCAGCTGCCCGAAAGCGATGACGGCAAAGGTGTAAGAAAAGATGTTGTAAGGCTCCACGAGCGGATGGCCCTCACGGTCGAGCGCGAAGTACCAGTTAAGATTGCCGTCGTGCCCGAACTTTTTGAGGAACGCCGCGCCGTGCTCGGCTGCCGCGAGCCATTCGGGACGCTGCTCCACCTTATTATATAATGTGGCGAACATCCACACCTCGCGGCCTTGCAGCCAAATGAATTTGTCGGTGTCGAAAACGCTGCCGTCGCGTTCCAAGCAAGTGAAATAGCCGCCGCACTCGCGGTCGATAGAGTTGTTGAGCCAGAAAGGCATCACCTTGTCGAGCAGTTCAGACTTATACTGCGCTGCAAGGGCTTTGAAATCAAGTGCCATATCTTTTTTATGAATTTATTGGATGGAATAGGGGCGTAAGCATACGCCCGCACGTATCTTAGCACAAAATTAGCATATTTCAAGCAGGTACATCAATGCCCTTATCATTTTTTTGTAATTTTGCATAGCAGAAAGTGAACACGTCCACTTGTTTTCTCGTTTACCGAACGGCATCATACAACTCACATCATATTTTTCAATTCAAATTATGAAAATATTAGTCATCAACTGCGGCAGCAGCTCCATCAAGTACAAGCTCTACGAAATGGACGACCGCAGCGTGCTCGCCGCAGGCGGCATTGAAAAGGTTGGGCTGGAAGGCTCTTTCCTAAAAACAAAAATCAACGGCGAAACGAAAATCATCGAACACCCCTGCCCCACGCACACGGAAGGCATCAAACTCATGTTCGACACGCTCCTCTCGCCCGAGTACGGCGCTATCAAGAGCCTCGACGAAATTTCTGCCGCAGGCCACCGCATTGTGGCGGGCGGACGCTTCACGAAGAGCCAAATCGTGACGGACGCCATGCTCGAAGAGTGGAAGCAATACATGGACCTCGCTCCGCTCCACTCTTACGCGCACCTCAAAGGCTACGTGGCCGTGAAGGAAATGCTGCCCGAACTGCCGCAGGTGTTCGTGTTTGACACGTCGTTCCACCAAACGATGCCCGAGCACGCCTACATGTATGCCGTGCCCTATAAATATTATGAGAACGACAACATTCGCCGATGGGGCGCGCACGGCACAAGCCACCGCTTCGTGACCGCCCGCGTTTGCGAGGTGCTCGGCGTTAAGCCTGAGGATCAGCGCATCATCACCTGCCACATCGGCAACGGTGCCTCTGTTTCGGCAGTGCTCCACGGCAAATGCGTGGACACGTCGATGGGCCTCACCCCGCTCGAAGGCCTGATGATGGGCAGCCGCAGCGGCGACGTTGACCCCTCCGCCGTGCTCGCCATCATGAAGAAGGAAGGCTTCACGCCCGACCAGATGAGCGACCTGCTCAACAAGGAAAGCGGCGTGAAAGGCATCTCCGGCGTGTCGAGCGACATACGCGAAGTGGAAGCAGCCATCAAGGAAGGCAACGAGCGCGCCCGCCTCGCCCTCGAGATGTACAGCTACCGCATCAAGAAATACATCGGCGCATACACGGCAGCCATGGGCGGCGTTGACACCATCGTCTTCACCGCCGGCGTGGGCGAGCACCAGTGGGATATCCGCCGCGCCAGCGTGAGCGGCCTCGAATTCTTCGGCATCAAGCTCGACGAAGAGAAGAACCGCAAGAACTTCGGCGAGGAGGAAATCATCTCCACGCCCGACAGCAAGGTGAAAGTGGTCGTTGTGCCCACCGACGAGGAACTGCTCATCGCCTCTGATACGCTCAACCTCGTGAAATAAGCAATTAGCACGTTAGAATCATTCAACATAAAGCAGCGGACATGCCGAAACCTGGCGCGTCCGCTGCTTTTGCATAGTAAAGGTGCACCGCCGACGGCGATGCACCTTTATCACAAATGGAGAAAATCGGAGTTACTGTTTCGCTACGCGTTTGCCTCCCTTGCTGTCAATAGTCACGCCGTGGCGCACGGGGGCTGATACCCTGCGGCCCGAAGCATCGTATAGCAAAGACGGCGCAAGCGCATCGGCACCGGTCGCAACAGAAACGATGCCCGTTGTGGAATTGGCCACGTTGGAGGGCGCAGACTCGCCGTTTTCATAGATAACGGTAACGGTATAGGCATGGGCTTCGTCGGGCTGCTGGGTGAGGTCGTAGCTGAGCTGCGTTGCCGGCAAAGAGGCTATGAGCTTGCCGTTGCAGTAAACGTTGTAACCGCGCACCGGCATCACGCCCGTTTCGTAGCATACCATATCGACAAGGAAAATAAACTTATCCTGACTGCGGTAGCGAATGGCAAAGTAACGCGTGCCTTCGGGCAGGTCGGCCGTGTAGCGCGTCCAAGCCTCGGGGGCGGTGTGCGCCGTGAGCAGCGTGAAGCATTCGGGATAAGGATAAGTAGTTGAATAGAGGATTTCAAAATCTTCAAGTCCATATTTCTCCTTTGCCGTGCGTGCCATAAAGCTGACGGTCTGTGCGCAGCTGCCAAGCTCGGGCGAGATGAGCCAGTCGTCGTTGCGGTCGCCAATCTTAATGGTCGTGGGCTGCGAAGAAGTTGCCATCAGGCACTGATAGCCGTCGTAAGGCGTGTAATAAGGCAGATTGTCTACCGTGCAGGCGGCAACCGTGGGATTGAACACCCAGAAGGAAGCCTCCTCATTGCTTGGGCCTGCGTCCATCTGCGTATTCGTGTAAGTCAATCCGCGCTCGGCATCGATGGTTGTCCACGGCGCAAAGACGGTGTCTTTGTGGCGATAAGTCTCGAAACTTTCCTCTACCTTGCGGTTTACCTGCTCGGGCTGCGTCCATTCAAGATGTGCCCCGCCCGTTTCAAGATAAGAAAGGTCGTGAATAGCGGGATACTCAGGAGCAAGCACCTCGGCCTTCTTGGTTTCCGAGGCATTGTCGGAAGCATCGGCGTCGTCGCCGCCCGGCACGAGCTGCACGGAAAGCGCAACCTCTTTGCCGCAAAGGCTTACAACGGGCTGATAATCGAACACGATGTTCTCACCGCTAAATCCGGCAAGGGCGGAACAAGATTTGGTGAGCACAGTGTTGCCATCGGCGAGCAGATGCAGCGTGTAGCTGTCGGAAGTCTCTGCGCCGGTGTTCTCAACGCGGGCGGTGATGGGCTGCGGCATTTGCGTTTTCAGCGTGGCGGGGACGCTCAATTCCGAAACGCGCAGGTTGCTGCGGCTGTCGCCTTCCACGCGGAGGCGGTCAACGTACATCGGCACATAAATATCCGTGCCGCGGCCAGTGAGCGTGATGCGCACGTAATCGCTGCCCGCCCATTGCGAAAGGTCGATGGCATTGACGCGCCAACCCTCTTCGCCCGAGATCTGCTTGAAGTCGAGCGTGCCGGCCTCCTGCATGGAACCGCCGTGCGGCGTGACATAAGTGGTCAGCGTGCCCTCTTCGCCCGGCAAAGCATAATAGGCATAGATGAAGTAAGGGTGCGCAGCATTTTTCAGAGAAATCTTACCCGTCTCGAAACTGCCCTCATTGTCAAGGCCGTTAGACTTCCAGCCGATGCAGCCGCCGTCGTTGTCGTAAGAAATATTATCGGCAAGGCGGAACGGATTGTAACCGTCGGAAGAGCAATAGGTACCTGCTTCTGCACCCGCGAAACTCTCTACATAAGGAAGGGCATAGGGCGCGCCGGCAAGAACATAGTTGGAGTATGCCGCAGGGCTTTCGCCGCCTACGCTTTGCGCCTTGACCGCCATGCGCAACTGCTGCTGCGGGCCGGTGGCAAGCGTGTCGGCTATCAAGAGGCTGCCGCCTGTAAGCCCGCTCTTGTAGTCGTAAACGAAATTGCGGATATCTGTGGTATAGACATTGAAGCGCATGTTCTCGGGATTGACATATTGCCCATTCTCACCCACATTGCCGGGATTTGTCCACGAGAGCGTAAGCGTGCCGTCGGCATTCTCAGCAAGTCCGACAGCCTGCGGAGCCTTGGGCATATCCTCGCCCACGAAAGCATCGGCCGTCTGCGTCTGCCCTCGCCCTTGGGCGTTATAGGGAGTCACCTCGTAGGTGTGCCAACCGTTGGGCACGGCTGTATCGGTGAATTGCAACGCCTCGCCGACGGCGGGTGCTTCAAAGGTCTTCACCGTAACGGGGTCGCCGTTGAGGTCTTTGGCGCGGCGAACAATCTCGATGCGGTCGATGGCTGTGAGCGCCTCGCCCGTTGTGGTAACGGCAGGGGCGACAAACGAGATGTCGGCCTTGGGCTCGCCGAGGGCATTGGGCGCGACCACGAGATTTGTTACGGCACCGGGCGCAGTTTTAACGGCGGAGGGGGCAATGCGCACGCTATCTATATAAAGATAATAGGCCTTTGCCTGACTGAGCGCGTGGAAAGCCAGACGATAATTGCCCGTCTGCGGCACGCTGAACGTGTGGCGCGCCAGCTCGCGGTCGTAATTGCCAATCTCGTGCGGCGCAACGACAACCGTGTAAGCGGTCGGGTCGTCGCCCGTACCGACACAGACTTCCATCTTTTCGGGCCAAACGTTGCTGAATCCTTTATATATATAAGAAAGGTCGTAAGAGTTTTCGGCATTGAGTGCCAACTTGGGCGAGATGAGCCAATCGTCGCCCGCAGTCGTCATGCTGGCAGTGTATTGCGCCATATTCGCTTTCTTGTTGAACGCCCACGTATAGCTGTCATTGTTGCTGTCGATAACCGTCCAAGCATTGAACGCTTCCTGCGTATCAAAGGTTTCGCAATAGGGCGGCGTAAAGACACCCGTGGCAATGGCCACGTTCGACACAGCCGTTTGGGAAACAAGTCCGGCAGCCTTTGCAGTTACGGCATACTTCCAACTGCCCGGCTTATCATTGCCGAGGATTTCGGTAAAGCTCGGAGTAGCGAGGTCGGTGGCCACTTGCACGCTGTCGGGCAGGCGCACCACGTCGTAGCGCAGCAGTTCGGGATTGACGTAACCTGCATGAATGCCCTCGGTGGGTGCTTTCCATGTGAGGTCGGCTTGGTTGTTGTTGGCATTGTCAATCGTCAGCGTCAGATGCGTGGGAGCTTTCGGCGTATCGTTGCCAATCCATCGCCTCAATCCAAGCGGCTCGGACGCGCCTGCGGCATTGGACACCACAATATTTATAAGGTTCACACCCTCCTTTGCTACCACAGGCACTTCGACCGCCGCGCCCGGCTGCGCCGCTTGTGCGGCAATCTGCTTGCCGTTGAGCGTTACTTTATACGTCAGTTCGCCGGAAAGGGCTGCGCCGTCGGCTGCCGTGGCGGGCATTGTGAAGGCTACCGTTCCCTCCAATGCTGCGCCTGCAAAGTTGAGCTGCGCATCGGCAGGCTGGGTCGGAGCACCGGCAGCCGCGATGTAGGGAACATACAGACAGGAAAGCTGCTCGGCATCGGCGAAATGAGCCAAGACGTTGGCACGTCCCGTTTCCACATTGACGGTGCAGAGCATCGTGATGCCCGTCTCGTCGCTCGCGGCCCAGTACATCACGTCGGCCGTGCGGTCGAACGTGGCACTCTGCAAGTAGTCGCCAACCTTAATGCCGGTTTCGCCGATAAGGGTTTCCTCGCCCGTTTCCTTGTCAATACGGTAAAGGCTGCTGTCCTTATATTTAATGGCGTAGATGGAACCGTCGGCACGCGCTGCAACGGCGATATACATGTCGCAGGGACGGATAATGTTTTTAATGCCATTGCTGTACTCAACGGCGGCAAAGTCGTAAGCAGAAGTCGAGGGGTTGTAGAAGCAACCGTAAACCTGCCCCGTCACTTCGTCGTAATCGGCATCGGTAGCCATCAGGCTTGAACTAAGCACGTATTCGAAACGCTTGCGCTGCCAAGTCTTGTAATCCCACTCCTGATACATGCGGTCAACATTGTTCGTAAAGAAATGCAACCGGCCATTATAGTACGCCCCGGAGCCGTTGGCGTAAATGTCATCGTCTACCTTGACCGGCGAGGCATAAAGATAAGGCCCGGAGACCGTAGGGCCGTAGGCGTAAATGCCGTAAGTGGCAGTAACGCTCTCGTCTTGCCAAGAATTTGCGTAAATCATGGCGCCCCAAATCGTGGGTATCTGCACCGTGCCACTCTCTGCCTGCGCTGCCAAAGGTTTGGGGGCACGCCTCAAAGCACTACCGCTAACTGCCCCGCTCTGCTGCAATGCCGAGGGAGAGAGATGCGACGCGCTCACCCTTTCTCTGCCGCGATTGTCGGCAAAGACGAAAAGATGCGCCAGCGCGAGGAACAAAGAAAAAAGTAAAAGTCTGTTCTTCATAAGTCGTTCTGTTATGATATTGTTAATAAATAAAAGAGTGTAGTTCCGTCTAAATTCAATACAAAATTACACTTTTAAGCGCAGACAGGCGGCATTCCCATCGCAAAACAGAGCCGCGAGGCATCATTTAGATGCCAAAAAGACGCTTTTTCGACCAAATATCCCCAAATTTTGCACGTAGAAGCACAAAACAGGCGGCGCGTCCCGATGAGGACGCGCCGCCATATATATTATATGTGTATTCTTGGGAAGAAACTCCTTACTTCTGCTCTGCCTTGCTTATTTCCATGAAGCGACCGGCATTCTGCACAAACTTATCTTCGGGAGCGATGCTCTTAGCAATCTCGTAGGCACGCCCGGCAAGTTCCATATCGTTGGGCTCAACGTTCACAGCATAGAAGAAAAGGTAACGGGCAGCCTCGAAACGCTCGCGCATGGTTTCGTCGGGGCGGTCGGCAGTAACTTCAAGCACCTTGACGTAAAGGTTCTTCACCTCTTCGTTAATCTTCGTGGGGTCGGTGTTGTTGAGACGGGCACGATAGATAATGGCGGTTACGTAGTCGGGCTTCTGCTCCATGACCTCGGCAAAGATGTTGTCGGCATCTTGGAAGAACTGCTGCTTCCTTTCGGGGTCAGTGCCTTCTTCCTGATAAACCTTCATGTACTGCACACCAAGGAGGAAGCGGTCGCTAAGTTCTGCCTTGTCGCCGATAAGTTCGAGATACTTCTTATAAGCTTCAAGTCCGAGTTCTGCCTGCTTGTTCTGACCATAAAGCGTGGAGAGTTCTTTGTAGCCCTGTGCCTTTGTGGGGTCTACTTCAAGCGCTTTTTTGTAGCACTCAATAGCCGTGGCTGCATCATTGTTCAGGTTGTAATACTGTGCAGCGTAGGCGTAGTCGAGATAGAGATAGAGGCTGTCGGCATATTCCTTATCGTTGATATAAGCCATGTGTTCAGCGGCTGCATCGAGTTCGTAGTTTTCGATGTCGGCGAAGAAGCGCATACGCTTGAACATCATGTCGTTCGGGGCGAGGGGCAGCATTTCTGCGGCGAGCTGTGCCACTTTTTCAAACTTGGTGGTCGAATAGAGCGACATGAGGTAGTTCTCGCAAGAGCGGATATCGATGACGGCCGTGTCTTTGGGCACGCGGCTGTAATAAGCATCGTAGTGGCCAACGGCTGTCTTGTATTGCTCCTGCTTGTAGGCGATGTCGCCGAGGTCCTTGTCGGCTTCGTAGTTCTCGGGTTCAATGCGCTTGATGCGCTCAAGCATTTCGATGGCCACGTGGGGGTTCACGTTCTTATAAACGAAAGCGTTGCGCTTGATAGCGGGCACATAGGTGGAGTCGATAAGGAGCACTTCGTCGAACTTCTGACCGGCGCCGCCCCAGTCTTTGCGCTTCATGCACACCTCGCCCATGAACATAAGTCCGGGGATATACTCGGTGGAGAGGTCGTAGAGTTTCGTGGCGCACTGGTTGGCTGCGGGGTAGTTGTTGTTTTGCAGGAAATATGTGCCGACGCTGACGAGGTCTTCCTTGCTCTTGCTAATCTTCTTGATGAGCTTAGAGAACACTTTGTTTGCGCCTTCGGGGTCATCGAGATTCAGTTCGATGATTTGGTCGGCCATTGTCTGATACTCGGGGTTGAGGGGCGGAACTTCGTAAGAGGTTTGCGCCTGTGCCTTGGGTGCTCCTATTCCGACGAGCAAGAGGGCGGAAAGGGCAACGCTGCGTAAAAGGTTTTTCTTCATACAGATGTTGGGATATTTAGTTGATTTTGTTTTTAAGCGTTTGCCTGGTCAATATAAATAACGCGGGCGGCGGCAAGAATATTGCCTGCTTTGCCTAACAAACGCGTATACCGCTTGCAAAGATAGTGCAAGGTGAGCGCAATAAAGTTTACTTTAATTGCCGAACCGCCGCCTATCTTCTGCAAAAATAAGAAATAATCTACATTTTCACATAAGAGAATGAGAAAAAAGCAACGGCGAGCGCTCAATCAACCGTGCGCACAGACTTTACTTGCACGGGGGTGATGGGGAGGAGCTGGGAATTGTTGCAAATGATGGTCTGCCCTTTCTGACCTTTCAGGAAGAAGTAGAACTGCTTGACGAACGACTGGGTGCGCGGGTCGGTGTTGATGATGTATACGGAGCGCAAAAGGGGATAATCGGCCGTGGCTATATAATATTGGAAGGGGCGCACGTAGAAAGCGTCCGCGCCGCTCTTGCGGCTGACTTTCATGACGCTCACGGGGAGGTTCTTAAAGGAGGTGAGCACGCTGTCTACGCCTTCTTTGAGCCAGTTCGTGCCGACCACGCCGATGATGTCGGGGTCACGCTGCACCATTTCGATGACAGAGCGGTTCGTCCCGCTGTCGGAGGCATAGACGTTGCCGGTTATGTCGCGCCCGGCGCAAAGGCTGTCTTTCATGAAGCGCACGGTGCTTGAGCCGGAATGGTCGAAGACGAGGCTGAGCGTGCCTTTCTTGCTCGACTTGGCGAGTTGCTCCCAGCGGGTGATTTTGCCAGTGACGATTTGCTTGATTTCGTCGAGGGTGATGAGGGAGTCGGGGCAGTTTTTATTTACGATGAGCGCCACAGCATCGGTAGCGACGAGTGCTTGCTTTGCTCCGAGCGTATGGGCTTTGATGATGTCGAGTTCGTTTGGAAGGAGCTTGCGCGTGACTACGCAGCAGCGCAGGCTGTCGGCAAGCAGGAGGCGAAGGGCGGAGTCTTCGCTGCAATACACAGGCTTCATGCCTGCTTCGGGGTGCATCATGGCAAAGGTTTCAACTTCTTCCTGCATGATGGGCCGAAAGGTTTCGTCGAAGGCTACGTTCACGTCGTCTTCGGCAAGCCAGTTGTTGCCGGCTTTTTTGTCGCTGCCGCAACTAACAGCAAATGCAGCGGTAGCGAGAGATAAGAGAAAAAGGAGGTGCTTTTTCATAATCGGTAAGTTTTAGAATGACGGAGCGATATTTTATATAATGCCATATACAATATATATAATGCGCTCCTACAAAAACGGCAGATTAGCCAGCCGGTAAAAACACAGGCGCACTAATCTGCCGATAATAGAGGTTTTAGTTTGTTTCAGCAAAAAGGAGTTACTGAATCTGGAAACGAATGGGGAGCGTGAACCAAACGGGAACGGGGTGACCCTGCTGCTTGGCGGGAATGAAGCGCTTGAGCTTCTTCACCACGTCGGCTGCGGCTTGGTCACATTCGCGAGAAAGGCTCTTCTTCACGATGATGTCGCCCACCGAACCGTCGGCATTAACGCGGAAACGGAGGATAACCGTGCCCTGCAATTCCTGTTCAACGGCGATTTGCGGATAAACGAGGGTCTTGCTGATGAAGGCGAGCAGTGCGGCTTCGCCGCCGGGATAAGAGGCTTGCACCTCTACGAGGGCGTTGTCCACAACTTCTTCTTCCTTAGGCGTGCTGGTGCCGCCTGCGGTCTGGTTGTCCTTCAAGTCGTCGATGTTGATACCGCCTTCACCGTCGCCTGCATAGTCTTGCGATGCAATGGCGAAGCTGCTCTTGGTAACTTCATCCTGCGTTTTGAGTTCCTTGGAGTGGTCCACCTTATCGTCGTCTACGATCTTAGGCACGGTGAACTCGATAGAGGCTTTCACCTTGACCTTCTCCTGCTTGGGCTCTTCGTATTTGAGTTCAGGCTCTTTTTTCTTCTCTTCTTTCTTAGGCTCATCTTTCTTGAGCTGCGAAAGTTCGGTGACTTGGTCACCGTCGAGTGCGCGGTTCTTTTCGATAGCGGCCTCTACTGCATTCTTTGCAATAAGGAAGGCAATAATCGCAGCGATGAGGATAAGCACGAAGATAAGTGCTCTAAGCTGGAACTTGCCTTTGTTGGCGCGTGCACGATAAGCTCCGTACTCTCTGTTACGTCCCTCGAAGACGAGGTCGCACCATTCTCGAGATGCTAAATCTATCTTAGACATAATTTTATCTCTTTGTTACTTCACTTATGGTGTGTTATTACTGCGCCGGATTAGCCTTGAAAGCGTCAATCTTGGCCTGGTCGCCAGGCTGCCAATTGTCGATTACGTAGCGTCCGATATTACAAATCTGCATTTCATCGAGAACTTGAATCAAATTGTCGAATACTGACTTATTGGAAGCCTTGATAATCACGCTCGGCGTGTAGTCGGCGTTCTTAATCTTATTGAGGCGTTCCTTGTATTCCTGTTTGATTTTCTGTTCATCCTGCACGTTAGAGGTTTTCTTGTTGGCGAACTCTTCCTTGAGTTTCTGCACTTCAATGACAGCCTGCGGATTGCTTTCGAGCAACACCTTGCGAATGCCGTTCTTGCCGTAGGTCGTGGCAAAGAGCTTGCCTTCGTCGGGGATGTCAGTGCCGCCGTCGGGCTTACCTTTGAAGTAGTATAGCGTGTTGTTCTCGTCGATAAGGATAGTAACGGCCTTAGATGCTGCGACTTGGCTTCTGTTCTCGTCCTTAATGTCTTCCTTGTCCGAAGGCATGGCGATATCCATGGCCTGCGGTTTGAGGAGCGTGGTACAGAGCATGAAGAAGGTCACGAGCAACATGATCATATCTACCATCGGCGTGAAGTCCACGCGCGAGTTCATCTTTTTCTGTTTACTTCCACCTTTTTTAGCCATAACATTTCATTTTTATTCCTCAACTCCTTTGAGAGACGTGATCAGTTTGTAGCGCGCCTCGTCAATTTCGCGTAAGGTGTCCATAACTCTTTTGATTACGGCATAGGAAGTGGATTTGTCTGCCTTAATGGCTATACCCATACCTTCGCCACATGCCTCGCGGGCTGTGCTTACCCATGTCTTCAACTCATTATTCAAGCTATCGCAAGGAATGCCCGCTTCCTGGCTCTTGATGAGCAGTTCGTTGCGGTTGTCGGTCTCGAGCCACCCTGCGATGGTGTTGAGCGGCGTGCCGAACGTGGGGGCTTGTGCAAAGGTTTCAACCTGCTTGGGGCTGAGGTTGAGCGAGCCTTTCTCGTTCATCGCGTTAGCGAGTTTGCGGAGCGTGGCGGGAGAGTCCATCGTCATGAACACCTTGCCGTTCTTTTCTACAAAGATGGTGAGCAGGTTGTTCTCGGGGATTTTGACTTCCGACACGGAGCCCGGGGTGTTGACCTTAATCGGTTCTTCCTTTACGAATGTTGCAGTAAGCATAAAGAAGGTAAGCAACAGGACCATGACATCGCTCATCGGCGTCATGTCGATGAACGTATCTTGTTTTTTGACTTTAAAACGTCCCATGTCTTAAATATTACCTACTTAATACTTGAATTAGTGAGTTGCAGAGAATGTCTGTACGATTGTGAAACCTACTTCGTCGAGGCTGAACGTAAGGCGGTCGATCTTGTTGGTGTAGTAGTTGTAAGCGATAACGGCGAGGGCACCGGTTGCGATACCAGAAGCGGTGTTTACAAGTGCCTCGGAAATACCGGTAGAGAGTGCGGAAGAGTCTGCGCCGCCGTCGCCGCTGGCCATAGCGGAGAACGACTTAATCATACCCAACACCGTACCGAACAGACCGGTCAGCGTACCGAGCGTAACGATAGTACCGATAATGGGAAGGTTCTCCTGCATCATAGGCATTTCGAGAGCGGTTGCCTCTTCGAGTTCCTTCTGAATGGCAAGAATCTTCTGCTCCTTGGTGAGCACGGTGTTTTCTTCCATCTCTTTGTACTTCTTCATCGTAGCGCCTACAACGTTGGCAACAGAACCGCGCTGTGCGTCGCAAAGTTGCTGTGCCTTGGCGAGGTCGTTGTTGTTGAGAGCCACTTTGATGTCGGCAACGAACTTCGTGAGGCTGGTGCGGCCGTAAGCGTTGCGGATAGCGAAGAAGCGTTCAATGGCAAGAGCCACAACGGTGATGAGGAGGGTCCAGATGATAGGCACAACGAAACCGCCCTTATAGACCGTACCCATGAGGTTAGCGGGTTCAAAGTCACCTTCAGCAAGGAAAGAGAACTGAGCGGTAGCACCTTCAGCGCCCTTGAAGTTGGAGATGTGACCGAAACCGAAGAGATAGATGCAGACGGCGATTACTGCGCAGCATGCAATGACAGAAAGACCGGATTTGATGCCGGTGAAACCCTTAGACTGTTTCTTGGGAGCACCCTTGGGTGCGGTAGCATTTGTAGTTGCCATTTTGTTAAATGATTTGTGGTTTGTGGATAATAATAAATTGGTTTATTTGATTTTGTAACGTCGAGTTGGCAAGCCAACACGTTTTTTCGCACTCTTTGCAGGGCAAAGATAGGAATTTATCAATAGACAACCGAAATTTATCGTATTATTTTTTCATTATCTTATATTATAAAGCCCCTTTTTGAAGATTTGCAGGGAAAATGCAAACGTTTGTGCAAGGCGAGAGCAGAGTCCGACAAACTTGTTTGATCGGGCTATGCCGAGCCGCCGCCAAAGGTGCATAATATGAACATATCCGCGCAATGCGCCGCAGGGAGCAAGAATATGGGATATACATATATTAATATATACGCCTCGGGCGCGCAACTACCAACAATAAGGAGTTACGCGCCCGAGGCACAAGGAAATATCGGGTGAGGCGGCAGGGCGATGTCCCCTACCCTTGCGTTTTGTTTTCTTTCAGTTTCTTGCGCAGGCGCATCAGTGCTCTGCACTGCTCTTTGGCGGTGAGGACGGTTTGGGAGGGATTTGTTCTGGCATAAGAATTATAGAGGCGTTTGTTGCCCGTAGCGAGCAGGGCCTCGCAAAAGTCAAGGTTCACAGCAAGGGCAGCGTAGGCCTCGTCAATGAAGTCTTGATACTCCTTAGTATGGCGTCCCATCGGCTTGCCCTGCCAATAGAGCGTCTGCTTTTGCTGCCAGTTGGAACGCGCACGGCGCACTTTCGCATCAATGCCCACTTTCTCGAACACGTGGTTCTGCTGCGCGATGTCGCGATACTTCAATCCCTGAAAAAGGCTCTCAATAGAAAGGAACTCTATGCCACGAAAGACGAACTTGTATGGTTCGAGATTTGACAGCATAAAGGAAGGGTACGGCCCGTTGTGGTCAATGTCAAGACCAAAGCCGAAACCGCATACCACGGATATATAGAATTGACGTAACATTGTTCTGTGAGTTTTTCTACTTAAGAGAAAGAGAGCCTTTGCCCTATTTGTCTATCAAAAGAACTTAATAATATCTGTCTTACCTTATATAATTTTGCCACAAATGTAAAGAAAAATCCGAATTGTGCCAATACCCCCCCCGTTTTTTGCAACAATTTTACATCTTCGTGTAACAAAAAGTTACGTTTTGTCTGAAAACCGCCAATAATAAGGACAAAAAGGACATTTCCAACATGCTCAGCAATACGCTCTGTGCAGAGCAGCGCGGGTATCCTATATGAGCGCAGCGCGTCGCTCGGACTT
>SFFY01000090.1 GCA_004556745.1 Bacteroidales bacterium | reverse complement strand
CTCGTGAGGCCTTGATTTGCAAAAAAAGAGAATAGGGGCGTTTTACGTATGCTTGAGTTAATTGGGGCGGGCGTTTTGCAAAACGCCCCTACTCGTGAGACCTTGATTTGCAAAAAAAAGAGAATAGGGGCATTTTACGTATGCTTGAGTTAATTGGGGCGGGCGTTTTGCAAAACGCCCCTACTCGTGAGACCTTGATTTGCAAAAAAAGAGAATAGGGGCGTTTTACGTATGCTTGAGTTAATTGGGCGGGCGTTTTGCAAAACGCCCCTACTCGTGAGGCCTTGATTTGCAAAAAAAGAGAATAGGGGCGTTTTACGTAGGCTTGAGTTAATTGGGGCGGGCGTTTTGCAAAACGCCCCTACTCGTGAGACCTTGATTTGAAAAAAAAGAGAATAGGGGCATTTTACGTATGCTTGAGTTAATTGGGGCGGGCGTTTTGCAAAACGCCCCTACTCGTGAGGCCTTGATTTGCAAAAAAAGAGGACCCCCTTACTTGGCGTTCTTATACTGCTTTTTGCGGTTGAAGTTGAAGCCGACGTAGATGTTGACGTGGTTGATAAAGTTCGTCATCATATAATCGTTTTTGCGGTAGGTGAAAAGCTGGCCCACCCACGACGCGCCGGCGTACCAGTGCGTATTGTTCCAAACGATGCCGCTGCGGCCGAGAAAATTGAAGGATATGTTGTCGAGTTTGTTTACCTTTTCGCGCGTGTCGGTCTTTTCGCCATGCATCTTTTTATATCCGATGGCGGGCGTGCCCGAAATGTTGAAGAGGAAATTGCGGGCGAAGACCCAGTTGTAGGCATAGCCTCCGCTAAGGCTGAAATTGCTGTATTCCACTTTGTGCACCTTCATGTTTTCCGACAGCACGGGCACGCCGTTGTTGCTAATCAGCCCTTGGGGCAGTAGCTGGTAGTCGAAGAGCGCTTTCTGCTTGTCGAAGGAGAAACCGAGAATCCACGAGCCGCAGCTTTTGCGCTGCACGGTGCTTTGCGCGTAGGCGGCGGGGTAGGAGAAGTGGCGGTGGTTGAGCACGTAGTAGGCATTGAGCGAGAAAGTGTGCGTCTGCATGCCTTCGAATGACGTGCCTTTGTATTCCTTAGGGTCAATGCCGTCGAAACCGCGCACGCGCTGCAGCTTGAAGGTGCCCGTGTTGCGGATATACACGAAATCCACGCCGAGCATCGAACTATACAGGCTCAGGCTCAGCTCCGTGGATTTAGTGGCGTTTTTCGGGTGGCTGAGGTCGAAGGTATAGCCCACGAAAATCCAACGCCAGCCCACGTAAGGCCCTACTTTGAACGACGGGGTGGGCGTAAGCGCGATGCTCTGCTCTTTGCCCGAGGCATCCTTTGCGGCGATGCGGTATTGCTGCACGAAGTTCGTGTTTTGCATCATGGCCGTAAAGTTGTAGTAATTGGGCGAAATATAATCCGTGTCGTACTCGTCGAAGTTTTTGAAGAAGCGTTTGAGGAGGCTGCCCGTGTGCTTCATCTTTTCCTTGCGCACGTCGCGGCGCGTGAGTGTGTCGGCAGGCGCGGCAATGCTGTCGGTCTGCGCCATTGCCGAGGGGGAGAAGAATAGGAGGCAAAGGCACAGGGCTAATCCCGCGGACAGGCTTGCAAAGCCGTGCTGCGATACAATATATATATATATATGTATGATGCGCTCCCTCATTTATGCTTTTTCCCCTACTAAAACTTTCCCAAAATACGGTCAACCACCCAGTTCACGCTCGTTGCGCTCACGCAGTCGCAGTTGCAGATGGCGCGGTTTTGCAGATGCTCCACCACGTTCTTGATGAGCGGCAGTTGCACGTAGGGCGGATTTTCCACGACAATCTCTTGCCTCCCGTCACTGTTTTGGAGCAGGATAGGGTCGTAGTTGAACACAGAGAATGTGAGCGAGCCTTTGTCGCCCACGATTTCGATGCGGTCCTCTTTCGCTGACTCGTGCGCCACGAAGCACCAGGAGCCAGAACCCGGCAAACCGTTCTCGAAGCGGAAGCACGCGCTCAGCGTGTCCTCCGCCGCATACAGGCCGCCGCGGTTGGCGGTGTAGCCTTCGGCCTCTATGATGGGGCCGAACATTTGCTGCAAGAGGTCGATTTGGTGCGGCGCGAGGTCGTAGAAATAGCCGCCGCCGGCTATGTCGGCCTGCACGCGCCAGGGAAGGTTGGTGCGGTTGTAGTCGAGGTCGCGCGGCGGCACGGCAAACCTGATTTGCACATTCACCACCTTGCCCACGGCCCCGTCCGCCACGAGTTGGAACACGCGCTGGAAGTAAGGCAGATAGCGGCGATAGTATGCCACGAAGCAAGGCACGCCCGTAGATTCTGCGATGCGGTTGATGCGGCAGCAATCCTCGTAGTTCGACGCCATGGGTTTTTCCACGTAGACCGCCTTGCCGCTCTTCATAGCCATGATGGCGTAGGTGGCGTGGGTGGAGGGCGGCGTGGCGATGTAGACGGCATTCACCTCGCGGTCGTTCACGAGCTCTTGCGGGTCGGTGTACCAGCGTTTCACGCCGTGGCGCTCGGCATACGAGCGTGCTTTCTCGGCCTTGCGGCTCATCACGGCCACCACCTGCGAGCCTTCCACGGCATTGAATGCCGGTCCGCTTTTCTTCTCGGTCACTTCGCCGCAACCGATAAAACCCCATTTTATTTGTTTCAGGTCGTACATAGTATCACGGAAATATATGGTGCAAAAATACAAAAATGCCGCCTTTCCGTGCGGGAAAAAGCGGAATTTCTGCTTTTTCTCGTCTATCTATTGCGCCGAATGGAGTAGGGGCGTGAATAAAGACTGCCTGGAAGGCAGTACGGAGCGTAGCGACGGTAACCGGGTACGAAGTGCCCGGAAGCAGCTGTTGATAAAGTTTTGCCTGGAAGGCAGTACGCCTGTGGAAATGTTTAATCCCGTCCTGTGGCGTAGTGCCTCTTCTTTGAGATTTTCGACGGCACTCGGCAATTCAAAATTGATTGCTCTCGTTTGCACGAAAATTCCAGGCACATCGAGTGAGTATCTTCCCTCCGGGCACTGCGTACCCGGTTACCGTCGCTACGCTCCGTAGTGCCTTCCAGGCACGCATAGCCAAACAAAAACCCTCTGCCCCTTTCCCCAATTGCAAACAAACGTTATCGCCTTTCCACGCTTTGCGCAGAGCGTGATTTTCCCGTTTGCAATTTTTACGCTTCCCCTTTTTCGGAAATTTTGAAAGTTTAGGAAAATATAACGTTCTCGGACTTGCGAAAAATTTTCAGGCAGAAAATAAAAACGGTTTAGTAAGTTCGTTTCAACTATCCTATAAGCCCGTAAAAACTATCCTATAAGATAATTTTCACGAGCTCGGAGATAATTTTTACGAGCTTGCTGATAATTTTTATTTTCTTGCTGATAGTTGCGGGCACGAAAAAAGCAGGAAGTGCGCCGCGCCGCGCTCTTCCTGCTTGCAAGGCAAATTTAGCGATTTATTCCCGTTGCG
>SFFY01000089.1 GCA_004556745.1 Bacteroidales bacterium | reverse complement strand
CGAGATATTTTTTCTTTTCTCCTGAATAGTTTTCACTATCATACAAGAAAGTTTTTGTTACAAAGTTTGTAACACGTATTAAAAACTTTGTAACATGTGTTAGAAACTTTGTAACAAGCGTTACAAACTTTGTAACAAACTTTTTCTGCGCAGATAGTAAAAAATATCAGGGAGAAAGGAAAAAATTGCTCCGTGAAAGAAAGATTTTTATACGACAAAAGAGACGACAAGACATACATCACGTTTTCAACAACAGCGATTGTTTTGACGTAATGTCGTTTTATGTTGTCTCTGTTGTCGTAAAAAAATCCGCGCAACCGGGAAGCGTTTCTCAAAACACCCCTACTTGCTTGCTATCTCATAAGAAAAGCGTAAATTTGCCCAAAACAATCCGCCCTCCTTATTACAAACGCAGCGTTTGCTTTATCCCCGAATAAGACATAAACATTATAGACCCTATGAACAGCCAGCCCTTGAAAATCGCGCTCTTCGGAAACGTGTACCAAACGCAGAAGAACAGATATGTGGAGGCCATCGTGCGTATGCTCCACAAACTCGAAGCCGAGATATCCGTGGAAGCAACTTTTGCCGGCTTCCTCACCACGCGCCTCAATCTTTCGCTCGAAGGGTGCAAGGTCATTCAGCCCGGC
Organism: Bacteroidales bacterium; assembly: GCA_004556745.1. Lineage (GTDB taxonomy): Bacteria > Bacteroidota > Bacteroidia > Bacteroidales > Bacteroidaceae > Alloprevotella. Next base: position 2,912 of record SFFY01000089.1, on the reverse strand, counting down.
ACACCGCTGGGAGACTTCGCGCTCGCCATTTCCGTGGGCGGCGACGGCACGTTTCTCAACACAGCCGCCCGTATCGGCAGCAGCGGCGTGCCCATTCTCGGCATCAACACGGGGCGGCTCGGCTTCTTGGCCGACGTGTCGCCCGATGACATCGCGCCCGCTTTGCGCCGCCTCTGCGAAGGCGACTATGTCATAGAGCCGCATAGCGTTTTGGCGGTGGAGATTGACGGCAAACCATTCGACCTGCGTCCGTTCGCGCTCAACGAGGTGGCGGTGTTGAAGCACGACAACTCTTCGTTGATTGAAATTGAAACTACCGTCAATGGCGAACTGCTTAATCATTATATGGCCGACGGCCTGATTGTATGCACGCCCACCGGTTCCACGGGCTATTCGCTCAGCGTGGGCGGGCCGATTATCGTGCCGCGTTCCGGCACGCTCTGCCTCTCGGCCGTTGCGCCCCATAGTCTGGCCACGCGCCCCGTCGTAATGTGCGACGACGTAGAGATTGCCCTGCGCGTGCATTCCCGCAGCGGCAATTTCCTGCTTTCCGCCGACGGGCACAGCCAAAGCCTCGCCGAAGGCTGCACCATTACCATCAAGCGCGCCGCACACACCGTGGGCGTTGTGAAAATCAAGCACCAAAGTTACTTTGAAACCCTCCGCGAAAAGATGATGTGGGGCGCAGACGGCAGGGGATAACCATTTGTTTCTGATAGAAACCTATAACCTAATACCTTAAATCTATAATGATGAAAAGAACTTTATTATTTATCGTCGTCCTCTGCGCCCTCTGCTGCGGCGCATTGCGAGCCGACAACATCAACATCATTCCCCGCCCGGCTTCAGTGCAGACCCTGCCCGGCACATTCACTTTCAACACGGCGACCACCGTTGCCTACAAAGGCGAAGGCGCAAAGGAGGCGGCGCAGATGCTTTGCGAGAAAATCAAGACCTCGAAAGGCTTCACGCCGCGCAAGGGCAAAGCCCTCTCAAAGGGCAGCATCTCCTTTATCAACGACAAGAATGTGAAAGGGGCAGAAGCCTACACGCTCGAGGTGACGGAAGAGAAAGTTGTGGCCCGCGCCTCGACCGCCGCCGGGCTGTACTACGCCATGCAGTCGCTCGTACAACTTTTCCCCTCTGCCATTGAAAACAAACACGCCACGATGATGGTCGGCGACTGGCAGTTGCCCTGTGTGAGCATCAAGGACGAACCGCGCTTCGGCTACCGCGGCGTGATGCTCGACCCCTGTCGCCATTTCTTCCCCGCCTCTGTAATCAAGCGCCAGATAGAACGCCTTGCCGCCTATAAGATAAATCGCCTGCACTGGCATCTGACAGACGACCAGGGCTGGCGCATTGAAATCAAAAAATATCCGCGCCTCACGGAAATAGGCAGCCGCCGCGTGAACGAAGACGGCACGGTGGAGGAAGGATTTTACACGCAGGAGGAAATTCGCGACGTGGTGGCATTTGCCAAAAAGCACCATGTGGAGATTGTGCCCGAACTGGAAATCCCCGGCCACGAACTGGCCGCCATTTCCGCCTATCCCGAACTCTCCTGCAAGCAGCAGCCCACCTCTGTGCGCCGCATCTGGGGCGTGGAAGACATCGTGATGTGTCCCGGGCGCGAACTGATGTTCGGTTTCCTCAACGACGTAATCGACGAGATGGTGCAACTCTTCCCCGGCACGTATTACCACATTGGCGGCGACGAAAGTCCGCGCACGGAATGGGCGGCCTGCGACAGTTGCAAACTGCGCATGAAGCAACTGGGTTATGACAAGGAGGCGCAACTGCAAACCTACATCATCAGCCGCGTGAGCAAGCATCTTGCCGAAAAGGGCAAGAGCGTGATTGGCTGGGACGAAATTCTCGAAGGCGGCAATCTCGACACCACGGCTGTCGTGATGTCGTGGCGCGGCGAGGACGGCGGCATCGCGGCAGCCAAGGCGGGTCATCCCGTGCTTATGACCTCTGCCGGCCACGGCTTTTACTTTGACTATTATCAGAGTGACCAGGTGCTCGAACCCACGGCCTTCGGCGCGTACTTCCCGATTGATCGCGTCTATAACTACGACCCCGTCCCCGCCGCCCTTCACGGCACAGGGCGCGAGCATCTCGTGATGGGCGTACAGGCAAACTGCTGGAGCGAATATATGCACAACACGCAGATACTTGAATATCGCCTTTGGCCGCGTGCACTGGCCCTGGCAGAAACGGCATGGACGGCACTCGACCGCAAGGACTATGCCGACTTTGTGCGCCGCCTCGACGGCGATGCCACAGTGCGCCTCGCCCTGCTCGGCTACAATTACCACGTGCCCCTTCCTGAGCAGCCCGGCGGTTCTTGCAACAAACTGGCTTTCGTGGACACGACTTCCGTAACGCTGAAAGCCCTGCGCGACCTTAAAATCATCTACACCACCGACGGCACGAACCCGACGCTGCATAATGGCGTGGTTTACACTGCGCCCATAAAACTCAACCGCACCACGGAACTCAAAACCGCCACCGTGCTGCCCTCGGGCATTATCTCCCCTGTGCGTACCATCAACGCGGTGAAGACGGAATACAGCGCGCCGCGCCTGAGTGCCGATGCGCCGACTGCGCCCGGATTGCTGATGAAGAAGTTCGACGGCCGCTTTGCCGCGCCGTCCGACCTCGAAGACCGCACGCCCGTGTTTGCGGATAGTTTGCTCAAAGACCTCGACGGCCTGCGCTCCCTTACGGAACTTTCGCGCAACCTGCGCGACGTGAAGAACTACGCTGCCATCGCCGAAGGCTATATCGACATTCCCGAGACGGGCATCTATGAGTTCAGCACGCTCAACGCCGCCCTATGGCTCGACCGCTCTTTGCTCATCGACAATTCCAGCGACCACTATCAGCGCCACACGCACGAGAAT
>SFFY01000088.1 GCA_004556745.1 Bacteroidales bacterium | reverse complement strand
GGTAGGGTTGAGGGATAGAGAGAATGGTTTGAAGTGAACCCAAGATAGAACTTCTTCCAACTATGAAAGACAGAAGACATAGACACTTACCTGAAAAGAATGAAATTATTGACATCTTGCCAGAACAAGGTTCTGCTGCCGCACATGGTCGAAAGATGGCGAAGGTGATCAGGAAAAAGGATGGCGCGTATGTGCCCAATGCGGCTGATTTCTCCGTGTGTGCGCTCAGGATTTGGGACGATTGCGCACAGAAGAAATGTTTGAAGCCAGATACCTATTTCTTTAACGACCGCCTGATGCTGTCCGAGAATGGGACTATAGTCAGTAATACTCAATCGAATATACCAAAAGATTTCTTCGGTAAGAATATCAGCATTCTATACTTTCAAGATAGAAGTGCAATTTTAGCGTCCCCTCCCTCGTCTATACTTTCAAGATAGAAGTGCAATTTTAGCGTCCCCTCCCTCGCCTTCGGAGCGTAGCGGAGAAGGCGAGGGAGGGGACGCATAGCAATAGAGTTTACAGGCAATACAAAAAAGAAAAAGGGGAAGCCACTGCCTCCCCAAGGATTAGTTAACTTTGTATTGTCTATGTACAAACATCTAACCCGTGAGCAAAGATACGCAATCTATCTGGGAAAACAAAAGCATGAAACGAACAAGGCCATTGCTCAGGCCATCAATGTATCGGAATCGACAGTCTGCCGCGAACTTAAGCGCCATGCCACCAAAAATGGCAAATACCTTTGGATACAGGCAGACGAGAGTGCAACGCGCAAGAAGCACCGCGCTCCGGGCAACCGAGCCGTTAGGCCCGAGGTGCGCTGGCGGGTGGAACAGCTGATTAAGGACGAGCAGTGGTCTCCCAAACAGATTTCAGGCTTCTTGGCAAAGGAGGGTATACACATATCCCACGAAACCATCTATAGGTTCATACGTGAGGATGAAACCGGCGAACTCGCAAGGAACTGCCGCCACAAAATGAAATATGCCCGGAAAGCCCGGAAGAAGAAAGAGACAAAGGCAACCAATATACGAAACCGCGTCAGTATCCACGAGCGGCCGGCAGAGGCAGACGGCAAACGCTTCGGAGACTGGGAAATGGATCTCATCGTGGACAAGGGTAACCACGCCATACTGACCATGATAGAGAGAAGCACCAACTTCCTGCTCATGGCGAAACTCAAGCATGGGAAGAAAGCCATGCCGGTGGCTAAAACCGTGTGGAGGCTGCTGATGCCATATAAAGGAGACAAACTGCTGACCATAACAACGGACAACGGAAGTGAATTTGCAGAGCACCAATGGATAAGCAGACAGCTCGGAGGAGTGCCCGTCTACTTTACTGATTCATATTCATCATGGCAAAAAGGGGCTGTGGAAAACACCAACAAACTCATAAGGCAGTACATCCCAAAAGCTACGGACATCAGTATGATTACAGACAATTACATAACTAAAGTACAGAAGAAAATCAACAGGAGACCAAGAGAAAAACTCAATAATCAACAGGAGACCAAGAGAAAAACTCAATTTTTCAACTCCAATTAAAGAGTTCTACAAACATTATTCGTAATATTGCACTTGCTTGTTGACTCTATAAGGGAAAATTATCAAGGTGAACATAAAAAAAATCTGCGCAGACAGTTTTTCCTGTCTGCGCAGAGCGTGAAAATTTTGACGTAAGTTATGCGCCCGTGGCACGTGGCATTTTTGTGTCGTAACGGCACAAAAATGCCGAATGTATTTATAGCGGCGTACGTTTCCCCAGGGCAACGCCCTGGGCTCGGGGCAACAATTGGGCTTTTCATAATGTCGGCTGCACTCGGCAATTTGAGTAAACTCAATTGCCCTCGTTTGCACGACATTTCAGCCCGCTACAATTATTTGCCCATGCGGCGTATGGGGCGGAAGTTTGAAATACGCCCCTACTTGAGGCGCCATTTATCTTGACAAAAGACGAAGGGGAGGATTATTTCTTCCTTCGTACTGTCGCCGTAAGTCACGGAAAGGTAGGCATCGGCGGCGGAATGCTCGGCGTGCAATTCGGTGCGCAGGAACTCGGCGCTGACCGTGCCGCCCTTTTCAGCCTTAATCCTTGCCGCGTGCTGCTTCAAGGCATCTGCCATTTGCTTGCAGAAGTCGGCGGGCTTGTCGTCGCAGCTCTGCATCGCCTTGACATATTCGGCGTAATTGCCGCTGCGGTAGAGTTCGTAATATTCCATCACCTCCTTTGCCGAGGGCGGTTGCAGCCCGTCGCCCGAATTGCCCGAGGAGCAGGCGGCCAGCAGAAGGGAAAGCAGGAGGGCAAAAAGGGGGGAGCGTTTGTTGGGCATCATCGCAAGAAGGTTTTATTTCTGACGAATAAAAATGTTGATCGGCGTGCCGAGGAAGTTCCACCGCTCGCGAATCTTGTTTTCGAGGAAACGCTTGTAGGGCTCTTTGACGTACTGCGGCAAGTTGGCGTAGAACACGAACGAGGGGATTTGCGTGTTGGGCAGCTGGGCGCAATATTTTATCTTGATGTACTTGCCTTTCATCGAGGGTGGGGGATATGCCTCAATCAAGGGCAGCATTTCTTCGTTGAGCTTCGAGGTGCTGACGTGGCGCTTGCGGGCCATGTAGACCTCTTTGGCCACTTCGAGCACACGGAAGATGCGCTGTTTCGTAAGGGCGGAGGCAAAGATAATGGGGAAGTCGGTGAAAGGAGCCATGCGGCTGCGAATGGCATTCTCGAAATACGCAATGGCTTCCTTGGACTTGTCCTCTACGAGGTCCCACTTGTTCACCACTACCACGAGGCTCTTGTTGTTGCGCTGAATAATCTGCACGATGTTGAGGTCCTGGCTTTCGATGCCGCGCGTGGCGTCGATGAGCAGGATGCAGACGTCGGAGTTTTCAATAGCGCGTATGGAGCGCATCACGGAGTAGAACTCGAGGTCTTCGGTCACCTTGTTCTTGCGGCGTATGCCGGCGGTATCGACCAGGAAGAAGTCGAAGCCGAACTTGTCGTAGCGCGTGAGAATGCTGTCGCGCGTGGTGCCGGCAATATCGGTGACGATGTGCCTGTCCTCGCCGATGAAGGCGTTGATCAGGCTGCTCTTTCCGGCATTGGGTCTGCCCACGACGGAGAAGCGGGGAATGTTTTCCTCTGCCTCGTCGCCGCCGTTTTCAGGACCAAGCTTCTCGATAATGACATCGAGCAAATCGCCCGTTCCACTGCCCGTGGCGGCAGAGACACAGAGCGGCTCGCCCAGACCGAGGGAGTAAAACTCGGCGGCCTCGTAGCGGTCCTCGTTGTTGTCCGTCTTGTTGCTGCACAGGATAACGGGCACCTTGCTGCGGCGCAGGATGCCGGCAACGGCATCGTCGAGGTCGGTCACGCCGTTCTTGATGTCCGTGACGAAGAGTATGAGGTCGGCCTCTTCGGTGGCGAGGCTGACTTGCTTGCGTATTTCTTCTTCAAAGATGTCGTCGGAATTGACCACCCAGCCGCCGGTATCGACGAGAGAAAACTCGCGATTGCCCCACTCGCACTTGCCATATTGGCGGTCGCGCGTGGTGCCGGCCACTTCACTGACGATGGCCTGGCGCGTGCCCGTGAGACGGTTGAAGAGCGTGGATTTGCCGACATTGGGCCGGCCGACTATTGCTACTAATTTCGACATACAATATTATATATATAATGAGTGCGTTCGTGTGATGTTTACAAATCCTTGTATCCGTAGGCTTCGAGGCGCTTGCTGCTGTTGCGCCAATCCTTATCGACCTTAACGAAGATCTCGAGATAAATGTTTTTGGCAAAGAACTTTTCCAAAGTTTTGCGGGCTTCGGTGGAGACTTTTTTCAGAGCAACGCCGTTGTGGCCGATAATGATACCCTTCTGGCTTTCGCGCTCCACGTAGATAACAGCATTGATGTGGATGCTCTTGTCGCTTTCCTTGAATTGCTCCACAACGACTTCGACGGCATAAGGTATCTCCTTGTCGTAATAGAGCAGGATTTTCTCGCGAATGATTTCGGTGACGAAGAAACGCGCGGGCTTGTCCGTCCACTGATCCTTGTCGTAGTAAGGCGGGCTATCGGGGAGGAGTTCCTTGATGCGGCGGAGCACGGCATCGACGTTGAACTTTGCGGTGGCGCAGACGGGGATAATCTCGGCTTTGGGCAGGTTGTCGTGCCACAACTCGACGATTTTTTCCAGTTCCTGCTGGTTGCTGAGGTCAATCTTATTGATAAGCACCAGCACGGGTATGGACATCTTGCGCACCTTCTGCAAAAAGTCCTCGTTCTTGTCGGGCTTTTCCACCACGTCGGTCACGTAGAGCAGCACGTCGGCATCTTGCAACGCCGACTCGGAGAAAGCGAGCATGGACTCCTGCAACTTGTAGTTGGGCTTCAAGACACCGGGCGTGTCGGAGAAGACAATCTGCATGTCGTCGGTGTTGAGAATGCCCATGATGCGGTGGCGCGTGGTTTGCGCCTTGAACGTGGCGATAGAAATGCGCTCGCCCATAAAGAGGTTCATGAGCGTGGACTTGCCAACGTTGGGATTGCCCACGATGTTTACGAAACCGGCTTTGTGCATCTTGTTGCTTATTTGAATTTAGTTACGAGTTGACAAGTAAACGAGTAAACGAGACAGAGATGTCTTGCAAACTATATTTGATATTAGTAACTTGTCTTGTTTACTCGTCTACTCGTTTCCTTGTTTACTAAATTGTTATTATTACATCAAAGGGAAAGGAAAGGGCGTGCCTTTTCCTTTCCCTTGAATTATGTTTTGAAAAAAGTTTATTTACCCACGCGCTCGATCCTTACGGACCACTCGACGGGGGCATTCGGATCGAAGCGGTACTTCTCCATCGGCCCGGGCCCGCAGCTCGCGCCGCCGAGTCCCGTCTGCCGGACATCGAGGTTCAGGACGACATCCTCGCGCGGCATAAGCGGCGAATGCATGCGGCGCTGTCCGTTCAGGTGCCTGGAGAAGAAGAGGTCATCCCATCCGTAGTGCAGCGCCTGCACGAACATCAGCTCGCTGCCGGAGAACCTAACGCCCCTTCCGTGCGCGTCGGTGAACTCCGCCCAGCGGACGTCGCACTTCATCCCGCAGTCCTGCGGCCGCACGTACGGCGTGAACTGCTCCGTCACCGTCGAGCGCCATATTCCGATGAAG
>SFFY01000047.1 GCA_004556745.1 Bacteroidales bacterium | reverse complement strand
AATACGCTCTGTGCAGAGCAGCGCGGGTATCCTATATGAGCGCAGCGCGTCGCTCGGACTTATTTTTTATTTTCAGCAAGATATTTTTTACTAAGCCCGAGATATTTTTCATTATCCTATAAGATATTTTTTGTTACAAAGTTTGTAACGCTTGTTACAAAGTTTCTAACACATGTTACAAAGTTTGTAATACGTGTTACAAACTTTGTAACAAACTTTTTCTGCGCAGATAGTGAAAAATATCACGGAGTTAGGAAAAATCTTCATATATGACAGGAAAAAATAAGTCCGAGAAACGCGCCACGCTCATATAAGATAGCGTGAACGGTTTGCGCAGATAATTCTTATTGTCTACTTTTGCAGTGAGAAATTGATGCTGTTCCTGCTGGGCGCAATTGTATATAATTTACTTTGGCATTAACTGCCTGGAAGGCAGTACGGAGCGTAGCGACAGTAACCGGGGACGAAGTCCTCGGATTAAGACTATCGCAACAGTTCTGCCTGGAAGGCAGTACGCCTGCGGCAATGCCACATGTCCTTTTGCGCAGTGCCTTCCAGGCACATTGTCTTCACAACGCACCACCGAGCACTTCGTGCCCGGTTATCGTCGCTACGCTCCGTAGTGCCTTCCAGGCACTTAACACCATATGCTTATCAAATAACGCTTTAATACTATCACTATGGAACAATTCAACGATGTGATCTCCTCCGGGCAACTGGTGCTCGCTGATTTCTTTGCCACTTGGTGCCAGCCATGTAAGATGATGCACCCTATTCTGCTGGAAGCGAAAGCGGAACTGGGGGACGCGGTGCGGGTCGTGAAGGTGGACGTGGATAAACACGAGGCCACGGCCGCGCAATTCGGCATCCGCTCTGTGCCTACGCTCATGATTTTCAGAAACGGCGAGATGCTTTGGCGACAAAGCGGCGTGGTGGCGAAAGACGACTTGGTGCGCATTGTGCGCTCGTATCTTACTAACAACTAAAACTTTCAATATGAAAAATCTTTTCTTTTCTATCTTGGCGACACTCGGGCTTTGCTCGGGCTGCACGGCGCAAGACGGCGTGAAGGTTCTCAGTCCGGGCGACTTTATCGCTGCTGCCGAGGCTGACTCTGCGGCTGTGATTCTCGACGTGCGGCAGCCGGACGAATTTGCCGCCGGGCATTTGGCTGATGCCATAAATCTGGACTGGCTCAACCCCTCTAAGTTCAGCGAGGGTATGGCTCTGCTTGACAAGAACCGCACCTATTATATATATTGTCGCAGCGGGCGGCGCAGCAATGCCGCTGCCTCGAAAATGAAGAGCGAGGGGTTCCGCGTGTTCGACATGAAGGGCGGCTATTTGCAGTGGACCGGCGAGGGCAGACCCGTGGTGCGCTGATTTTGAAATAATCTTGAGATGAAACTGCTTATCTTAAACGCCAGCCCGCGCCGCTCGGGCAACATCGCGCTTATGGCCACGACGCTGAAACAGGAGGCGGAATGCCTCGGGGCGGAGGTGGAGGAAATCTGGGTGCAGGGGCTCACGGTGCGTCCGTGCATGGGGTGCATGGCGTGCCGCTCAAAACACGCGTGCGTGCTGCCGGAGGACGACGCGCAACGGGTCTTGGAAAAAATCAAGGCGGCCGATGCGTTAGTTGTTGCCGCGCCGTGCTACTGGGGCAATATACCGGGCACGCTGAAACTGCTGTTCGACCGCATGGTGTACGGCCTCATGGACGAGAAATCCGCTGGACTGCCCCTGCCCTTGCACAAGGGCAAGCGGTGCGTGCTGATCAGCACGTCTACAACGCCATGGCCGTTCAACATTCTGCTGCATCAGAGCCATGGCGCCATACGGGCGATGAAGGAGGTGTGTAAATACAGCGGATTTAAGATTGTGGCAACGATTGAGAAAGGGGGAACGAAAGGGCAGAAGGCGTTGCCGGAACGGATATTGAGGAGATGCAGGAAAGCAGCGGGGAGGTTGGTGAGATAAATCTTATTATATTGGATTTAATATCAAGTCTCACGAGTAGGGGCGTTTTGCAAAACGCCCACGGTATGCGCCGCATGTCATCAATCATTGAGGCAATCATAAACCGGGCGTTTTGCAAAAGGCGTGTAAACGAGCGCAATTGAGTTTGCTCAAATTGCCGAGTGCAGCCGACATTATTCAAAACGCCCCTACTCTGAACAATTCATAACAAAAAACGGAGAACCCTTTCGGGCACTCCGTTTTCTGATATATTGCAACTAAGGCTTAGTTGATGCCGTAGCTGAAAAGGTCGATGTAGTTGTAGAACACGCCGCCGATGCCGAGGACAATCACGCCGAGAATGCTCAGGAAGAGGGCCACGCGGGTGTAGCCGTCGCTCTGGAACGTGGCGATGGGGTTGTCGTTGGGCTTGATGTACATGGCCTTGACGATGAGCAGGTAGTAGTAGAGCGAAATCACCGTATTTACCAAGGCGATGAACACAAGGAGGTGGAAACCAGCCTTGAAAGCAGCCATAAACACAAAGAACTTGGAGAAGAAGCCGGCGAACGGCGGGATACCTGCCAAGGAGAACAAGCAAAGCGTCATGAGGAACGCGAGCTTGGGGTTGGTCTGGTAGAGTCCGTCGTAGTCGTCGATGCCAATCTTGCCGGAGTTCTGCTCAATCGTGGTCATCACAACGAAGGCGCCGAGGTTGGCGGCCATGTAGACAAGGAGGTAGAACACGAGGGAGGTCATACCCTGCGCCGTGCCGTCCATCACGCCGAGAATGAGGTAACCAGCCTGCGAAATGGCTGAGAAGGCCATGAAGCGTTTTAGGTTCTTCTGGCGAATGGCGAAGAGGTTGGCGATGGTGATCGAGGCGATGATGATCCAGAAGAGCCCCACGTTCCAAGCCTCAACGAGGGCGCAGGTGCCGAAGGCTTTCATCAACACGGTCATCAGCACGAAGGCGGCAGAGCCTTTGGAGATGACGCTGAGATAACCCGTCACCACGGTAGGCGCACCTTCGTAGGTGTCGGCCGTCCAGAGGTGGAAGGGAACGAGCGATATCTTGAAGCCCATGCCCGAGATGAAGAGCACGAGGCCGAAGATGCTCAGCACGCTGTTGCCCGAAAGCAATACGCCGATTTCGCTGAAATAGAGCGTGCCCGTGGCTCCGTAGATGAGCGACACGCCATAGAGGAGCAATGCGCTGGAGAAGAGGGCGAGCAAGATGAACTTCGCGCCGGCCTCGGCACTCTCGAAGCGGCATTTGTCGAACGCCACGAGTGCCGTCATGGGCACGGAGGCGAGTTCAAGGCCGATGAAGAACATGAGGAAGTGGCCGCTGGAAATCATCAGATACATGCCGAAGAGCGTAAAAAGCGTGAGGAGGTAGAACTCTCCCTGCTTCACGAGGTTCTCTTCGCGGCTGAGCCATTTGTGCGCCATGAGGAACACGATGATTGTGCCCACATTGAGAATGCTCTTCATGAGGGTCATCATCGGCGTGTACTGGTACATGCCGCCGAATGCTGAGGTTTCGGCCGCTTCGCAGCAGGGCAGCAGGTTGAGGAGGGTGTGCGCCGCGAGCAGCACGACGGGGAGGCAGGTGTTGAACGTGCCGCGCCCGCTCTTTTTGTCGGGACACATGATGAGGTCGGCAACAAAAAGTATGGCGATAACTGCCAGCAGCGACAGTTCTTCATGCATAATTAAGAATTGCGAATAATCCATTGTTTGAGTCAAAGTGTTTTAAGATTATTACATAAACGGATTACTTGTGGAAACGACAGCCACTTCCTTGATGTGGTCGACAATAGGCACGACGCCCGTGCTGATCATATCGCTCACCCAAAGCGGAGCCATACCCAAGCCTGCCACGGCCACGATGAGGCAGATAACGGCGAAGCGCTCGTCCCAAGTGGCGTCGGTGAGCTTGAGGTGATGCTCGTCGGTGCAGGTGCCGTAAAGGATCTTACCCACAAGGCGCAGGATATAGACTGCCGTGATGACGATGCTGGAGCAAGCCACGATGGTAAGCACGCGGTGGAAGGTGTCGGCATTTTGGAATGAACCTACGAAGATGGTCATTTCAGCGATGAAGCCCGAAAGGCCCGGCAAACCGAGGTTGGCAAGACCGGCAATGACGTAGCACACGGAGAGGAAGGGCATGATGCGCATCAGGCCGTTGAGCTCGCGGACGTCGCGGGTGTGGGTGCGGCCGTAAATCATACCGATGAGGGCAAAGAACAGGGCCGTCATCAGACCGTGGCTCAGCATTTGCAGCACGGCGCCGGTGCAGGCCGTCTGATTGAGCATCAGAATGGCGAAGAGCACGAGGCCGCAGTGCGACACGGAGGAGTAGGCGTTGATATACTTCAGGTCGGTCTGCACGCAGGCGGAGAAAGCACCGTAAACCACGGAGATACCCGTGAGGATAAGGAAAATCCAGCCGAGTTCGTTGGCAGCCTCGGGCATGAGGTACATGGCGATGCGGAAGCAGCCGTAGCCGCCGAGTTTCATGAGCACGCCGGCGTGGAGCATAGATACGGCGGTTGGCGCGGAGGCGTGGCCGTCGGGGCTCCATGTGTGGAAGGGGAAGAGTGCGCCGAGCACGCCGAAACCGATAAACGTGAGCGGGAACCAGATGCACTGCTGCGTGAAGTCGATGGCGTGGGCACCGCCCGTCTGGTTGGCAATCTCGACGATGTTCATCGTGGCTGCGCCCGATCCGTAGAAGATGCCGAAGATGCCGCACATGAGGAAAGCGGAACCGCCCATGAGCATGAGCGTGAGCTTCATGGCGGAATATTCTTTGCGCCCGCTGCCCCACACGCCAATCAGGAGGTACATGGGAATGAGCGCGATTTCATAGAACATGAACATGGCGAACATGTCCACGGTGATGAAGAAGCCGAACACACCCATTGAGAGGAGCGTGAACCAAAGGAAGTATTCTTTTGTGAGCGGCTTGAGCTGCCAAGAAGCAAACGTGCCGGTGAAGACAATCACGGACGAAAGCAGGAGCATGGCAACGGAAATGCCGTCTACGCCCACGGAATACTTAATGTTAAGCGGCTCGAACCAGCTGATTGCGCCGGTATAGAGCATTTCGTCGGCGATGCCGGCGGCGCGGTCGCCGAGGAAACGTATGGTGAGGTAGACGGAGAGCGCGAGCAAGGCCGTGCTGCCTGCCACCATCACGCCGCGCACTTGGTTGATGCTGCGGGCCACCCAGAGACCAAAGAGCATCACCAGCGGAATGAATACGAAAGATGATAAGAACAATATATTATCCATGGCTTATAATATCATAATTAAGAGCAAGATGATGATACCCAAGAGGAACACGAAAGCGTACTTCTGAACGGAGCCGCTCTGCAGGCCGCGTATCTGATAGCCAAGGGCATTGGTGCCCCAAGCAAGGAAGTCGAAGAAGCCGTCCACTACGTGGCGGTCGAACCATGCGATGGGCTTGGAGATGCGGGCAAAGATGATGCGGTGCGTGATGTACTGGTACACCTCGTCCATATAGAAGCGCTTGAAAGCCCAGCGGTGGAGCTTCTGGAACTTTTCCTGCATGGCTTCTGCCACGGGCTGCTTCTCACCCATATATATATAGGTGGCGAGGGCGATAGAGGCAACGGCAATCACGATGCTCGTGCCTGCAACGTTCCAGTCGAGGTGGATATCGTAGAGCTGGCCGTCGGCGCTCACGTAGTGACCGAAGGGAATGAAGCCTGCCACGCAGGTAACTGCGGCGAGGAAGATGAGCGGGAAGGTCATCGTCCAGGGAGCCTCGTGCGGCGTGTGGTGCGCATGGAGTTCCTTGTTCTCCGTGCCCCAGAAGATGCCGAAGTAGAGGCGGAACATATAGAAAGCCGTCATGGCGGCGATGCCCGTCATGATCCAGCCCATTGCGGGGTGATAGGCAAAGGCGGCCGTGAGGATTTCATCTTTCGAGAAGAAACCTGAGAAGGGAGGTATGCCGGCGATGGCAAGGCAAGCGATGAGGAACGTCCAGTGGGTGATGGGCATGTACTTGCGCAGTCCGCCCATCGCGCTCATCTCGTTGCTGTGCACGGCGTGGATAATGCAGCCCGCGCCGAGGAAGAGCAAGGCCTTGAACATGGCGTGGGTGAAGAGGTGGAACATGGAAGCCATGTAGCCGAGGCTACCCACGTGCTCATGACCCGTAGCCCACTCGGTGCAAACGCCGAGCGCCACCATCATAAAGGCGATTTGCGAAATGGTAGAGAAGGCGAGCACGCGCTTGATGTCGCTCTGGGCACAAGCCACGGCGGCGGCATAGAAAGCGGTGAACGCGCCCACCCAAGCCACGATGCTCAAAGCCTCAGGGGCATACTGGATCCACAAGGGGAAGAGGCGAGCCACTTGGAACACGCCGGCAACGACCATCGTAGCAGCATGGATAAGGGCTGACACGGGCGTGGGGCCTTCCATGGCATCGGGCAACCAAATGTGCAGGGGGAACATGGCACTCTTACCGGCACCGCCGATAAACATCAGCACCAAAGCCGTGGGAAGCATAAAGCTGCCCTGAGCAAAACCTGCCTCGTTGAACTCGAAACCGAAGGAGCGGCAGTAGAACCCGTAGATGAGGATACCGATGAGGAAGAACATATCGGCGAAGCGCGTCACGATAAAGGCCTTCTTGGAAGCCGCGATCGCTGCGAGCGAAGTGAAGTAGAAGCCAATGAGCAGATAGGACGAAACGCCTACCAATTCCCAGAAGAGGTACATCTGGAAAATATTTGTGGCAACTACGAGGCCGAGCATCGACATCGTGAAGAGGCTGAGGAAAGCGTAGTAACGCTGGAAACCGCGCTCGCCGTGCATATAGCCGAAGGAGTAAATGTGGACCATGAGTGACACCGTGGAGATGACAATCAGCATCATCACGGATATCGGGTCGAGCATGATGCCCATGTCGAAGTGCAGGCCTTCAACGAAGAAGGGCAGCCACGTGAAGTTGTAGGGCACAAGCGTGGGAAGCACGCCCTCGGCAGTCCGTTCGGTCTGGAAGAAATACTCGAAGGCTACGCTGTAAGAGAGCGCGGCGACTGCGAGCAGACAGCAGGTGCCGATAAGCCCTGCCACTTTGTGGCTGAACCATTTTCCGCAAATTCCCAAAACGAGGAAGGAGAGGAAAGGTATCAGCAAAATCAAAAATGATAATTCCATAATCTGAATTTAACTTGTTAGAGGGTATGTAAACTTGTGCCTACCACTTCATCTTCTGCAGCTCGTCGACAGAGATGTTTTTGAGCATGCGGTAGATGTTGATCATGATTGCTATGGCGATGGCGCTCTCGGCAGCCGAAATGGCAATGGAGAAGAGCGCGAAGAAATAGCCTTCATAACCCTCGGGGTAGAGCATACGGTTGAACACTGCGAAGTTGATGTCCGTTGCGTTGAGCATCAACTCGATGGAAAGCAATATGGCCAATGTGCTGCGGCGGGTGAGAAAACCGAAGATGCCTGCAAACATCATCACGGCGGAGATAATCAGGATATAGTCCAAATGTATCATAGCGTTGTGTGTGATTCTTTTTATCGTTTAACGTTTACGGGCAATGAGCAAGCCGGCCACGATGCAGGCGAGGAGCAAAACGCTGACTGCCTCGAAGGGAAGCAGATAGCCGTTCTCGCCCGTCGAGAGCATGTTGCTGCCGATGGAGCTGATAGTGGTGGCGGCGTTGGCCGTTTCGCTCGGTGCGCTGAGCACGGCGGCCTTGAAGCCGTGGGTCAAGAATACAGAGATAAAGGTGATGAAGCCCACAAGCGAGAGCAGGAACGCCCAAGAGGCGTCCTTGGCCTTACGCTTGAAAACTTCGTCCTTGCCTCCTTCGGTGAGCAGAATGGAGAACACATAGAGCACGATGATGCCGCCGGCATAGACCATCACTTGGACGGAGCCGAGGAATGTGTAGCCCATCAGGAAGTACAGGCCTGCCGTGCCGAGGAGCACGAAGAGCAGGTACGTGGCAGCGCGGACGATGCTCTTGGTCACGACCGTTGCGATAGACGAGAGCACGATGACCGCTGCCAAAATGACGAACATTATGTTTTCTGAATTCATGTTGTTAAAGATGTTGGGTGAGCAGTAGGGACTTCGCAAACGCCGGTAAACGATTGGCGTTTCAGCCGTGCCTTGCGGCGCGTGGGCGGGCGTTTTGCAAAACGCCCCTACGGGTTATTTTTCTTGCACCTTAGAGCCTTCGCGGTTGAGGGTCTTGATAAGTTTGGCGCGGTCGAAAACGGCGTTTTCAAAACTTTGGTCAAACTCAATCGCACCGTGGGGGCAGGCCTGCGTGCAGAGTTGGCAGAACATGCACGAGCCGAGGTTGTACTCGTACTTGACGAGGCGTTTTTTCTTCTTGCCGTCTTCGGTTTCGTAGAACTCGCTCGTCACGTTAATAGTGCCGTTGGGGCAGGCCATTTGGCAAAGTCCGCAACCGATACACTTGTGCTCGTTCTTTTCGTTATGGGGCATGGTGAGCGACCCGCGGAAACGCTCGAACATTTGCAGTTCTTTGCGGTTTTCGGGATACTGCTCCGTGATTTTAGGCGTAAAGAATTCGCGCATCGTGGTCTTCAAACCCGTGCACAAGCTCTTTATGCCGCACGCCAGTCCTTCAAAATATGATTTTTCTTCCATTTTCAAAATATCTATATTATATATTGTATGTGGAGAGGGCTTAGAAAGTGAGACCCAGCGATACGCAAAGCGCCATTACTACGAGCAGCACCATCGTGAAGGGCAGCAGGTACTTCCATTCGAGCGAAAGGATTTGGTCGATACGCAGGCGGGGGAACGTCCAACGCTCCCACATTAGCAGGAACACTACGAAGAAGGTCTTGCCAAGGAACCACACGCAGCCGGGTATCATGGCCATAACATCATTGAAGCCTTCAAGGCCGGGGAAGTATATCGGTGCCCAGCCGCCGAGGAAGATGGTAGATGCCATACCGGCGCAGATGAAGAGGTTGAGGTATTCGGCCAAGTAGTAATAGCCGAAGTGCATACCCGAATACTCTGTGTGGTAGCCGGCAGTCAGTTCGCTCTCACTCTCAGGCAGGTCAAACGGGCCGCGGTTACACTCGGCGTTGCCGGCAATGAGGTAAATGATGAAGGCAAGCACTGCGGGCACGTGACCGCGCAGGATATTCCAACCATAGTCAGCCTGCTGCTGGCAGATTTCAGAGAACGACATCGTGCCGGTGAGGCAGATCATCGTGAGCATCACCATGCCAATCGAGAGTTCGTAGCTGATAATCTGAGCACCGCTACGCATGGCGCCGATGAGCGAGTACTTATTGTTGCTACTCCAGCCGGCGAGCAAAATGCCCACCACGCCAATCGAGCCGATGGCAAGGAAGAAGAACACGCCGACGTTGAAGTCGATGATGTGTCCGCCCATGTTCCAAGGCAGGCAGGCGAAAGTGGTCATTGAAGCCGCCACAACGAGGAAGGGCGCCATGTTGTGCAACAGGCGGTCGCTCTGGCGCATCTCGATGATTTCTTTGGTCAGCATCTTGAACACGTCGCTGAACACTTGCAAGAGTCCCCATTTACCCACGCGCATCGGGCCGAGGCGGCACTGGAAGAACGCACAGATTTTGCGCTCCATATAGATGAGGACAATGGCGAACACGGCATAAAGCGTGATGATGAGCAACGCCACCAATACGCTCTCGGTCAGTATGGCCGCCCACTCGGGCATTACGCCCGTGAGCACGCCGTGCAGCCAAGTGGATACTATTTGAAAGTCGAACATAAATGTTTATTTATTCGTTTGTCTTTTTTATTGAATTGGGAAACTGCGCCCCGCCCGCCGCACCATATATATATTATATGTATAGAGCGGGATTGGCGGGCACCGCCGCTTATCTGTCAATATCGGGCACAACGTAGTCCACCGTGCCGCCGATGGTGATAAGGTCGGCGAGGAGATGGTCCTTGCAGGCCGTGTCCATCACTGCCACGAGCGGCAGGCCCGTAGAGCGGTAGTGCAGGCGGTAAGGCGACTTGTCGCCCTTGCTTTCGAGCAGCACGCCAAACTCGCCGCGGCTGCCTTCGACGGCCGTGTAGTACGTGCCGGCGGGCACCTTGATGATGGGTTTCATCTTCTCGCGGTAGTTGCCTTCGGGGATATTGTCGATGAGTTGCTCGATGATATTGAGGCTTTCCAAAATCTCGTCCATACGAACAAGCACGCGGGCATAGCTGTCACCCTCGGTGCGCGTCACTTCGTTGAACTGCACGCGGTCGTAAGCAGCGTAGGGCATACGCTTGCGCACGTCGTTGTGCCAGCCTGCCGCACGGCCTGTACCGCCGGTGCAGCCGAAAGCGATGCACTGCTCTTTGGTGAGCGTGCCGATGCCCTTGGCGCGGTGCTGGAAGATGACGTTGTTGATGAAGATGTCGAAATATTCATTGATGTTCTTGCGCATGTAGGGAATGAACTCCTTGACGCGCTTTTGGAAGTTGGGGTGAATATCCGCCATCACGCCGCCAATCGTGTTGTAGTTGAGGATAAGGCGGCCGCCACAGGTTTCCTCGAAGATGTCGAGTATCTTCTCGCGGTCGCGGAAGCCGTAGAGGAACGCGGTCGTTGCTCCAAGGTCTTGCGCGAGGCAGGAGAAGAAGAGGATGTGCGAGTCGATACGCTGTAGTTCGTCCATGATGGTGCGGATCACCTTCACGCGGTCGCTCACCTCAACGCCCATGGCCTTTTCGATACACATGCAGAGCGCGTGGCGGTTCTGCATGGCGCCGAGATAGTCGAGGCGGTCGGTGAGGGCGAGCGTCTGCGGATAAGTCATCTGCTCGCTGATTTTCTCAACGCCGCGATGGATATAGCCGAGTATGGGATCAATCTTTTTAATCACCTCACCCTGCAGGCACACGCGGAAGTGGAGCACGCCGTGCGTGGAGGGGTGCTGCGGTCCGATGTTCACCACGTAGTCTTCCTCGCCGAAGATATTGTGCTGCTCTTTCGTGAGCGTGCCGTCGGCGGCAAGGGTGTAGGTATCTGTGGTGTCGGCGAGCGGTTCGTTGGTCATGCGCAGGGGGTTGTTCTTCTCCGTTTCGTCGTCCTTGCGGAAGGGATAGCCCACCCAGTCCTCGCGCATATAGATGCGGCGCATATCGGGGTGACCAGTGAAGATGATGCCGTAGAAGTCGTAGACCTCGCGCTCGTAGATATTTGCAATGTCCCAGAGGTCGCTCACCGTGGGCACGTTGGGCGTTTCGCGTCCTTCGCAAACCACCTGCACGCAGGTGCGCTTGCCGGTCGTGGTGGATTCGAGATGATAAATGACTGCCAGCCCGTCGTCCTCGCGGTCAATGCCCGTGAGGCATTCGAGGAAGTCCATATGCTCCTCCTTATGCAGGCGTTCCATTTCCTTTCGGAAGTCGGCGCGCTCAATGGTGCGCACATGGCAGTCGTTTTCTGCCGGTGCTGCGGGCGCGGCGGCGGCAGGTGCGGCAGGCTTCTTGGGAGCGGCTGCCGGTGCTTGGGGTGCTGCTTCCGGCGTTGCGGGGGCAGCAGCCTTGGGTTTCAGTTCTTCGCTCATGCCTGTTCCTGTTGATTTAAGATTTCTTCTTCTTTTTCAGCAGCGGCGGCGCGGTAGGGGTCTTTCTCCTTGCGGTTAGTGGTACCGAAGAAGTTTTCCACCTTCACGATGCGCTGCAACTGCATCATGCCGTAGAGGAACGCCTCGGGGCGCGGCGGACAGCCGGGCACGTAGACGTCTACGGGAATGATTTGGTCCACGCCGTTCACCACGTGGTACGACTTCGTGAACGGGCCGCCGGAAATAGAGCAGCCGCCGATGGCAACCACGTATTTCGGGTCCGCCATCTGGTCGTAGAGACGACGGAGCACGGGAGCCATCTTTGTGGTAATCGTGCCGCTCACAAGGATCACGTCAGCCTGTCGGGGGCTGTTGCGCGTCACCTCGAAGCCGAAGCGGGCGATGTCGTAGCGGGCGGCGCAGACGGCCATAAACTCGATGCCGCAACAGCTCGTGGCAAACGTGAGGGGCCATAGGGAATTGCTGCGCCCCCAGTCAATCAGTTCGTCGAGGCTGCGCACAATGACGTTCGTACCGTTCTCATTGAGTTTGGCAACCAGTTGCTCAAAAGTTTCATTGTCGTTAAACTCCTCGTAGGGTATCGACTTGATGTGGGGTTTCTTCATTACTGCCATTTCAAAGCTCCTTTCCTCCAGGCGTAAGCGAGGCCCAGAACTAAGATAAACAGGAAGAAGAGCACGCTAACGAGACCGGCCGGCCCGAGCGTACGCATCACGACGGCCCACGGGAAGAGGAACATCGTTTCCACGTCGAACATCAGGAAGAGAATGGCGAAGAGATAGTAACCCACGCGGAACTGCATCCAGCTCTTGCCGCGTGTGGGCACGCCGCACTCGTAAGCCTCTTCCTTCTGCGCATTGAAGCTGCGCGGCGCAATGAGTTTTGCCAGAAGCGTCACGACGGCCACGAATGCGATACCTGTCAGCAATGCTGTAACAAACAGGGTAAAGTTCATAGCTCTTTAAGTGTTATATTGTTGTTTATAAAATATTTATTGCTCGCAATCTATTGGTCACAAGCGGTGCAAAAGAAAAATCTATTTAAGAATAATGTCTAAAATTCTTTATTGTGCAAAATCCAAACAACGCCAAAAGGGAGAGCAAACCGCTGGTGGCGATTCTCTCTCCTGCACTTTCTATAAATATAAATATGCGTGATTTTCCTGCCCCGTGGGAGGCATTGTCAGGTCGTATCCTTTCACGTCGTTTTTCTTTTGCACTGCAAAATTAGCATTTGCCCGCCTAACATGCAAGCAACGCCCCGTTTTTCTTACAAGCAAATCCGATTTTTGGAGTAGGGACAGAGCAAGGCGAGCACAACATGAAAAACATTATTCCTATGAAAAACGTGGAATTTCGCACATTTTTCATAGGAAAAACGTGGGATTTTGCACATTTTCCATAGGAAAGCAAAGATTTAGGGGTATCGGCGGGCTGTGCTTGCTGCCCCTAACGGCTGGGCCTCTTATGCCTGCTTCTCTTCAAGCACCCACTCCCAAAGCGGACGGACGCGCACGCCGTCAGCATCTTCCTTCTGGTTATAAGTTATAACTGTTTGCGAAGCGAGGGCGGTTTGCGGCACAGACAAACCGGCCAGCTCGCGGCGGCGGTTTTGCTCCGTCAATTCGTAACACGCCTGGATAGCATGCAGTCCGCCATCGCGCCAAGCAAGAAAGTCGCACTCCCCCTTACTATTGTCGAACGAAATGTTTTCGTAGCCATTGTTAACGAGTTCATTGTACACAAGGTTTTCAAAAAACCTTCCGTTGTCGGGCGAGAAGCGCAGCGTATTTGCCTGCATCAGACCATTGTCGATGCAATAGCATTTGTGGTCGGAGCGTTTCGCTTCTTTTTGCGAATATGAGAAATTGCGTATATCGCTGCATATATAACTGTCGCAAAGATAGTTGAGATAGGCGTTCATGGTATTCTCATTGCTTCCAATAGCCTTGCCGAGCTGTTGCGGCGAAAAGCGATTGCCCGCATTTTGCAGCAGATAATTCACGGCGCGATAGAAGAGGTGCGGGTCGCGCACGGCGTTGTATATAATGCAGTCTTTCTGAACGATTGAGTCGAAATAGCTGCGCAGGAGTTCCGCTTTTACGCTTTCGCCCATCTTGCCCAAAACGATTTCGGGGAACGTGCCGTACTTGATGCAACTGCCTGTCAGGCGCAGTAGCAGGGGCGTGTTTTGATAGCCTTCGAGCAAAGTCTCCACGCCGGAGGCGGCAAAGACTTCTTTCAGGCTGAACGGGCGCATCTCATTGGCGAAATATCTGCCGGCGAGCATCGAAGAGAAACGGTTGGCAAGGAGATTGGAGTTTGAGCCCGTGATATAGATTTTCCGAAAGCGGCGGGCATCGTAGGCGGCTTTCACAAACACTTCCCAGTCCCTTACTTGCTGTATCTCGTCGAGGAACAGCCACTCCACGCTCGTTCCCGTCAGCCGTTCGGCGGTGTCTACTATTTGCTGCAACCTGCCCGGCTCTGCCCAATACGGGATAAAAGCAGGCGCATCGAGGTTCACGTTGAGTATCGCCTTCGGCGAAACTCCAGCCTTGAGCAAATCGTTGATCAGGAGCTTGAACGCCGTCGACTTGCCGCATCTGCGCACGCCTGTCAGGATTTGGATATGCGGCAGGCCCTGTTTCTCGCGCAGGTTGCGCATGATTGTCCTTTCCACGATGCCGCCATACTGCTTTCCGTTCCAATGCGGGTTTTGCTGTACCAGTGTCTGTTCCATAGTTTCGCTATTTATCTGCTTGCAAAGTTACGTTTTCTCTCTGTTTTACGAAACATAATTAGTAATAAATCGCGTTTTTACGAAATATAATTAGTTTCAGATGCAGTTTTTACGAAGTATAATTAGTTTCATTGCCGAATAATGAAAAACTTGATTAAGGCATTAACTGCCTGGAAAGCAGTACGAAGCGCAGCGACAGCAACCGGATACGCAGTGCCCGGATAGAGTGACGGCATGAAAGTTCTGCCTTTAGGCAGTACGCCTGTGGCGATGGATGTCCAATGGCGTAGTGCCTTCCAGGCACGTCGTCCTCACAACGCCCCACCGGGCACTGCGTACCCGGTTACCGTCGCTGCGTTCCGTAGTGCCTTCCAGGCACCTTTGCAATAGGCAATCATTCCGATAAATGCTGAATACCAAGCAAATAAATCAAGATTGGAGATGCCGAAATGCAGGGGCTCGGGATTTTCAAGGAAGTAATTGAAACTCTCTGCCTGATATTTTTTATTTGCTCGGAGATAATTTTTATTTTCAGGCAGATATTTTTTCCTATCCTATAAGAAAGTTTTTGTTACAAAGTTTGTAACACATGTTAGAAAGTTTGTAACACATATTACAAAGTTTGTAATACATGTTACAAAGTTTGTAATAAAAAATATCTGCGCAGATAGTAAAAAATATCAAGCAGAAAGGGAAAAATTGCTCGGGGAAAGGAAAAAATATCTGCTTGATCGCAACGGTGCCCTTGGGTCGCAAGATTGCCGCAAAAGGTTGCCCTATTTTTTGCCATATTTTCTTTCAAGACTAAATTCTTTGCCGCCGCTGGCTTGCTTTTGCAGTTTTTTCGTAGTTTTGCATTATCATATATGACACTCATCTAATTTATAAAATATCTTGATAAAAATCTATGGAAAACGAAACGCTCAAACAGTGTGAACAAGTGGCGCAGTCGTGGCTCGACTCGCCGCTCTACGATGCAGAAACGAAAGCCGGCGTGAAAGCCATGCTTGAAAACGAGGACAAGACGCCGCTCATCGACGCCTTCTATCGCAGCCTCGAATTCGGCACGGGCGGACTGCGCGGCATTATGGGACCGGGCACGAACCGCATGAACATCTACACGATGGGCGCGGCCACGCAAGGTCTTTCGAACTATCTGAACAAGAACTTCAAGGACCTCGACGAAATCAAGGTGGTAGTGGGTCACGACAGCCGCAACAACAGCCGCCTCTTCGCCGAAACGGCCGCTAACATCTTCTCTGCCAACGGCATCAAGGTGTACCTCTTCGACGACATGCGCCCCACGCCTGAAATGTCGTTTGCCATCCGCCACCTCGGCTGCCAGAGCGGCATTATCCTCACGGCCAGCCACAACCCGAAGGAATACAACGGCTACAAGGCCTATTGGGACGACGGCGCACAGGTACTCGCGCCCCACGACAAGGGTATCATCGACGAGGTGAACAAGGTGAGCGTGGCCGACATCCGTTTCGAGGGCAAGCCCGAACTGATTGAAATCATCGGCAAAGAGATTGATGACATCTATCTCGAAAAGGTGCATACGCTTTCTATCGACCCCGAATGTATCGCCCGCCAAAAGGATTTGAAGATTGTGTACACGCCGCTCCACGGCACGGGCAAGATGCTCATTCCGCAGTCGCTCAAAATCTGGGGCTTCGAAAACGTGAACACGGTGCCCGAGCAGATGATTCCCGACGGCAACTTCCCCACCGTGGTCAGCCCGAACCCCGAAAACGGCGAGGCGCTCTCTATGGCGCTCGACCTGGCCAAGAAACTCGATGCCGACATCGTGATGGCCTCCGACCCCGATGCCGACCGCGTGGGTATGGCCTGCAAGAACGACAAGGGCGAATGGGTGCTCATCGACGGCAACCAAACCTGCATGATCTTCCTCTACTACATCATCATGAACCGCAAGGCGCAGGGCAAGATGCAGGGCAACGAGTTCATCGTCAAGACTATCGTGACTACGGAGCTCATTAAAGCCATTGCCGACAAGAACAACATCAAGATGTACGACTGCTACACGGGCTTCAAGTGGATTGCCCGCCAAATCCGCCTCGACGAGGGCAAGCTGCAGTACATCGGCGGCGGCGAAGAGAGCTACGGCTTCCTTGCCGAGGACTTCGTGCGCGATAAGGACGCTGTGAGCGCCTGCTCACTGCTGGCCGAAATCTGTGCTTGGGCGAAAGACAACGGCAAGACGCTCTACGACGTGCTGATGGACATCTATAAGGAATATGGCCTTAGCGTGAACAAGACCATCAACGTGGTGAAGCCGGGCAAGAGCGGTGCCGATGAAATCAAGGCCATGATGGAGAACTTCCGCGCCAACCGCCCCACGGAACTTGCCGGTTCGAAGGTGGTGTGCACCAAGGACTTCGGCACGCTCACGGCATACGATGCCGACGGCAACGCCACGCCGCTTGACATGCCCGAAGCCTCGAACGTGCTGCAATGGTACACGGAGGACGGCACTAAGGTGAGCGTTCGTCCTTCCGGCACGGAACCGAAGATTAAGTTCTACATGGAAGTTAAGGGTGCCATGAAATGCGCCTGCGAATACGAAGCCGCCCGCGAAGAAGCCCTTAAAAAGGTGGAAGCCGTGAAGGCAAGCCTCGGCATTTAATAAGCAACCATAAATAATATGCGTCCGGCTGCACCGCAAAAGGCTGCGCCGGACGCTTTTTTAGAATTATATTTAGTAAACAAGTGAACGAGTAGACGAGTCAACAAGACAGGAATGTTTTGCAATACAATAATTCAATAAGTGACTTGTCTCGTTTACTTGTTTACTTGTACACTCGTCTACTAAAACGAACTATGCTTTGTTTTCTCTTTATCGAAAACGACCTTTTGCTCACGGAGCAAAACGAAATCCCTACATACAATGAATTAGAAGGTGCGCTGCGCCTGCCCGACTTGGACGGCCAACCATGCCGCGCCCTTGCGCTGCCGGCAGATGCCGAACCGGCCAAAGGTTTGCACCGCGTGGGACTGCGGGCGGCGTTTGACCTGCTGCCAAACAATATATATATGATGGCGGGCAAGGCTGCCGAACTGCTTTATTGGGACAAGACGACGCGCTACTGCGGCCGCTGCGGCGCACCGATGGCGATGCACACGGACATCTCGAAACGCTGCACGCGCTGCGGCAGCGAGGTGTGGCCGGCCTTGCAGGCGGCAATCATTGTGGCGGTTACGCGGCGCGGCGGCGAGGAGATATTGCTCGTGCAAAGCAAGAACTTCCGCGGCGACTACTACGGCCTTGTGGCGGGTTTCGTGGAAACGGGCGAAACGCTGGAGGAATGCGTGGCGCGCGAGGTAATGGAAGAAACGGGGCTGCGCATCAGAAACCTCCGCTACGTGGCATCGCAGCCCTGGCCCTTTCCCTGCGGCCTGATGATAGGCTTTGAAGCGGAAACGGACGACGAAGACATCATCCTCCAACGCTCCGAACTCAACAAGGGCGGCTGGTTCACGCGACAAAACCTACCAGCCATACCGGGCAAGGTGAGCCTCGCAAGGAAACTCATCGACCGATGGCTGGAAAAGTAGGGGCGCAAATTTAGTTGCCTAAAAATAAATATTTAGCAAACAAGCCGTTGGCGAATTAGGCGTTAAGTGCCTGGAAGGCACTACGGAGCGAAGCGACGATAACCGGGTACGAAGTGCCCGGAGAGGTGACACGAGGACGATGTGCCTGGAAGGCACTACGCCACAGGACAGGCACTTAACACCTTACCACTGGCGTACTACCT
>SFFY01000087.1 GCA_004556745.1 Bacteroidales bacterium | reverse complement strand
GGGGCGTTTTGCAAAACGCCCGGTAGTTAATTGCCTCATGGAACTTAGCCATTCGGTACACTCGGCGGGCGTTTTGCAAAACGCCCCTACTCGTGAGACCATAAGGAATAAATTTCTTTATTTAAACATCAAGTGTCATCTTGAATAATCCTTGATATACTCCCATTCATCTTGACTAAATCCATATAATTGTTTCACGTACAAGTTTACAAGTTCTTCTCTATCTGGAGATTGCAAAATTTTAGACACATATTTTCTGTCAAACTCTAATGGTATTGGGAGTTTGACGAGAGACTGGATGTTAAGCATAATATCCCCTGCACCTGTGGTATCACTATTTTTGAAAATGAAGTATTTCCCAATTTCTGAACAGAGGCATGCTAATAGATATTCATTGTTCGCTCCTGCCGAAATGAAGCTAGCGGGAGCTGTTAAATAAGTTCCACTCTCTACTAATGCAAACGAGAGCAAACGCCCTACAGCCTTCCAACAAATCTTTGGCTGAAAAAATAAGTCCCAATAATTAATGCTATCTTGCGTCTCAAACCATTGATTATTGGTTTTCTTGCGTGCTTTAATCTCTTCACCATTAATTAAATATTTCTTTCCTGTTTGCTCTAATCTTTCAATACCAAATGACAACAGATAAGCCTTTACAGCAGGGTATTCTTCTATGTCATAATGACGGGACGGAAAGGTTGCAATTAACCATAAATCAGTCCATTCATATCCATACCTCTTAATATCCCGGCCGCGAAGTATAGGTCGTATAAGTTCCTGGGTTCTTTCGCGCTCTTCCTTCGTTTGGCAGTTTCCCAAAATCTCGTTGCGTTTCTCCGTTGTAATGATAAAGGCTTCATTGCAACCAGTAAGCACACCGCGATAGATGTTAATATCCCAATCCTTTAACGGAGTGCCGACGGCTTCTATCTTACGTTTGATGCTTTGTTCGATGGGCGAAAGTATTACCCAACTCTCGGAGGTGGAGAAGTCGCAAAGAGAGTGCTGGCGCGAAACGAAATCGCTCAAAAAACTTAGACAGTTTTTGTTCTGTTTTCCAGCAACGACGGAAATCGTTTTGTGCTTGTTTTCCGACTTTGAAAAGAGGAGAATGTTTGTGTCTACCGTTGCGCTTTCAAATATCTTCAAACCGGCGAAGTCGAGAAGCAGCTTCGGGTCGGTTTTTTGTGCGAAAAAGGCTCTTGTCTTCTCGCCGTAGCCGGCGCGCATCCATTTGTTGGACGTGATGAAGCACAGGTGTCCGCCTTGTTTCAAGAGTTGCCAGCCGCGTTCGTAGAAGAGGCAATAGATGTCGCCCGTGCGGGCAAAAGTTTCATAGCCGCAGCGCTCATAGAGCTTTGCAAGGCTGCCGCCGTTGTCTTGGAGCTGTATGTAAGGCGGGTTGCCGATAACGATGTCAAAGCCGCCCGTGCCGTCAGGGCGATTGAGTACATCGGCAAACCACGTGTGCCAAAGGAAGAAATGCGGATTGGCTTGCAGGTCGATGTGGGATAAGTCTACGCTGAAGCAGCTCTCTTGCAGTTGCTGCAACACGTTCGCCTTGATACGCGCCAGCAGCGACTGCTTGGCAGCGTGGTTGTCCTCGCTATAATATTGCGTGATCATTGTGCGCAATTCTCTGCGGTAAACGTCGAGTATCGAGCCGAAGAGTTCAAACGAGCAACCCTCTGGAAGTCGTTGCACATTGTCCTTTGCCACGCAGCTGAGGTCTGCTCCCTGATATTGCTCCAAGAGCGAGTTGCCTTGCATAATCTTAAAGTCAAGGTTGGGCAGGGTGTGCGGTTCGTCCTCGTCCACCACGAGCGAGAGCCAAAAGCGCAGGCGGGCGATGTCTACCGCGCCGCGCTCGATGTCTACGCCGTAGATATTGTTGCGTATGATGTGCCGCTTGATGTCGGCGGCGTTGTCGAAATTTTCTATTGCGCCGCGGCACAGGAAGAGTTCTTTGAGCAAACCCATCGGGAACGCGCCCGAACCGATGGCGGGGTCGCAAATCTTCACTTCCTTCAACCGCTCGTCTACGAACTGCGCCAGCGGGGAAGATGCCCCGCCGAGGTGTGCCACATCGTAGGTCTTTACATATTCCCCAATGGCCTGTTGCTCGCCCTCGTTGCTGATGCCCGTACAGAGATAGGCGGTGAGCGACTGGCGGCACATGTAGCGCACAATCTCTTTCGGCGTGTAGAAAGCGCCCTTGTCCTTATTGTCCTCCAAGAGGTTCTCAAAGATGCGGCCGAGCATCTCGGGATCCACGCCCACTTGCGCGTCGTCGGGGTCGTTCTCGTCGATGGTGAAGTTGTACTGATAGAGAAAGTTGAGCAGGTCGGCAAAGAATTGGCTCGGAAACTTCGTGGGGATTTCGTCGAGCGCGTCGCGCTCAAAAAGCCCGCCGTTGAGATAAGGCACTTTTACCTTGCTGCCTTGCGGCAAAGCCACCTGCGTGTCGAAGAGATAATCATCGGCTGCGCGGTCGGCATCAAGGCCTTTGGCAAAGAGCGGTTCGAGCACCGTGTCGAGAAAGTCCTCCTGCTGCGC
This sequence comes from Bacteroidales bacterium, assembly GCA_004556745.1. GTDB lineage: Bacteria > Bacteroidota > Bacteroidia > Bacteroidales > Bacteroidaceae > Alloprevotella. The sequence continues at coordinate 1,268 of SFFY01000087.1, read as the reverse complement.
TTCCGTGGCGCACTCAAAGAGGCGGAGCATAAAGTCCTGGTCGCCCTCGCCCCACGCCTTGCCTGCCGGCACGCCGAGCCAGCCTTTCTTTTGCAGGAAATGCAGGAAGACGATGCGCCCGAGGAGTTTCTTCACATAGTCGCGCACGCGCTTGTCGTCCCGGCCGAAGTCGGCGTACATCTGCGGGTGCGGCTCGTGCGCCGCCTGCTCCTGCCATTTGCCGCCGCTCTTGACAAACCGCTTGCCCGTGACATATTCCACAAACCGCTCGTAGTGCTGCTTGTATTTCCCGAAAAACTCGTCGGAGAGCGCTTCGACGTCAAACGCCGCCTTGATGTCGTCCAGTTCGATGTCGCCCGCCTTGCCAAGGAGCTTGCCGAAGTTGTCGGCCACGGTGCGGCAGCTCTGATTGGGCCCTAGCAGGAAGGTGTAACGCTTGCTGTCGGTAAGGGCATCGTTTGTGGCCTTGCTGCAAAATGAGAAACGCCAGTCCCATACCGCCGCGTCATCGTAATGGAAAATCATGAACGCGCTGGAGTAGGTGGACATGATGCGCCTGATGATTTGCTGAATGCCCACGCGGTTGCGGTTGAGCTGCGTGCGGTTTTTGACGGTGATGTCGAAGATGCTGATCGGGTTGAAGTCCACGTCAATCGTGCCGATGTTCAGCACGGAGGAGATGCCTGTGTTTTGTGCCACCGTTTGCAGTTCGGGGTAGAGGGTGAGCACTTCCTGGCCGTAGCCGTCTTCAAAACGGTCTGCTCCAAATATGGGGAAGATTACATTATCGAGAAAGGATTGCTGTCCTTGATAAGTCTGTTGGAAATATGCTTTAAGGTCGGTCATGGTAGTGGGAGATTATAAGGTTGGAAGGATAAGGGGCGGTTGTGGTTTGGATTGAGAGGATTATTTATGGCAGGTTGTATGTCCTGTTTACTTGTTTTTTTTGACGACAACAGAAACAACCTTAGACAACTTTCTTTGCTTGGATTCGGCAAGCAAGGCTTGACGAAATGTTGTCTTCTGTTGTCGTCTTAAACTAAAAACCTTCTTGCTTTGTGCAGTCGTTGTTTTTGACGACAACTTAGACAACTCTTGACATTTTTTTCTGTGCTGCCATTTTAATATGACGACAACTGGGACAACTTTTGACAACTTACAGTTGTCTCCCAGCGCTGCGAGCGGGCGTATAAAATACGCCCCGTTGTCTATGTTGTCGTCATATTAAGCGCAAATTGTCAGACTCGGAGTTGTCTTTTGTTGTCTAA
>SFFY01000012.1 GCA_004556745.1 Bacteroidales bacterium | reverse complement strand
AAGGAATTGTCCGAAAGCATCTTTTCTCTTAGCCTTGTTAATGTCTGTGGCGGCGCGCCGTAGCCATTCTTCTGCTTGTTTGGTATCAATGCCGCACCCAATGCCTTTCTCATAGCAATAACTCAACATCACCTCGCAACGAATTTCTCCCTCATTAGCTCCTACCTTATACCATTTGAATGCTTTCTGCAAATCACGCTTTGTGCCAACACCTAAATGATAAGACTTGGCGACACCAAAAACAGCAGGAAGGTATTTGTGTTCAGCAGCTTTTTGATACCAATAAAAGGCCTTTTCACTGTTTTTTAAATCAACTTCATATTTGATAGCTACAATATTCATTAGACTAGAATCACCTTTCTCTGCTGCACGTTCATACCAAAAGGCAGCATCGGAAACGCTACGTTTACACCCCCATCCGTTATAATATATTTCACCCATCAGAAACAATGCCTCGACATCACCTTGTTGTGCCAATGGCATCAAATAACTTTTGAGAGCTGTCCAATTTTTTGATTGAAATAGAGAACCTACATATTTGCGGTCAATAGTCTGAGACGCCACGCTAAGCGCATGGCAGAACAACAGAGCAAAAACACATAAAAATCTTAATCTATTTTTCATGATTCCTATAAGATAAGAATTACAAAAATTGTCAATGTATTTATATAGAACTCATACTTTTGGCAAATATACCATTATAAATCAAAATAAACAAAATTAGAGTTAGAAAACTTTACCAAAAGAAAAAGGCTTGCAAGTATTAACGTGCAAGCCTTCGGAAAGTACTAAATAGTGACTCCGCTGGGACTCAAACCCAGGACCTTCAGAACCGGAATCTGACGCTCTATTCAACTAAGCTACGGAGCCGTTTCGCTTGCAAAAGTACGCCTTTTTTTTGAAATACTTTCCCAAGACGATACTTTTTTGAAATCATATCGCGTCGGCGGGCGTTTTGCAAAACGCCCCTACTTGATTATTGCGGGAGCGAGGAGGGTTGGAAGATGGTGACGGCGGTGCTGATGCCGTTGGACGTGAGGGTAAGGCGGGCGGTGCGTTCTTCCTCGGTGAGGTTGGGCGATACTTGCAAGGTGAGCGTGTTGCGCCCAGTCTTCACATCGTCTGCGTTAAAGGTCAGCCAGTCGGCATCGCTGGTCAGAGAGGGCTGTGCGGCAAAGGCGTTGTAGACGAACTGCATCGTGGTGGCAGAGGCTTGCAGGCGGTGTTCAAAGATGTACGTGCCGTCGGCCTGCTGACGGGCATAGGGGTATATTATATTAATATATGGGTATTGGATTACGCGGCAAGAGCCGTTGAAGTATGAAGAGACGTTGACGGTTGCCGTGCGCGAAAGGCCTGTGTCGTTGGTGCGGAAATTCAGGCGCACGATGTTGCGCACACCAACGCCTGCCGGCGTTGTGCCAGAGGTGGGCGAGAGCACGAGCCATTCTTCCGAGGCGGTCGCCGTCCAAGGGTCGTAGCTTACGAACACAACGCTGTCGGTGCGCTGGTCAGCATAGAGTTCTTTTACTAAATTCGAGGGTTGCTCAAAGGCGAGTTGGTGGAATGTCTGCTCGGCATCGGAGCAAGCTGAAAGCCCTACGGCGCAAAGCGCGGCGGCGAGTATTGTTTTAAGATGTTTGAACATAGTTTTTTTCAGTAAACGAGTAAACAAGTATACGAGTAAACGACGAGTTAGTACCAGTCAATATTGGAACTATATGCGCTGCGCTTCTCCCATTTCAAGGCATCTGCCAATTCGGAGGCTCGGGCGCGGAAGGTGAAGTTGAACGAAGAGTAAGGCTTCAGCACCACCGAGGCCGACATCTCGAAGCAGTGGAGGTCGCGGGCGAGGGAGGCGGTGGTCATCGAAATCTTTTTCTGCACGAAGTCGTAGCCCGATGAGAAAGAGATGTTCCAGCCGTCGGAGATGCGCAGGTAACCCGAGAAGTTGAGGGTCTGCGTGAACGAGAAGGGGTAGCGCATGCGGCGCACGTTGATTTCCTTGGAACGGTCTTCGTACATAGATATGCCGTACGACACGGTGACCGACCACGGCATGCTAAACGCCATGTAGCCATCGGCATCGGTCTTGGCCTTTTCCTTTTTCTTCGCGCCGCCGCTCCGCGCCTTTTTTAGGTCGGGGTCAACGTTGGCGTCTTCATCGCCAGCCTCGTCGCTGTCGTCCTTGTCGCTGTCCTCTTTCTTCGTGGAATTTGCCGACTTCTTGCCGGTGAGGAAGTTAAGGAGCTTCTTAAACGTCTGGTTATTGAAGGTGTACGACAGGCTTTGCGACATTCCCTGAAAGCGTCCGAAGCGTCCGTAGCTCCACTCCGTGCGGTCGCTCTGCACCACCTGCCCGTTCTCGTTGAACTTATAGGCGTATGTGGCAAACGATGCCGAGAGCGAGAATGTGTATTTCTGCGTAAGTTTGAGGCGCAGGCGTGTGGAGAGGTCGCTCCACGGGCGTTCCTTAGCGGCGAGGTTGTAGGAGAGCGTGCCGGAGAGTTCGTCGATGAGGCTTATCTTCTTTTCGCCCGTAGAGTCGCGGTCGCTCTTCACCTTCATCTCCAAGTTGTTCGACACCGACATCGTCACCAGTCCCTGCTTCGTGCCCGAGGGATAGCCGTAAAGGCCGCTGCTGTAAGGCGAATACTTCACGGGGGTCACGGTGCCGTTGCGGTCGATGCGGTCGTAGGTTTTGGTGTAGCCGTAGCGCGAGGCGGTGAAGTCGGGCGCATAACTGAAGCTCACGCTGGGCTTGAACACGTGGCGAATGGCTATGACCTTGCCGTGGAAGAGGCGCAGCACGGGTTTGTACATACCGTAGAGCGTGGTGTTGGCCGAGATGCCGATGTTCCAGTCGTAGAGGTTGTAGAAACCGTAAGTCGTGTCGCGCAGTTCCTGCTGCTTCTCCGCGTCCCACGAGCGGTTGATGCGCTGCGCGTACATGATGTCGCGGAAAGAGATCGAGGGTGAAATGTTGATATACTTGAACAGTTGGAACGTTGCGTCGATAGGCACGCGGTGGGTCATGCCGTTGCGCCAGTCCTTGATGAGGTTCGACTTGAAGAGCAGGTTCTCCTTCGTCGTGATGCTGTTGGAGAGTTGGCCGGTGTAGCTCACGGATATTTTCTCATACCATCGCTCCTTGCCCACCTGCCTTTTGCGGCGGAAGGGATAGAAGCGCGAGAGGGAGATGCTGAGGTCGGGCAGGGTAACGGCAATCGAGGAGTCGCGCACGTTCTGCGTCAGGTTGCCCGAGGCGGAGATGGAGAGGCCGATGTCGGGAAAGTTTTTCGAGAAACTTACGGAACTGGCGCGGGTGCTCTGCGTGTACGAGAGCGGGTTGTACATGCTCTCCAGGTTCTTTCGTTCATAACTTTCCGAGGCGAAGTTCACGCGTGCCGAGAAGGACGTGTTGGGGTTCGACTTGGCATCTTTCGTGTGCGTCCACTGTATCTTCATGCTCTTCGTCACGTTGTAGTCGGGCATATTCTTCTCACCCTCCACCGTGCGCAGGAAACTGAAATACACGTTGCCGCGGAAGCGGTAGCGCTTGTTGTAGTTCGACTCAAGGCTCGCGCCCCACGAGCCCTTCGTGTATATCTCGCCGAGGGCTTTAAGGTCGAAATAGTCGTTCACCGCCCAGTAGTAGCCACCGTCGCGCAGATAGAAACCGCGCGAGGTCTCATCGCCGTAAGAGGGCATAACGAAACCGCTCGAATACTTCTTGCTGATGGGGAAGAAGCCGTAGGGCACGGCCAGCGGCAGCGGCACGTCCTCCACTACGAGGTATGCCGGGCCGAATATCGTCTCCTTGCCAGGGCGCACCTTGCCGCGCGAGAGTTTCAGGTAGAAGTGCGGGTGCTTGGCGTCGCAGGTCGTGTATTTGGCGTGGCGCAGATAGAGCGTTCCGTCGTCGGTTCGTTTCGATTCGGAGCTTTGCAGGTAGCCGTTGCCCTGCGTGGTGTTCACATTGCTGATAAAACCCTTCTTCGTCTTGAAGTTAAACGACATCGTTTCGCTCTGATACTCATCGCCGCCCTGCTTGTACACGGCTTTTTCGGTATACACGCCCGCCGTGTCGCGCAGTCCCACGGCATGCACAAGGCTGCTGTCGAGACACATCGTGATTTTGGCGGCGTCGAGCGTCATGTCCTGATATTTCACGTTGGCTTTGCCGTAGAGCGTGGCGAAGCCCGTGTTCGCGTCGTACACAATCGAATCCTGCGCCGCATATTCCACGGGCGAGTCGATGCCCGGCTTGCGCGGCTGCGCCTTAGCCGTGTCGGTGGCGAGACTGTCGGCCGTGAGGCTATCGGCAGCGAGGCTGTCGGGAAGGGCGACACCGGCACGGAGGCTATCGGCGGCATCGGCGGGGCGCACGATGTCGGGCCAGTTGATGTCTATCACCGTGTCGCGCCACGCCGCTTCTTTCAGTGTGTCGGCAGCAGGGCGAAGCGCTTTCGCCTCGGGCACGAGGCTATCCCCCGGCAGGGCGTTCCCCGTCGGTTGCCGAAAGCGTCCTGGCTTGGCGGTCAAGCACAGTGCCGCCAACGCCGCGCATACGATGAGCAGGATTTTTCGCAAATGTGTAGTAATATCGACTGCAAAATTACGCAAAATAATTGACTTGCTTATAATATAAGCCCATATTGCATGAGGGGCAAGGGGCGGTTTGCCGAATATTTTTTACCAAAACAAGATTTTTGAGATATTTCGCGCAGATAAAACGCATTTGCTCCAAGCTATTTTTTAGGATAAGCAAGATATTTTTTACGATGTCCGAGATATTTTTCCCGCTCATATTAGATAGTTTTTGTTACAAAGTTTCTAACAAGCGTTACAAAGTTTGTAACACGTATTAGCAAGTTTGTAATATGCGTTACAAAGTTTGTAATAAAAATTATCTGGCACAGAGTGAAAAATATCTTGCGTTTAGGAAAAACTATATCGGAGCAAAGAAAAACTTTCACGGGAATCGCGGCGCGTTGCTGCCGTAAAAATTACCCGACGCATCTGCCTCGCAATAGCAAAAACCGAAAAAATGGGGCGTATAAGGTCAAATTTTCACGGAAAAGCACTTCCGAGAAATTATCAAGGGCTTCGTAAAAACTATCAAGGAGCAAATTTTCACGGGCTTGCTTATAATTTTGCGGTCATATAGGATAGTTATGACGCTCATATAGGATAGTTTGCCCCTAAAACGCGAAAAGAGGAAAAGCCTGCGCTCTCCCTCTTTTCGCTAAGGCAAAGATAAACCATTTATGCCGTTCCGCCATATGCGCCAAAAAGTGCCACGGGCTGGCAAAGCGGGGAGCGCAATCATCATTCACGGGGCGCGTACCCGATAACGCAATACAAGTAAACGAGTAAACGGTACAAATCAGCCAAAATAACATCTACTTTAATCTTCCGCGCACCGCGCCTTTATGTAAAAATAGGCATTTTGCACTTTCCTTATAAGAAAAATGCTTATCTTTGCAAGGATATATGCAGCGGTGCGCGGTTTTTGCCTTGCAAAAGCCAAAACGCCGCTTTTAATCACGACACTTACTTATATTCAATATATGAGCAAAATCATTGCTTTGGCCAACCAAAAGGGCGGCGTGGGGAAAACCACAACGGCCATCAATCTCGCCGCATCATTGGCAACTTTAGAAAAGAACGTGCTGCTTATCGACGCTGACTCGCAGGCGAATGCCTCCTCAGGACTCGGCGTAGACTTGAGCAAGGTGGACTGCTCGGTGTACGACTGCATGGTGAGCGGCCGCAACATCCGCGAGGCAATTTACAGCACCGACATCGAACGCCTCGACGTGGTGCCCTCGAGCATCAATCTCGTGGGAGCGGAGGTGGAGATGTATAATCTGGGCGACCGCGAACACGTGATGAAAAACATGCTCGACCCGCTGCGGAAGGAGTACGACTACATCCTCATCGACTGCTCCCCCTCGCTCGGCACCATCACGGTGAACGCGCTCACGGCCGCCGACTCCGTAATCATTCCCGTGCAATGCGAATACTTCGCCCTCGAGGGCATCAGCAAACTGCTCAACACGATTAAACTCGTGAAGCGGAAACTCAACCCCGGGCTCGAAATCGAAGGCTTCCTGCTCACGATGTACGACAGCCGTCTCAAACTGGCCAACCAGATCTACGACGAGATGAAGCGGCACTTTCAGGAACTCGTGTTCCGCACCGTCATACAGCGCAACGTGAAACTCTCGGAAGCACCGAGCCACGGCTTGCCCGCCATTCTCTACGATGCCGTTTCGACCGGCGCAAAGAACTACCTCGCTTTGGCAAAAGAAATTTTAAGCAGACGGGTAGAAGAGTAAACATATAAACGACCCATACCTATGCCTCCCCACAAGAAATTCCCCGCGCTCGGCCGAGGGCTTGATGCCATTATCTCGACCGACGAAGAAATACACGCAAACGGCTCTTCGAGCATCAACGAAGTGCCCGTGGACCAAATAAAGCCCAACCCTAACCAGCCCCGCCGAGAGTTCGACGAGGCTGCGTTGCAAGAACTTGCCGACTCCATCAGGCAAATCGGCATCATTCAGCCCATAACGCTGCGCAAGCACTCCGACGACACTTACGAAATCATTGCCGGCGAACGCCGCTGGCGCGCTTCGCAATTGGCGGGCCTGCGCACCGTGCCGGCTTATATCCGCACGGCGAGCGACGAAACGATGATGCAGATGGCGCTCATCGAGAACATTCAGCGCGAAGACCTCAACGCCATCGAAATAGCCCTTGCCTATCAGAACCTCATCGAGCAATACAACCTTACGCAGGACCAACTCTCGGAGAAGGTGGGCAAGAACCGCGCCACGATTGCCAACTATCTGCGCCTGCTCAAGTTGCCGGCACAGGTGCAAATGGCGCTGCGCAACAAGGACGTGGACCAAGGCCACGCCCGCGCCCTGCTTTCGCTGGGTCGCCCCGAACTGCAAGTAAAACTCTTTAACGAAATTAAGGAGAAGGGCTATTCTGTGCGGCAGGTGGAGGAAATGGTGAAAAGCATCAACAGCGGCGAGACCGTGAAAAGCGGGCGGCACACGCTGAAAGACCGCAAGGCGAAACGTCTGCCCGAGGAATACGACGAACTGCGTGCAACGCTCTCGGGTTTCTTCCGCACCAAGGTGCAGATGACTTGCTCGCCGCAGGGCAAAGGCAAAATCACGATTCCCTTCTCCTCGGAAGCAGAACTCGAAAGAATTATCGCGCTGTTCGATAAAATGAAATAGGGCGTATAAAATCTGTGCCCGACGCATATTTAAGCATGAAAATCATCTGCCCCTTTTGCACGCGCCTCTTGCTGGCGCTGCTGCTTACCGTTATGGCCGGAAATTCTTTCGGCCGTACGGCGTTATATGGGGTAAGGTGCGACTCGCTCGTTCTGCCGCCCGACTCGCTGCGCCATGCGCCTCTGCCCCAAAGGGAGGCAAGGAAAGCCAAGAAACTGGCGACCAAGGCCGACACTGCCGCCCGCGACACGCTGCGCCTCACGGCCATAGACTCGCTTAGCCAAACGCCTGCCGACACCGCTACGCTATCCAAAGCGACAGCAAGGGCGATGAAGCGCGCCAACAAATTCATGAAGCAGCGGCAGTTTGTGCCCGACCCCAAGCGTGCCCTGTGGCTCTCGCTCGTGCTGCCCGGCGCGGGGCAAATCTATAACCGGAAATACTGGAAACTCCCGTTCATCTACGGCGGCTTCCTCGGCTGTACCTACGCACTGCTTTGGAACCAGCAGATGTATCGCGACTACTCGCAGGCATATCTCGACATCATGGACGACGACCCCAACACGCGCAGTTATATGGAAATGCTGCCGCCGCGCTACGACATCTCGGGACGCGAGGAGCATTTCAAAAGCATCTTCAAGCGCAAGAAAGATTTCTACCGCCGCAACCGCGACCTAAGCATCTTTTGCTTCGCCGGCGTTTATCTGCTTTCGGTTATCGATGCCTATGTGGACGCGCAGTTGAGCGTGTTCGACATCACGCCCGACCTCAGCCTGCGCATTGAACCTGCCGTCATCGAAACGCCGGGCACGAAGAAGAACGGCGCGTACGGCGTGGGGTGCAGTTTTAATTTTTGAAGAAACACAATTTTGCTTATGAAAAACATAAAATATCTTCTTGTATCTTTATTTTTAAGTCTGAATGCTGCCTACGCGCAAGAGCCGCAGGCGCAAATCACCGTGCACGACGACCGCTCGGGCGCGGACGAGGTAATTGAACTGCCCGAGGGCATGACCGTCAATACGGACTCGCTGCTTAGCCAGTGGAAACTGAAGAAATATCTCTTTCCCGACACTACGTGCAAAGACCCCAACATCAACCCAGAGTATGCCCCGGAGGTGTATCAGGAACGCCTGCGCCGCCTGCCCGTGGTGATGGAGATGCCCTATAATAATATTGTGCAGCAGTTCATTGACCGCTACAGCGGCCGCCTGCGCAGTTCGGTGTCGGTGATGCTCGGCGCAGGCAATATGTATATCCCCATTTTTGAGGAAGCCCTCGACCTCTACGGCCTGCCGCTCGAACTGAAATACCTGCCCGTCATTGAGTCGGCGCTCAACCCCACGGCGGTCTCCCGCGCCGGTGCCGTGGGCCTGTGGCAGTTCATGCTGCCCACCGCCAAGCGTTACGGGCTGACGGTAAACAGCCTCGTCGACGAGCGCCGCGACCCCTACAAAGCCACGCATGCCGCCGCGAAATATCTGAGCGACCTTTATAAGATTTTCAACGATTGGAGCCTTGTCATCGCCGCCTACAACTGCGGGCCGGGCAATGTGACGAAAGCCATTCACCGCGCCGACGGGGCGAAGGACTATTGGACAATTTATCCCTACCTGCCGCAAGAGACGCGCGGCTACGTGCCGGCATTCATCGCGGCGAACTATATCATGAACTATTATTGCGAGCACAACATCTGCCCCTACAAGACCTCTTACCCCATTGCCACGGACACGGTGCTCGTGACGCGCGACCTGCACATCGACCAGGTGGCGGAACTGTGCAACGTGGAGCGCGAGGTGATCAAGGCGCTCAACCCGCAATACCGCACCGACGTTATCCCCGGCGGCCGAACCAACGCCACGCTCTGCCTGCCGCAGGAGAACCTGCACACGTTTATCGACCTGAAAGACAGCGTGTACAACTATCGCGCCGACGAACTGCTCACGCGCCGCAACACGGTCATCGTGCCCGAGGCGGTGCAACCCGCACGCCCCACGGCGAGCCGTACGAAATCAAAGAGCAGAGGCAAGTCGGTCACCGTGCGCAGCGGCGACACGCTCAGCCACATCGCCCGCCGCAACCACACCACCGTGGCAAAGCTTCGCCAGCTCAACGGCATCAAAGGCAACAACTTGCGCCCCGGACAGAAAATCAGGGTGAAGTAATTGGCATAGACATATAATATATATATAGGACGAAAGTAGGGGCGTTCTGCAAATGGCGTGCAAACGAGTGCAGAGCCGAACTTGTTCGAGCTTTGCCGAGTGCAGCCGACATTATTCAAAACGCCCGCCCCGCAACGCATCACCGAAGGAGGACAACGCTATGGAAGACACGAAAAACAAAATGGTCCTTTCCTCACAGGAAGAATTAGATGAGCAAATGATACAGGCGGCTTTCCAGCATTTGCTCGACACGTACCTCGCTACCAACCACCGCCGCAAGGTGGAACTTATCACCAAGGCCTTTAACTTTGCCAAGCAGGCGCACAAAGGCGTGCGCCGCCGCTCCGGCGAACCGTATATCCTGCACCCCATTGCCGTGGCGCAAATAGCCTGCGGCGAAATCGGGCTCGGCTCAACCTCTATCTGCGCCGCGCTGCTGCACGACGTGGAGGAAGACACGGACTACACCCACGAAGACCTCAGCAACCTTTTCGGTCCTAAAATCGCCAACATCGTGGAAGGCGTCACGAAAATCTCGGGCGGCATCTTCGGCGACCGCGCCTCGCTGCAAGCCGAGACCTTCAAGAAGCTCTTGCTCACGATGAGCGACGACATACGGGTTATCCTCATCAAGATTTCCGACCGCCTGCACAATATGCGCACCCTCTCGAGCATGCTGCCGAGCAAGCAGTACAAAATCGCGGGCGAAACGCTCTATATCTTCGCGCCCATCGCCGACCGCCTTGGGTTGAACAAGATTAAGACGGAACTCGAAGACCTCAGTTTCAAATACGAGCACCCGGAGGAATACATCGACATACAGAACAAACTCGCCAGCTCAAAGGTGAAGCTCGACGACATCATTGCCAAATTTACCCCGCCCATCTGCGCCGCGCTCGACAAGATGGGCACGAGCTACACGATAAAGGAACGCATCAAAAGTCCCTATTCCATTTGGATGAAGATGCAAAACAAGCACGTGCCCTTCGATGAAATCTTCGACCTCCTGGCTATCCGCATCATCTTCACGCCCAAAGACCGAGCCATGGAGCGCGGCGAATGTTTCAATATCTATTCTACGCTGACCGACATCTACAAGCCGCACCCCACGCGCTTCCGCGACTGGGTGTCCAACCCCAAGGCTAACGGCTATCAGGCGCTCCACAACACCTTTATGAGCAAGGACGGGCAGTGGATCGAGGTGCAAATCCGCTCCGACCGCATGGACGACATCGCCGAGCAGGGCTTTGCCGCGCATTGGAAATATAAGGACAAGAATGCCGCTTACGACGAGAACGAACTGAACAAGTGGCTCGACTCTATCAAGGAAATCCTCGACGACCCGCAGCCCGACACGCTCGACCTCCTCGACACCATCAAACTCAACCTCTTTACCAACGAGATTATGGTGTTCACGCCCAAAGGCGAATTGCGCAAGATGCCGGCGGGCGCAACGGTAGTGGACTTTGCCTTCTCCGTCCACACCTTCCTCGGCTCGCACTGTCTCGGTGCAAAGGTGAACCACAAACTCGTGCCGCTTAGCTACAAACTCAAGAGCGGCGACCAAGTGGAAATCCTCACGTCGAACAAGCAGCACGTCAAGGACGAATGGCTCAACTTTGCCACTACGGCCAAGGCACGCGGCAAGATACAGGCCGCCCTGCGCCGCGAACGCCGAGAGCTGCAGAAGATGGGCGAAGAAGTGGTGCGGCAGTTTCTCACGCAGGCCGCGTTTGAACCCACCACGGCCATTTACGAACGCCTCGCCCTCTTCCATCATTTCCGCTCGCGCGATGCCCTCTTCCTTGCCATCGGGGAACGCAAGCTCAAACTCGGCGAAGACGACCTCGACCTGCTGAAAGGCAAGAAGAAAAAAGAGAAAAAAGGCTGGCGGCGGTATATCCCCTTCATGGGCAAAGACGACAAGAGCGCCGATGCCCCCGCAGCCGCGCTCATGCCCACCGATGCCGAAACGTTTTTCAACAGCATCAACCGCAAGCAGGTGCTCGTGCTCAACGACGACAACCTGCCGCTCTGCCGCTTCGCCGATTGCTGCCGCCCCATTCCCGGCGACGATGTCATCGGCTACCTCTCGCCGGAGCATGTGTTCGTAATCCACAAGCGCAAGTGTGCCGATGCCGTGAAACTCAAGACGCGCTACGGCAACGACATCGTGGCCTGCTGCTGGGACACGCACAAGCAGTTGCTCTTCGACGTTACCATTTTCCTGCGCGGCATGGACTCGCAGGGCGTGCTTTATGCCATTGCCGACGTGCTGCACAAGCTCACGCAGTTCCAAGTGAAGAGCATCACGCTCTCTACGACCGACGGTATCTTTGAGGGCAAACTTTACATGTCGGTCTTCGACACCGCCGATGTCCAGCAGGTTTGCAACGCCCTTATGTCTATCGAAAATATCACGGAAGCCGTGAGGGTGGAGTGAGAGAAAGGTCAAGTTCTTCCCATTAGGAACAATGCGTCGAAAAACAAAAAAGCGTGCCACCCGATGCCGGGTAGCACGCTTTTTTGTTGCGTTATAACAAGTTCTGAATTACTTCTTGAAATAACGGTTGTAAAGACCTTCGAAGCCACGGCCGTGACGGGCTTCGTCGCGGGCCATTTCGTGAACTGTGTCGTGGATAGCGTCGAGGTTGAGTTCCTTGGCACGCTTGGCAATGCGGGTCTTGTCTTCGCAAGCACCTGCTTCAGCATTCATGCGCTTTTCGAGGTTGGTCTTGGTGTCCCAAACGCAGTCGCCAAGGAGTTCGGCAAACTTAGAAGCGTGTTCTGCCTCTTCCCAAGCGTAACGCTTGAAAGCCTCGGCCACTTCGGGATAGCCTTCGCGGTCTGCTTGGCGGCTCATTGCGAGGTACATGCCCACTTCGGTGCATTCGCCCATGAAGTGATTGTTGAGGTCCTTAATCATTTGCTCGTCGCAACCTTTGGCAACGCCGATTTCGTGCTCTGCAACGAAAGAGAGCGAGCCCTCTTCGCTGAGTTCTTTGAACTTAGAAGCGGGAACGCCGCACATGGGGCATTTTTCGGGAGCTTCGGTACCTTCGTAGATGTAACCGCAAACGGTGCAGATGAATTTCTTTTTCATTTTGAGTAAGTTTTTAGATTGTTTGTTTTTAGAGGGACGCAATGTCCGTTTTTTTCTTTGCAAAATTATATTTATAATCTTGTTTCAGCAAGGTTTCGGGCTGTTTTTTATGGCTTTTCTACGTAGGAAAGCACAAGTTTCACAATGTTTTTGGTTTCGGGTTTCACGGCAGCGCGGTTGTCGGGACGCTCGCCGGCAAGCCACAAGATGCCCCGCGCATCGCACACGGCAAGCGCGCGGAGTTTGTCAATGCGCGAGCGGCGGCGATTGGTGAGATAGTCGCTCACGAGTTGCGTGCCGCGCATTCCGAAAGGCGAGAAGCGGTCGCCCGTCCGCACACTCCTTATATATATATATGTATCCGCCGCATCGGCATCAAGCACCGCGACATTCGGTTCGCGCGGAATGTCGCCGAGCCGCTCGCGCGGCAACCGCTCAATGGTCAGCACGCGGCCGCCGGGCAAAGAGATGCTACCCTCAAATGGTAAGGCGGTTTCAGGTACGGGCTGCGGCATGGGCGCAACCTCCACCGCCGTGCCTGTGCGCGTGGCAAGGTGCGCGGCTGTCTGCCAAGAGCCGCCTGCACGGGCAGAAAGGATTTCGTCGACCTCCGTGCCGTTGAAACCATAGGGCGAAAGCAATTCAAAAAGCAAGAGCCGGGGCGCGGGTGTGCGCTGGAGCGCGGCAAGGTCGATTTTCAAAACATCTCCGCAGCGGCGCATCACCTGACCCGAAAGCGCAGACACTGCATAGTCAAACAGAAGTTCGGCATCGGCAAGGCGGCGAACGGTGTCGGCAAGCGTGGCATCGGCAGAGGGATTGAGCGTGCGGAGCAAGGGCAAAAGTTCGTGGCGGATTTTGTTGCGGCGATATTGTGTGTCGGCATTTGTGCTGTCGGTAACGAAAGGCTGCCCCTCGCTTTCGAGAAACTGCAAAATCTCCGCGTGCGTGGTTTCGAGCAAGGGGCGCACCACGCCGCCGCGCTCGCTGCGCATACCCGTCAGGCCGTGAATGCCCGCGCCGCGCAGGAGGTTGAGCAGAAAGGTTTCGATGTTGTCGTCGCGGTGGTGCGCCACGGCGACATAGTCGAGTTTGCGCTCGCGCCGCAACGTGTCGAACCACTCGTAGCGCAGTCGCCGCGCCGCCATTTCTATGCTTTCGTGTCGCTCGGCTGCTACCGCCCGCGTATCGAAGCGCACCGTGTGCAAGCGCACGCCGCGCCGCTCGCAAAGTTCTCTCACGAACCGCTCATCGCGCTCGCTTTCCTCGCCGCGCAACTGGAAATTGCAGTGCGCCGCCTCAATCTCGTAACCCTCGCGCAGCATACAGAGCAGCAACGCCACGGAATCTGCGCCGCCGCTCACCGCCACAAGGTAACGGGAAGAATGGGAAAGAGGAAGAAGGTGCATGGGAAGGAATTATACCTATTGTTCAAATTAAACAAAAACAATCATAACCGGCAGTAGGGGCGTTCTGCAGAACGCCCGACGTATGCGCCGCATGACACAACAAATGCAGTCAATCAATAACCGGGCGTTTTAAATAATGTCGGCTGCACTCGGCAATTAGAGCGAGCTCTATTGCGCTCGTTTGCACGCCATTTGCAAAACGCCCCTACTGTCAATAAGAAACAGAAACGTTTAAGCCTTCCGCTTCGAGCAGCCGCGCAATGCGGTCGAGTCGATCGGGCGCAGCCTTGCGCAGGCTTTGCACCGGCGTTTCGCGGGCAATGGTATAAATCATCACCTCCGAAGGCGCAATTTGTTTCACTGCCGCGAGCCAAGGCAGCACATATTCGTCGCCGCAATTATCAACGTCCGCGCCGTCGGCATCTTTGCCCTGCATGAACATCGTCTGCACAATTACGTGCCCGCCGAAAGCAGCAAGGGACTTGATGATTTCTGCCACGTCGTAGTGTCCCTGCGGACGGTTGATGCGCCGAATGTAGTCGGGGCACACGGTGTCGAGTTTCTGAATATTGTTGTCCACCGACAGCAAAGCGCGATGCACCGCCTCGTTCGGCGTGCGCGTGGCATTGCTCAGCACGCTCACCTTGGCGTTGGGGAAGTAGCGGTTGCGCAGCGCGAGCGTGTCGGCAATGATTTCGGGAAACTGCGGGTGCGCCGTCGGCTCGCCGTTGCCGGCAAAGGTGATGACATCGGGCGCAGTGCCGGCTGCCTGCATCTCTTCCAGTTTGTGCTGCAAGGCGGTGCGCACCTCCTCGCGCGTGGGGCGCGGCAGGCGGACGGGGCGCTCGGCGTTTAAGCCACACTCGCAGTAGATGCAGTCGAATGTGCAAATCTTGCCGTCGGCCGGCATGAGGTTCACGCCGAGCGACACGCCGAGGCGCCGGCTATGCACGGGGCCGAAAATGGGCGAAGGATAAATTACGGTCATCGTATTTCTTTTTTAGGAAAAACAAAACGGAGGCATTTCCCGAGTGGGAAAGACCTCCGCGTTTGTTCTTTGATAGGCGTTTAGCTTAGCCACATTAATCGGCTTTCTGCACATTAGTACGCTTTTCTTTGATGCGTGCCTTCTTACCTGTGAGCTTGCGCAGGTAGTAGAGCTTAGCGCGGCGTACCTTACCGATCTTGTTCACTTCGATGCTGTCGATGTTGGGAGAATCCATGGGGAAGATACGTTCAACACCAACGGTACCCGACATTTTGCGAACAGTGAAGCGCTTCTTTTCGCCGTGACCACAGATTTTGATTACAACGCCACGATACAACTGGATACGCTCCTTGTTACCCTCAATGATTTTGTAAGCTACGGTAATCGTGTCACCGGCCTTGAAAGAGGGGAAAGACTTACCTGTGGCAAATGCTTGCTCAGCAATTTTGATTAAATCAGCCATTTTTAAATAAAGCTTTTAGAAATTGTCTGTCGCGCCGTAGTGCATAACGGGGAACACTCATCCCGACAGCGGCCTTACGGCAACGCGGGTGCAAAATTACGTATTTTCTTATAAGCAAACAAGTTTTTTAGCGGCATTTCTCTTTAAGCAACCAAGAAACAATTATAAATTTGCATACGGAAAGCAGTAATTTTACCCTAAAAGATATATAATGACCCATCAACGCCCTCTTTTTCTCCTTTCAAACGACGACGGCTACGAAGCCAAAGGCCTGCAATGCCTCATCGAGGCACTCCGCCCCGTGGCTGACTTGCTCGTAATGGCTCCCGAGGACGGACGCTCGGGCGCGGGGTGCAGCATTTCGGCTGCCACGCCGCTGCGCTACCGCATCGTGCGCCAAGAACCGGGGCTGACGCTCTGCGCCTGCTCGGGCACACCGGTCGACTGCGTGAAGGTGGCACTCAACGAGTTTGCCGACCGACGCCCCAACCTCGTGGTGGGCGGCATCAACCACGGCGACAATTCTTCGGTCAACACGCACTATTCCGGCACAATGGGCGTAGTGACGGAGGGCGCGCTGCAAGGCATTCCGTCCGTGGCGTTCTCGCTCTGCGACCACAGCGCAAACGCCGACTTCACGCCCGTCCTGCCCTACTTGGCAGACATCGCGCTGAAAACGCTCGCCGCCAACCTGCCCCCATTTACCTGCCTCAACGTGAACTTCCCCAAAGCCGCCTCATTTAAGGGCATTCGCCTTTGCCGCATGGCGCATAGCCGCTGGGAGCACGAACTGGCACGCCGCGAGCACCCTTGGGGCGGCACGTACTTTTGGCTGGTGGGCGACTGCCGCGAACTGGAACCAGAGGCTGACGACACCGACCGCTACGCCCTGGCGCACGGCTATATCGCCATCACGCCTACGCAGCTGGACGTGACTGATTATAAGCTGAAAGAAAATCTGAAAGATATTTTTCGGTAAAAGAAAACAGGCAAATTGCAACGCCTCAACCAACAAGCAAAACGAACAAAATGCGCTATTTCCTGATTGCCGGCGAAGCGAGCGGCGACCTCCACGCCTCGGAACTGATGAAAGCATTAAAGGCAGCCGACCCCGAAGCAGACTTTGCCTTTTACGGCGGCGACTGCATGGCAGCCGTGGGCGGCACTCTGCTGCGCCACTACAAGGACCTTGCCTACATGGGTTTCATTCCCGTGCTGCTGCACCTGCGCACTATTTTGCGGGGCATGTCAGACTGCAAGCGGCAAATTGCCGAATGGCAGCCCGACGCGCTGATACTCGTGGACTATCCCGGCTTCAACTTGAAGATGGCGCGTTTCGTGCACGACCGCGCCCTCTGCCCCGTGTTCTATTATATTTCCCCGAAGATATGGGCATGGAAAGAGCGGCGCATCAAGGACATCAGGCGCAACGTAGACCGCCTGTTCTCCATTCTGCCTTTCGAGATAGATTTCTTTGAGAAGAAGCACCATTATCCCATTTCTTACGTGGGCAACCCCACGGTGGACGAGGTGACCACCTTTTGTGCCAAGCACGGACAGCCGCAGCCCGACGGGCGCACGGTGGCACTGCTGCCTGGGTCGCGGCGGCAGGAAATTCTCGACAATCTGCCCACGATGCTGCTCTCGGCCGAAGCGGCGGGGCAAGACGGCGCGGCGTGGGAGTTTTGCGTAGCCTGCGCCCCGGCAATCCCCGACAGGCTGTATCGCGAGGCCATGCAAAAGGCAGAGCAGCGCGGTTTCCATAGCGCGGACAGATTCCGCCTGATACGCGGCGGCACTTACGAACTGCTGCACCGCGCCACGGCCGCCCTCGTGACAAGCGGCACGGCAACGCTTGAGACCGCCTTGTTCGGCGTGCCGCAAATCGTGTGCTATTACATTCCGCTCGGTCCCGTTATCCGCCTTGCCCGCCGCCTCTTCCTCAAAGTGCCGTATATCTCTTTGGTAAACCTCGTGTGCGGCCGCGAAGTGGTGCCCGAACTGGTGGCTTCCGACATGAACGCCGCCCGCCTCACGCCCGCCCTGCGCAGCATTCTGCCCGGCGGAGAGGCACGCGACGCACAACTGAAAGGCTACGCCGAAATGCGCCGCCTGCTCGGCGAACCGGGCGCACCGCAGCACGCAGCACGGGAGATGGTGGAGATTTTGAATAGGAAATAATAACTTGATATGAACCACACGGACAATGATACCTATCGGCGCATTCACTTCGCTGTCATGGCGATAGAAAGCGGTGCACGCAAACTTGGCATTTCTGGCAAAGAGATGCACGACAGGTTGCAAAAGCAAGGATTGATACACCGCCGCCTGATAAAGAGATACGATGACCTGCATACCCAAAGCCTTGATTGGGTGGCAGATGATATTAGCGAAACGCTCTTAAACTGGGAGGCAGAAGCATGACTCTATCGTCTGAAACACTTAACGCGGAGGATTGACTATGAGAGACACTGTTCTTTGGCGCAAACAAAGTAGAATCATTATGCAACTGGCGGACGCTTTGCACATTGATGCAGAGCGGGCACTCGACTTGTTCTATTCCACGAAGGTTTATCAGCAGTTGTCAAATCCGAAAAGTGGTTTGCAACTGATGAGCGACGGGTACATTCAAGAAGAGCTTCTCGAAGAACTTAGAAACGCCCAATAACAAACTCTTTCTATCAACTAAAATAGACAATAATATATTATGGACATTGCTTACCTCTTGTCCCGTCTGGACGTTCAGCAGATTTTGAGCGCGTTCATCGTGCTCTTTGCCGTTATTGACGTACTCGGCTCCACGCCGATATTCCTTAGTCTGAAACAGCAGGGGCGGCCCGTGAATGCCTGGAAGGCCACGCTGATTTCGCTCGCGCTGATGCTCGCGTTCTTCTTCGCCGGCGACGCGATGCTGCGGCTGTTCAATGTAGACATCGAGTCGTTCGCCGTGGCAGGCTCGCTGATTATCTTTCTGATGTCGCTGGAGATGATTCTCGACGTTGAAATCTTCAAGAACCAAGGCCCCATCAAGGAGGCCACGCTCGTGCCCGTGGTGTTCCCGCTGCTCGCGGGCGCAGGCTCGTTCACCACACTGCTGTCGCTGCGAGCGGAATATGCACAGGTGAACATCATTATCGGCCTGTTGCTGAACATGGTGTTTGTCTATATCGTGCTTAAAGCCACCGACCGCGTGGAGAAAGTTATCAGTAAGGCTGCCATTTACCTGCTGCGCAAGTTTTTCGGCATCATTCTCCTGGCCATTTCGGTGCGCCTCTTCACTGCCAACCTGTCTAATCTGCTCGAAAATCTCTCGCGATAAATGCCGAGTGCAGCCGATTTTATGAAAATGCAAACCCTCGACGTTATCTATAAATATTATCCTGAGGACAATGCCTTGCGCCGCCTCTTGCTCCACCACAGTCGGCAAGTGGCCGACCGCGCTTTGGCGATTGCCCGCAAGCACCCCGAGTTGCAACTCGACACGGCGTTTTTGGAACGCGCCGCCATGCTCCACGACATCGGTGTGTTCCTGACCGATGCGCCGGGTATTCATTGCCACGGCACGCAGCCCTATCTGCTGCACGGCCGCCTGGGCGCGCAGCTGCTGCGCGGCGAGGGCATGGAACGCGAAGCCCGCGTGTGCGAACGGCACACAGGCACGGGACTGACCGCGCGGCAGATTGCCGAGCAAGGCTTGCCGCTGCCGGCAATAGACCTCCTGCCCGAAACGGAGGAAGAGCAGGTAATTTGCTATGCCGACAAGTTTTATTCTAAAAGCCACCCCGAACGCGAGCGCACCGTAGAGCAAACCGCCGAAAGCCTCCAAAAGTTCGGCGAGGCAGGCGTGCTCAAATTCCTCGCCTGGGCAAAGAAATACGAGTAGGAAGCGTTGACAAACGCCCCAAATATCTAAGCAATCAACTATGCAACAAATCTGGATCAGCGCGGCCGGACTTTGCGGCGCGAGCATACTGGGTTCTATCTTGGGCTTCGGCATCAAGAACATACCGCACAAGTGGAACGACATCATCATGGGCTTCTGCGCCGGCATGATGCTGGCGGCAGCGATTGTTGGCCTGATATTGCCGGCCGCCGAGTCGGTGGAAGGCACAGGGCTTTGGCTCATCGTGGCAGGCGTGGCCGTGGGCGTGGCGTTCCTCAACCTGATAGACTTCTTTACGCCCCACCTGCACCAGCTTACGGGGCTTGACCCCGAGACGCACCGGCAAAATGCCTCCATCAACCGCGTGCTGCTCTTCGTGCTCGCCATTGCCATTCACAAGCTCCCCGAAGGCATTGCCGCCGGCGTGGGTTTCAACAGTGCCGACACGGGCGGAGCGCAGGCGGTTGCCCTCGGCATCGCCATTCAGAATATCCCCGAGGGCATGGTCATCGTTGCCCCGCTGCTGCTCTGCGGCGTGAGCCGTCTGCGCACGCTGCTGATTTCCGTTGCCATCGGTTTGCTCGAGGTGGCAGGCACGTGGATAGGCTATGCCGCCGGCGCAGTATCGGCTGCCGCCCTACCCTTCATGCTTGCCCTTGCCGGCGGCGCGATGCTCTATGTGGTGAGCGACGAGATGATACCCGAAACCCACGCGCACGGCTTCCAGAAGCAATCCACCTACGCCCTGCTCACGGGTTTCATGACGCTGCTCTTGCTCGAAAGGCTGCAATAAACCATCGGGCGTATCCGATACGCCCCTTCTAAATACTCCAATACTATGATTATTATCGGCATCGCCGGCGGCACAGGGTCTGGAAAGACCACCGTCGTGCGCAAAATCGTGGAAAGCCTGCCCGAAAACTCTGTGGCAGTCATTCCCCAAGACTCTTACTACAACGACCAGTCCGACCTGCCGCTCGAGGTGCGCAAGCTTACCAATTTCGACCACCCCGACGCTTTCGAGTGGCGGCTGCTTGCGCATCAAATCGAGGAACTGAAATCGGGGCGCTCCATTGAGCAACCCACTTATTCTTACATCACCTGCACACGCCTGCAAGAAACGGTACACGTCGAACCGAAAGACGTGATTATCGTGGAGGGCATTATGACGCTCTACGACAAGTCGCTGCGCGAACAGATGGACTTGAAGATTTTCGTAGATGCCGAGCCTGACGAACGCCTGCTGCGCGTCATTCAGCGCGACATGGCGGAACGCGGGCATCCGTTGGAGATGCTGATCGGCAAGTACCGCAACATCTTGAAGCCGATGCACGACGAGTTCATCGAACCCACTAAGCAATTTGCCGACATCATCATTCCCAACGGCGGCAACAACGAGCGCGCCATCGCCATGATGAAGCTCTATATCCTTTCGGCCTTGAAAGAGCAGCAGTTCAGGGCGTCGCTGAATATCAGCAACCAGTAGGGACGTTTTGCAAAACGCCCGCCGTATGTGCTCCATGGCAGAAAATTCAGGAAACCGAAAATCCCCGAACGTTTTGCAATAGCTACAATCTCACCCCACAACGAAAGCGGTGTGTCCAAACGAGCGTTTAGCCCGTTCTGACACACCGCTTTTGTTATGGTGCTTAATGTTTTACTTCTTCAAGAGCTTCACGGCGCGGAGATCCTTGCCGTCCTTCTTGATCTGCACGATGTAGGTGCCCGTTGCACCGAGGCGCAACTGCATCTTGCCGTTGCCCGTCATTTGCGCTGCCTTTGCGGCTACTTCGCGGCCTTCGGCGTTGAATACGCGTACGGAGTAGTTGCCGGCTTCGGCAAAGTCGATAATCACGTCTTCGCCCACGGTGTACGTGCGCATGCTGCCGATTTCATTCTTAGCGATGCCGCTTTCTCCGCCTGCCACCTTGATTACCTGGAAGGTGCGCTGGTCGGAACCGAGCGAGTTAGCCAGCGTAAGGGTTACGGTGTAGTCGCCGCCCTTTGCGTAGGCCACCTTTGCGCTACCGCTTTGGTCGTTACCCGTCAGTGGGGTGAGCGTGCCCTTCTTGGCTTTCCATGTGGGCTGGGTCACAACGGGATATGCCGTCCCGCTTACGAACGGGCAGCCGGACGTGGGTTCTCCTTCGATCCATGCAAATGCGCCTTGACCTTCGCTGCCCGTGGCGGCATACTCGTGCATACCTGCCTTAACGCCGGCCTTGCTGCCTACTGAAGCAAAGGTGTAGTCGGCTGCGGTGGCATCTTCAAGATCCCAGTAAGAAATGACATTGGAGGGCAGGGCTGCCTTGTTGAGGTCACCCATAGAAGCCTTGACCTCTGCATCGGTGAGTACGCCGTCCCAAATAGCGAAGTTGTCGACAACGCCGTCGATACCGCTACGGCCGTGGGCATCGCCGCCGACAGATACAACCTGACCGTTGGTGATATTATAGACGTTCCTTTCATACCCGGGAGTCGTGGTGCTGGCACCAGTCGTAGAACGCTTCCAACTCGTGACGGTCTGCTTCACGCCGTTTACATAGAAGTCGCTGCGGAAGGCGCCGGAGGTGTTGTAGTCGAACGTATAGGCGAGGTGTACCCAGTTGCCTACGGGGATCTTTGTGTTACCGTAGGTATATTGGAGCTCGTTGTTGCTCGATGCGTCCGTGCCGCGGAAGGTGTAGCAACCGATAGAGCCGTCGGAGGAGAGGTTGTTCCAAATCCAGCCCCAGTCGGTCTTAGGCCATGAATCTACCTTGTTGGCCACGGCGAGGAGTTGCGTTTCGCCCTCGGCGAGTTTGTTTATTTTGAGCCAGAAGGATACTGAGAACGACTTCGCGCCCACAAGACCGAGGTCTGCGCATTTTGCGCCGAAACGCTTTTCGTTGAGGTTCAAACCCTGCGAACCTGCGCCATCGGCCTTGCGGCCGGTGTAGGCCAGGGCGATTTCATCGTCGGCTTTTACTTCGATGTCGGCTTCCTTGCCATTAGCGGTGAGGCTAAGGATTTTCGGGAGTGCGCCCACGCCCTCGCTGGTAATCTGAACGAAGCTGCCGTATTCGCGGAGCTGCATCTCGCGGTTGCCTGCGCTGTTGTACACGTTGCCGTTGAGTTTCAGCGTATAGCTGCCGATATTGGCAAGGCCGTTTACCGTTACGCTTACGCCTGTTTCCTCAAAGAGTTTCGTGCCGTTACCGTCGAAGAGTTGCCATGTGCCCGGTTCGTGGTTCGGGTCTACATACGACATTTCGAACGATTCGTTGGGCTTAATCGTGTTCTTGCTGATTTGGATATCGTCGCTGTAAATGTACGTGCCTGCATTGTGGTACTCGCCCCAGGCAATCTCGGAGTCGCTCTTGTGGTCGAGGGCAACGGCTGCCACGCCGAAGCGTACCTTAATCGAGCCCGTGCCTTTGGAGAAGTCGAGGGGCACATTGTAATACAGGCCTGCCCAAGAGGTAGTGAGGCCCATGAAAACGGGGTCGCAACCTTCTTGCTGCGCATAGAGTTTGAAGAATGCCGTGTTCACGTCGAGGTTGTAGCAGGGCGTGCCGGCGGGCTTGCTGTTGGGCATGTTGAAGATAATCTTGCCGTCTACGCCTTCCTTGCTGAATGCCAGCACCTTGCTGGAAGCGATAACCGGACTGGCGGGCGTTGCGCTGGTGCCGCGCACGATAGAGAACTCGCCGAGGTTGAGGTCGAGGTTTTCAGCGCCCGTGAAGTGCAGGGCAACGAGGGCAACGGTCTTGCCTGCCAACTCGCCGCCTACGGTGAACTGGCGCTCTACCCAAGCGTCCTCATCGGCTTCGTCGTTGGCTGCGAGGAGGTTCATGCCGCTCTCGTTGATAGCCACGCTCTCATTGCCGAGGGCGGTGAGCACGAGGTTCATGCCGGCCTTACCGCTGTTGAGCTTGTAGCGCACGGTAATCACGTCGCCGCTCTGCAAGGCGTATTCCGTCTTGAAGAGGTGGAGGTATTCGTCGGCTGCCGTGCCGAAAATGCGAAGGCAGGAACCGCCTACGTAGGCATTATCCCACACAAATTCTGCGTCCAGTCCGCTGGCGGGCACGTCGGAAGCGTTGCGGCCGAGGAGCTTAGAGGCAAACCACCAGCGCCATGTGGGCAGATAGTCCTGCACGCCGACGTTGTACCAAGGACGGTCGTTTTGCTGCACGCCCTGCCAGTTGAAGAAGGTACCGTTACCGAGGTTGAAGTAAGAGATGAACGGTTCTTCGCTCAAATCCCATTTCAGCGAGCTGCGGGCGGTCATGAACGACGACATGCCGTGGAAGGTGAAGTTGTCGGCATTATATTTCATCGAATTGCTCACAGCAGGGCAGTTGGCCGGGTTGCGCGTACCGCCGGTAAACCAGCGTTCGGTACGGAGCAGGTAGGTGCGCTGCTTCACGTCGGCAGCACTACCCTTTTCGCCACGGCTTTCCCAGAACATATTGGTGGAGTGCGCGCCCCAAAGACCGATAGAAATGGCATAGTCTTTGAGCAAAGGCCAGTTGTTCGTGCCAGGCTGTGCGCCCTGCATGTTCACGCCGGCGTAGAGGTCAAGCGGGTCGCGGTTGATGCTCTGCGCCTTCGTTACGGAAGAGCTGAGCAGCGAGGCAGAGTTCCAGTTATAGTTGAAGAAGAGCGAGGTGCGGATATTGTCGCCGTCGCCGAAGGTCTTTACGTTGTGCGTAGCCAAGCCGCGGTCGAACGAGATCGTACCGTTGTCGTTCGTGCCGTCGTACCAGATGTTTTCAAACAAAGGATTGGTTTCGCGCATCTTCTTCACGAGGGCAGCGTGGAAGGGAAAGAGTTTTTGCTGCACGGCATAGCCGCCCGAGAACTCCGAGTTGTAGCCCATGCCGTCCACGCCGTAATAAGTGTGGAACTGCGCCACCTTTTCAGCACCTACGGCTGCGATATTTGTCAATATCGTGCCCCAGCCGTTGGTGGTCAAGCTGCCGTAAGGAATGCCGGCAACGCCCGAAACGGGCACGCCGTTCTTGTGCGCCACGTCGAGGAATGCGCCGGGCACGCGGCCGAGCGGAGCCGTCCAGTTGCCCCAGTGCGTCACGTAGGGCCACATGGTGAATACCTCAGAGTCGAACACGCCGTCGGGCAGCGCGTTGCCGAAACTGTTGTTCACGGGAATCCACGCCAAGAGTTTCTTGTCGTTGGAGGCGGTGAGGCCGAGGCGCACCTGCGTAGCAGTGTTGCGGAAACGTTCGCGGGGCTTCACGCGGGAGATGAAGAAGTTGTCGTCTTCACTCACTTGCGAGCCTACGCTCCAAGCGTTGAGCGTTTGGTCGAACTTGTCGCTGCTCGTGCCCCAGGTGATGTACCCTTCTTGCAGCTGCTGTGCGGAAGCACCGAGTGCGAAAGCGGTCATCGCAGAAACGAGGACAATTTTTTTCATAAAGGTTATAGATTAAGGTTGATAAAAAAGAATTTTCAAAGTCTAACGAGTAGGATTTGTGCCGAATGGGTCTTATTGCCAATTTCCTAAAAGGGGTTGATGCTTTGAAGGGCTTGGGTATTGGATATTGTATATGGTTTTCGCGATGATGTCCCCCAGAAGGGGGCATTAAGCACTGAGCCGCAGCCCATATTGTGCAAAGATAGTACATTTTTATCCCCATCACACAATATCTTATAAGAAAACTCAAAAAATACGCCATTGATTGAAATATCGAGGCCTCACGAGTAGGGGCGTTTTGCAAAACGCCCGGTTGATGGTTGGGGCGTATTTGAATTTTCCATGCGGCGCATAGGGCGGGCGTATGCAATGCGCCCTATGCGCCGCTCCGCGTGCGCCCTATGAGCGGGCCGCTTTTTTATTTTGCGTCCAATTAATCCTTTGTCATCGAATAAGGTTTGTCGGCAGCGTTCAGCCCGCGCTTTCGGTTGGGCTTGTCGCTCATCTCGAAGTCGAGGGTGCAGCCGGCGGTAAGGGTGGCGTGGGAGATGTAGAGTTTGTCGTAAGGCTGGCCGTTGACGCGGAGGCTCTTGACGTAGCGGCGGCGGTCGCTTGCGCCCTCGGCGCGGATAACGATTTTGCGGCCATTGGGCAAAGAAATGCTAAGGTGAGGCAGATAGGGCGCGCCCAATACGTATTGGTCGCTGCCCGGACAAACAGGATAGAAACCCATGGCAGAGAAGATGTACCAAGCCGACATCTGCCCACAGTCGTCATTGCCGCCCAGTCCGCGTATGTCGCTGCGATACATGCGGTTCATGATGGTGCGTACCCATTGCTGCGTTTTCCAAGGCTCGGCAGTCCAGGCATAAAGATAGGGTATGTGGTGGCTCGGCTCGTTGCCGTGCACATAGCCGCCCACAAGGCAGTCGGCCGTGATGTCTTCATTGTCCTCGTAATACTTTTCAGGCAAGTCCATGCTGAACAGTTCGTCAAGGCGTTGACGGAACACTTTTTCTCCGCCCATCATCTGCATCATGCCGTAAACATCGTGCGGCACGTGGAAAGAGAAGTTCCAGGAGTTTCCCTCTATAAAGCCTTCGTTGTATGTTTGATAAGGGTCCATGCCTTCCTTAAACTGTCCGTTGGTATAGCGCGGGCAGGCAAAACCCGTTTGGGGATGATAGACATTGCGATAGGAAAGCGCCCGCTTGGCAAACTCCTCGGCGGTCTCCGTCTGCCCCGCTGCCAGCGCAGCGGCATAGATGACCCAATCGTCGTAAGCATACTCCAAGGTGTTGGAGGCCGCCGTGGCATCGCGGTCGTAAGGCACATAACCCAGACGGCAGTAATCCTCCATGCCGGGCATCCGCCTGCTCCTGGCGGTGCTGACCATAGCGTCCAGTGCGGCGCGGCGGTCGATGTCGGCTCCCTTGGCCAGGGCATCGGCCAAGACGCTCACGGCATGATAGCCCGTCATGCACCAGCCTTCATTGCCCATCAAACTCCAAATGGGCAGCAGGCGATGCACGCTTTGCTGTTGGTGCGCCAGCATGGAGCGCACCATGTCGGCGTTTTGCTTGGGTTTCAATAATGCCAGCAGGGGGTGCAGGGCGCGATAGGTGTCCCAAAGGGAGAAGATGGTATAATTGTCAAAACGCTCTGCTACATGGATATTGCCGTCGAGCCCCCGGTAACGGCGGTCGGTGTCCATGTAGATGCTGGGATTTATCATGGTGTGATAGAGCGAGGTATAGAGCATTTGCCTCTGGCTGTCCGTTCCTTCGCACTCGATGGCGGCGAGTTCGTTGTCCCACTTCCGGCGCGTCTGCTCGCAAAGCGCATCGAAGGTCTTGCCCGCCGCCTCTGCTTGCAGGTTGCGCAGTGCGCCTTCGGTACTGACGGCCGAAAGGGCGACTTTCAGAGTAAGTTCTTGGGAGGACGTGTTGTCGAAGTTGAAATAAGCCACCACGTTGCGCCCCGCCATTTCGGGGAAGTCATGGTAAAGGTCGAACCGCCGCCAAAAGCCTTGGTAGTCGGCTTTCTTCCGGTCATGATAGCCATAGCTTTTGAGCGGTTTGCTCAGGGCGATGGCAAAGTACGTGTAGTTGCACCGCGCCCAGCCGCTGGTGATGCGGTAGCCGGTGAGGAGCGTATCGTTCTCCACACGGAGGCTGCTCCACAGTACTTTGCCGTCGTAGTTGTAGATGCCGTGTCCGAGGTCGAGGATAAATCGCGCCTCTTTTGGGGAGTCGGGGAAGGTGTAGCGATGAATGCCTACGCGTGGCGTGGCGGTGAGCTGCACCCTGATGCTATCGTCGGAAAGCATCACCTCATAATAGCCCGCCGAGGCTTTCTCGGTGGCATGGGAGAAACGCGAGCGATAACCGCTGTCGGGGCGGTCGGCCGTGCCGGGATTGAGCCTGAGGCTGCCCACTTGCGGCTGTATGAGGATATCGCCAAGGTCGGAATGTCCCGTGCCGCTCAAATGGGTATGACTGAACCCCACGATAGTCTGGTCTTCGTAGCGATAACCGGCGCAATAATCGTAGGCGCGTTGCTGATAGCGGCCGTTAATGTTGTGGGGGATTGTATCAGTGTCGGGACTCAGCTGCACCGCTCCGAAGGGAGCGCAGGCACCGGGGAACGTGTGCCCCATGCCTGCCGTGCCGATGAGCGGGTTCACCCAGTCGGAGAGGCGTTGCCGCGCGCTTTGGCTATGGACAGAGAGAAAGGAGAAAAGGGCAAGTGCTGCAAAGAGGGCGTGCTTCAACAAATTCATAGGTGGGGAGTTTGGGAGGGGAGTTATTATATTATGCAAAGATAATGCAAAGATACTACAAGAACTGAAAATGTGCTTTTAGCTGAATGGAAAACACTTTCCTCTATACGCAAATTTTTCCCTGGAAAAACCCTTCAACCTTTCATTTTGACACATATCTTATTGGTTTTCAAAAAGTAAAGGCTGAAGGGTTTGGAGAGCAAACCCTTCACAAACCATTCATATTGTATTATTAGAGTAGGGGCGTTTTGCAAAACGCCCGCCAACACACGGGGCTGGGAAACATTAAACGCAAACCATTAGCGCGGGCGTTTTGCAAAACGCCCCTACTCGTGAGACCTTTAAGAAAGGAAACGACACAACTTTCCAGCGGATATTTTTTACCAAGACCGAGCAATTTTTTCGTTTCTACTTGAAATTTTTCATTATCGGCGCAGAAAAAGTTTATTACAAACTTTGTAACATGTATTACAAACTTTGTAATATGTGTTACAAAGTTTCTAACAAGCGTTACAAAGTTTGTAACAAAAAACATCTTGCTGAAAGTTGAAACTATCTTGCTGAAAGGAAAAAATATCTTGCGGATAGTTCTTATTCAACAAACTAAAATGATTAAGGTATTAACTGCCTGGAAGGCAGTACGGAGCGAAGCGACGATAACCGGGGACGAAGTCCTCGGGGGAGACAGCTGCAATGATTCTGCCTGGAAGGCAGTACGCCTGTGGTAATGTAAAACGTGCATGTCCTCTGGCGTAGTGCCTTCCAGGCACGTCGTCCTCGTGAGCTTATCCGAGGACTGCGTCCCCGGTTATCGTCGCTTCGCTCTGTAGTGCCTTCCAGGCACTTAACACATAATTCAACGTTTGTGCAAGGCGAGAGCAGAATCCAAGCTTACTTAGATTCTGCCGAGCCGCCGCCAATTTTCGTGCAAGTGATCGCAATAGAGCTTGCTCATATTTCAGAGCGCAGCCGAAAATTTCAAGAAAAGGTGGACAAAATCAATCATTATTTTATTTAGATATGAAGTGCCTTCCAGTGTATAGTTGGTGACGGGTAGCTGAAAGGTTTGGGCGGCAAACCATTCAGCAATAAACGGCTAATATTCAACTGAATAAGAGTAAAGTTGAAGAGTTGAAAGGTTTTTCGGGTAAAAAAAATGCGTATAGAGGAGCATTTCGAAGGCGCTTGGCAGTGGGGACGTTTTGAAAAATACCCCGACTCGTGAGGCGTTATACAAAAAAATCGGGTGCGCATTGCGATGCGCACCCGATTTGTCATGATAGGGATTAGGGTTTACTTGATGATGAACTTCTGCGAACGGATAACGTTGCCGCTCTGCATCTTCAATACATATACGCCAGGAGCATAGCCGTTGACGTTCACAGAGCTTACGCCGTTAGCAAACTTCACGAACTTGCCTTCTGCATCGTAAATCCATGCCTTGTCGACATTGTTGAGGTTGAGACTGCCGTCTTCGAGGCTGAAGGTGGAAACCTTGCTGCCGTCGTTCACCTTATCGATGCCGGTCTGGCTGAAGCCATCGGGCTGGTCAGCAACGCCCTGATCGCGCGTGTCAATTACAACGCGGCCGGGGTTCGTGCCGGTGATTTCTACACCGAAGTCAATGGAGAAGCCCTTAGCGTGCTGACCAACGGGGTTGAACATACCGGCGAACCATGCATCGGAGAAGACAATGCGCAGGCGGCTCGGACCGGGCGTTGCATCGTTGGGCACGGTGAAGGAGAAGGTTACGCCTTCTGCGCTTTGGAAAGCAGGAGTAGCTGCGCGGAGCGTGCCGGCAAAGAAGAGGCGTTCGCCTTCGGGGTCGGTTTCTGTCTTACCGGCTTCGATTTCAGCAGCCGTGCGCTCTGTGGGAAGAGGCTTGTCGAAGTCGCCGCTACCGTTGAGGTCCATCCAACCGCCAAGGAAGCACCACTTCAAACCGTCGGATTTGTCGGCGCACTTGATGTTCATGGTGATGGTCTGGCCTTGTGCCACCTTGAGCACGTGGTCGGTAGCGTCGGCATACTGAGAGCCATCAGCCACGGGACCCGTTGCAGAATAGTTGAGGTTTTCGGTAGCACCCGTAGTGGTAACAGAAGTTACGTAACGCTGTTCGCGGGCAATAGCTGCACCTTCGCAGGCGGGGTCCATGCAGCTTTCTCCATAGTTGCCATTATCAGCACGGTCGGGCAGTGCGGACTGGGCGGCACGGGGAACGGCTACCCATTCGGTGGCGGAATAAGTCTTGAGGTCGGTGCTGACAGCGCGAACACCGATGTAAGGCTGGTCGGCTGCGCTTTCAAACATGATGTTGCCTACGTAAGTAGACCAGCTGCTGGTGCGGCCGATTTCAGAAACGCGACCGTTATCGCCGTTCTTGTAAAGGATTTCGAAGTGGTCGATGTTGGCTTCGTCGTTGTAAACAAGGCCCCAGGCGGCACGCGTGGTAGCCACAGCGTTGACGTCCCAATAAATCTTGGCACCCATAGAGGTCTTGGTTTCTTCCTTCACTTCTACCATCACGTCGCGCACGTTGGCAGGCGTAACGGTGCTGTTGTCGTTGATCTCGAGCTTACCGACGAGCAGGCTGTAATTGTCGTCGTTGCCCTTAACGCGGAGACCGATGCGGTCGATGACGTCGTTGGTGGAAAGACCGGCGATTTCGAGGGTCTTTTCTTCCCAAGTTGCGCCGCTAACGTCGCCGTAGGGCACTTCAATCCACTGATTGCTGCCTTGCTTGCGCAGGATAACGTAGAGCGAAGAGGCGTTTTTGCCTTCCTTGCCGTTTTTCACGGCCACCTTAGCGTAAGGAGCAGAGC
The DNA here is from genome assembly GCA_004556745.1 of Bacteroidales bacterium. Taxonomy (GTDB): domain Bacteria; phylum Bacteroidota; class Bacteroidia; order Bacteroidales; family Bacteroidaceae; genus Alloprevotella. Next base: position 20,780 of record SFFY01000012.1, on the reverse strand, counting down.
CGCTCACCTTGAGCGCGGTCTTATACATCACGATGTCCGTACCGCCGGAAACGGCAGCACCCGTGAGACGCAGGCAGGAGCCGCCCGTGTATGCGTCGGTGTGGGTATAGTTGGGCTGGATATTGGTGCTGACGGTCGTGGTGCCGGGATTAACCACCATCCAACGATAGGTGGGCACGAGGTCTTGTGTACCCATGTTGTACCAGCTGCCGTTGGTGCGCTTGCCTTTATAGAAATAGCGTTCGCCATTGCCGAGGGTGAAGTGCGTGCCGAAAGGCAGGTTGCCCTGAATGGTGGAACGTTCGGGAATAAACGAAGCCAAGCCGCAGAAGGTCTGCAAAGGCAGCTTGTCGGCCGTGCGTTCCCAGTTGTTGCCTGTATTGCTAATAGCCGGGCGGTTGAGCGGGTTGCGGTTACCGCCGGAGAAGCAACGCTCCATAAGGCGCTGATAGTTTTCCTGCGTGTCGAAAGCGCCGTCGCCTACGTTGTAGCTCATCAGACGGCTCTGTCCGTGTTCGCCCCAGAGGCAAACGCCAATGCGCTTGCTCTCGGCATTTGCTACAAGGTTCTTCCAGCTGCGATCCATACCCACAAACCAAACGCCGGTGTAAAGACCTTCGCAAGTGCCCATAGCACTTTCAGCTACCTGGACAGAGGAACGCATAGCATTTGCAGAAGTAAAGTCACCGCCGGAATAGTTCAGCATCAGGTCGGTTGTCTTACCAGTTTCAGTTGTTCCGAACAAAGCTTCCTTATTACCAACCGACAGAGAAGAGTTGGCCGTATAGATGCCGATGTGGAAATTGTCAAAGCCCTGAGCGGCAGCTTCCTTATACAACGACTTGTGGAAAGCCACAACGTCAGTATTGGAATAGCCGGTATCTTCAAAGTTGTAGTTGATACCATCGGAACCGAAGAACATCAGGATATTGATCAGTGCCTTGGTGTACTTGTACGTGCCGTCAGCATTCTTTGTAGAAATGAGCGCACACCAGTTGCCTGCGCCACTGCCAGCCGTCCAGCTTTCAAAGAACTTGATACCCGACATGATGTCCGTACCGTTGCGGTGTGCGGCATCAACCCAGCAGCCGGGTGCCTGGAATACGCTGTGATTCCAAGAACCGAAGAGGTTCGTATAGTTCCACATCGAGAACACGTCGGAGGTGAACTTGGTGCCGGGATAGCCGGCTGCGCCGCCCGAACCCACGTCCATGGGAATGTTCATCCAAAGCTGACGCTTGGAGGTAGCGTCTTGGTTGAGGCGGTCTTCGTCGCTCATAATGGCGCGGCGACGCACGTGCGAACGAACAAAGGCGATGTCGCCCTTGCTGATACCGGCTGCCTCAAACTCGGCATCGGTGGGGTACTTGCGTCCCTGTTGGTCGGCTTTGTAGAACAATTCGAGGAGACCCGTATCAGAGAAACCATCGAAATTGTAAATCTCATCAGTGGCCGTGGGGGACGTCTGTGCTGCAGCGGGGGCGGCGAAAGCGCAGCCTGCCAGCAATAACGCAGCAAATGTAGACTTTTTCATGATGAAAATGATTTAAGGGTTAAAAAATGAATTTTATTTTGGTTGGGGTTAATATGAATAAATTGACGTATGCAAAAACCAATAGGGGCGCATAGATACTATACGCCCCTATTAATTATAGTGTATTAGAAGTTAGGTGCATCAACGTCCCACCACAGGCGCGTGGCCTGCAAGTCGGATCCGCCGAGTGCTGTGATACCCGTGTTGTTGATGTTTTGCAACTCGATGGGGTCGGTGCTCTGCCAAGGCACGCGGCGGATCAGTTCGCCCTGTGCGATAGAGCCGTCGCCGTCGCTCGTGTTAAGCACGGGGAAACACTTGGGATAGCCTGTGCGGCGCAGTTCCGTCCATGCCTCTGTGGAGAGGGGGAAGAGGGCAATATACTTCTGGGTGATAATCTTTTCGAGCTTCGTTTCCTTAGAGTCGGCTTCGTTCCACTTCACGCCAATCTTCGTAAGGCTCGGCCAATCTTCACCGTCGCCCATGGGGTCGGACTGCACGTACTCAACAGGCTTTTCGCGCTGCAGGTATTCCTCAACGAGGTCGTTGTATTCAAATACATACCAAGGTTCATCGAGGTAAGCGTTGCGAATGCCGCGTTCGTAGAAGAATTGGGCTGAACCGCCCATGTTCCAACCACGCAGCGCGCCTTCGGCACGCAGGAAGTCTACTTCAGCAAACTTCACGAGGTAAAGCGGAGCGTCGTTCAAGTAGTTGCGGTCGATGCCGGAGTAAGCCTGACGCTGGTTCTGTCCATAGCTCTGACCGTCGCCAACCAGCGTACCGCTGCGGATGCCGACAATCTTCTTGTTGGCAGGCAGCACTTCGCCTGTCTTCTTGTTGGTAATCTCGTTAGAGTTTTTCGTAATCAAGTACTTCGTGTAAGGATGATCAAGGCTCATAAGCAGGCTTTCGAAGGAAGCCGAAAGGCGGGAGTCGCCCCAAGAGTCGATAATGGTAACCATAGGATGTGCGAAACCGCTGACTACGGGGAACAAACCAGACTGTTCGTCAATGGACTCGACAACACCATCGCGCACGGCTTCTTCTGCCCATTTCTGTGCAAGTTCAGGCTCAACCTTCACGATGTGCATCGCCATGCGGAGCTTCAAGGAGTTGGCCAGCTTGATGTAAGTGGTCATGCCGCTGAAGCCGCTAAGCAGGTCGCGGTTGGTCTCGTTGTTGGACATCAGCACGTCACCCACGCGGTTCTTGTACCATTCGGGACGAGAGGAGAAGTTGCGCAGGCAAGCCACGATGGTGTCGAGGTTCTGCACGATGCCTCTGTAAATGGTCTCCATATCGTTGTAGACAGAAGGATTTTCTATGTTCTTCTTGTCTTCGATATAGGTGAACGGACCGGAGATGTCGGCCATTTCCTGTGCGGAGATGCAGTAGTAAAGGAGGTTGATGGCCTTGACTTCGGGAATACTGTCGATCTGCGGGTGATTGAGCACGGGTATGATGCCGTTTTTAACCATAGAGTAACTGCCGCGCGGATCGCCGTTGAAGTCGTTGGAGTTGTTGTAGGTAGAGGTCCACGTGCCATACATGAAGTCGCGGTGAGGAATAGTCATGTAGTTGGCGTAGCAGTCGGTACCGAGGCCATACTGACGCTGGTAGGCGTGTGCACCGGGCACGTCGCCGTTCTTACCGCCGCGCAGGCAATACTGCGCCGTTTTGCACGAACCGAGATAAGGAGCCAAGGCGGTATAGGCTGCCTCAAATCCTTCCTCTGACGTTTGGTGGTGGTAATTGATTTGGTCGATGTCGCCCTGGAAGTCGTTGGAGAGCTGCGATTGGTCGGAGTTCAATTCATCGCCGGGCACATCATAGTCGAGGCAGGACTGCAAGCTGAAAGCGGTTGCCACAGCCAAGACTGAAAAGAATATTTTGCGTTTCATCATTTCTGCTTTTTAGAAATTAAGTTTGAGATTCAGACCGTAGGAACGTGCGGACGGGAGGTTGAAGATTTCAAATGCGCCGAGGCCGTTACCGTTGGAGAGGGAGATGTCGGGATCAACGGGAGCATCCTTGTAGATAAAGAAGAGGTTACGTCCGATGAACGAGATGGTGAGGTTCTTGCCATCGCCGAGGAGGTTGCGGAACGTGTAGCCGAAGGAGAGCTCACGGAGGCGGAAGTTGGTGGCATCGTAAACGTAGTCGGCGGGATTGTTGCGACCCACTGTTTCATACCAAGTCTGAATGGGAACAATCTGCCCACTGCCGTCGGGCACGTACATGCCGAGCTGACCGTTGTCGGCGTAGATGCCGTTGTTTTCTGCATACATGCGGGCATCGGCCGTGCGCTGCGACTGTCCGAGTGCATCAAGGTAGCCTTCGGTCATAGAAATCACCTTACCGCCGATGCGACCGTTGATGAGGAAGTAGAGCGTGAAGTCCTTAAAGTGGAATGAGTTCGACCAACCAATCTGGAACTTGGAGTTCATGTTGCCGATGTACTTGCCGTAAGGATTGCTCGGCGTGTTGCTGATCGTGCCGCTGGGCTTCACGTAGGCGAAGCTACCGTCTATAGTCGGCTTGCCTTCTGAGTTGACGTAGATGTCGCCTGCATTGTGAATCTTAGTTGTTGTGATACCGTCGGCGAGGGGGTTGCCGGCTGCATCGGCCGTGGGCGAATTAGTGTAGTAAACGGTAGGAGCACCGCCATTCACGTCGGGCACTTCATACTGATAAACGTCGGTCTGCCAACGACGGAAGTCGCTCACGTACATATCGCCGTAAGAACCGCCTTCGACATAGCGTACCTGAACGCCAGCGAGGCCCTGCGTGAGCATCTTGGGATTACCCTGCTCGTCGCGGTAGGTTTCGACAATCTTATTCTTGTTGAACGAGAAGTTAACAGAAGTCTTCCAACGCCAGTCCTTAGAAATCTTCCAGTCATAGCCAAGCGTCAGTTCAACACCTTGGTTGCGGATAACGCCGGTATTGACAGGCTGCGTGCGGCCGTTGGTGCCGGAGATTTCAAGATAGGAGTTGTGCATGGCCGAGTTATAATAAGTAATGTCGGCATTGAGGCGGTTGTTGAAGAACTGCATTTCCAGACCCGTTTCAAACGACTTGGTCTTTTCAGGAATGGGCCAGAAGCTATTGTAGCCGGAGAGCGTGGTCGTACCGCGCACGTTGTTGCTGACAGCGAGGTTGTAGACGCTGTTGGGAATGGAGTTACCTACTTCTGAATAGCTCAGACGATACTTGGCATAGTTGAACCATTCGGGCAGTTTGAAGAGCGAGGAAAGAATGGCGTTGGCACCGAAGCCGAAATAGCCATAGTTGTCGGGCGTGCCCATGTATGCAAACTGCTTGAAGGCACGATACCAGTCGCGACGGTAAGAACCGTCCACATAAACGTAGTCTTTCCAACCTATCTGCGCCGTAACGAGAGCAGCCTTGTCCCAGTTGGAGCCTTCGGACTTGGAAGTTGCACCGTCACCGCCGGAGTTCGGTTCGAAACGGTTGATAACCACATTGTCATCAGAGAGGAACTTGCGCTGTCCGTCGAACTGCGTAGCGGTCACGTCGGTAGAAACATATTCAGACTTCAGAGTGTGACCTACGTAGCCAGCAGTAGCCGATACGCTCCAGTCGCCAAACTTCTTGTTATAGCTGAGGAGGTAGTCGGTATAGAGTTCATTCGTCTTCTGGTTATTGAGCCAGTAACGGCCGAAGTCGTCCATCGAGCTGGGCAACTGCGTAGTGGCGTAGCGGTGGCTTTCGGAGTTGAACTTCGTGTGGTCGAGCGACACACGGGCTTGGAAGGAGAGACCGTCGTAGATGTCGATCTTGCCTTGGAAGTAGCCATAGAAGCGGTCTTCCTTGTCCTTGCCTTGGTTCATGTTCATGAGCCAATAGGGGTTGTTGTTGCCGGCGTTGTTGATAGCCCACTGCTGCATGGGGCCGGTGAGCTGATAGGTCTTGCTGCCCCACACGTAGTTGGCACCCTTTGTTGGATCCATGAGCCAGCCATGTTGGGGATTAGACTCCCAGGTGCCGTAACCCTGATAATTGTCCTTATAATAACGCATATCTACATTGCGCGGAGCGGTATAGAGGTCGTAGATGGGGTTAAGCACGAGACCGCCAGACGTACGGTTTTTCGTTACCGTCTGCACGTAGTTGGCGTTAACGTCAATCGTTACGCGCTTGAAGAACTTGTATGACTGGCGGAAGGCGAACGTGTTACGGTTGTAACTGTTCGTGCGTATCATACCGTTGGCGTGCGAGTTGGCATAAGACACGTAAGTGCGAATCTTTTCCGTACCGCCTGAAAGAGAAATGGAGTTGTTGGTGGTAACACCGAGGCGATAGAAGTCCTTGATGTCATCGTAAGCCTGGTCGCGCAGGTAAACCGTCTTGCCGTCAGCACTTTGCAGCGTGTAGTGGTTACCAGTGTTGCCAAGCGCGGGACCCCAGCTATCCTTACTGATGCTCGTGCCGTTGATCGACGCGCCGTAGCGGTTTTGGATTTCAGGCGTAAGGAGCGGGGTGTCGAAGGTGACGTTCGAGGTGAAGTTCACATCGAGCTTGCCTTCCTTACCTTTCTTCGTGGTAATCATCACGACACCGTTGGCGGCAGCCGAGCCGTAAAGTGCGGCAGCGTTAGCACCTTTCAGGATGTTCATTGACTCGATGTCGTCGGGGTTGATTTGTGAGAGGGGGTCGGAACCTTCGCTCACGGCGGTGGAGTTGAGCACTGCGATGTCGCCCGTGCCGTCCATTTGTCCGCGGGTATTGTTGGTCATAGGTATACCGTCCACAACGATAAGCGGCTGGTTGTTACCCATGATAGACTTGTTACCGCGGAGGATAATCTTGGATGCACCGCCCGCGCCACCTGCGCTGGGGGTGATGGTCACGCCGGAAACCTTACCTTCGATAGAGTTAACGAGGTTGGGATCCTGAACCTTCATGAATTCGTCGTTCTTAATCTGCTGGGTAGCATAGGTGAGCGACTTTTCCTTACGGGCGATACCCATGGCGGTAACGACTACCTCTTCGAAGGAATTGTCGTTGCTTTCGAGGGTAACATTAAGGGCGCCCCCGTCCCACTTGATATCCTGACGTTTGTAGCCGATCAGGGAGATGCGGATGGTTGCGCCTTTCTGCACATTCTTTAAAGTAAACGAGCCGTCAACGTCGGTAGTAGTTGAGTTTTTCGTTCCTACCACGAAGACAACGGCTCCGATAGCCGGCTGTCCGGCATCGTCCCTGACGACGCCTTTCACAACGCCTGTCTGTTGCACAGCGGCAACCTCGGCATGTGCTTCGATCGGCGCAGCAAAGAGGGGCATACCCGTCACTGCTGCCGCCATAAGCGCCATGCTGACAGATTTAATGGGTTTAAGCATATAGGAAATAGATTTAAGGATGAGTCCGTAAAAATACTGATGTGCTTTTCTGCGATGAAAGTCGGACCCTTTGTCACCTTTCTGCGCAGATAGTTTGTCTTGGCAAAGATATAGCGTTTTTCTGAAAGCGCAAAAAAAGTGTGTATTTTTTTGAAAAGTCTTTGCCGTCGGGGGCTGTAAAAGGATTTTGATATGTCCCAAAAGGCGGGTGGGGAATATGAAAAGGCTGTTATCGCGCGATTGAATGGGGCGCAACAAAAAGAGGAGGGGCTTACGCTCCTCCTCTCAAACTGTATGGATTTAAAGAAAAGTATTTTACTTCTTGCAGTCCTTCTTGCAATCGCCTTTCTTGGCCTTGTCGCAAGCCTTTTTGCAATCCTTCTTCTTGCAATCTTTCTTGCAATCGCCGCACTTTGCTTTGTCGCAAGCCTGCTTGCAGTCTTTCTTGCAGTCCTTCTTGCAATCCTTTTTGTCCTTCTTGTCGCAGCATTCGGTCTTTGCCTTGTTGCAACATTCTTTCTTCTGGGGTTCCTGCGCGTTCATGCTGACGCAGAAAATTGCCATGGCGGCGAGCATCATTAACTTCTTCATAATGGATAAGTTTTAGTTTTTGGTGGATATGATTTTAATTATAAAAAAGAGGATAACCTCTCGGCTGCAAAAATACAATGTTTCCGACTTTCTGATGCTATTTCTACACAAAAATAATCTAAACATCTGTCACTTTTTGCAGACTTTCTGCGCAGCAAATGCACGAAATCGCACAAAATGCCCTATAAGTGTACCGTTTTTTTCATAACTTTGCCCCGCTTTGAGATACATATATATAATATTGTGTATCTCGCCCGAATAGAAATCATCACACAATTACACATTATGAGTGAACAATTAAAGAAAATCAAGCAACTCGTGGAACTCCGCCAGAAGGCACGCCTCGGCGGCGGGGAAAAAGCGATTGAGAAGCAACACGAAAAAGGCAAGGCCACCGCACGCGAGCGCATCGACATGCTGCTCGACAAAGGCTCGTTTGAGGAAATGGACATGTTCAAGCTTCACCGCTGCCACTATTTCGGCATGGAGAAGAAGCAGTTCCTCGGCGACGGCGTGGTAGCCGGTAGCGGCACAATAAACGGCCGCCTCGTCTATGTGTTTGCACAGGACTTCACCGTAAACGGCGGCTCGCTCTCCGAAACGATGGCAGAGAAAATCTGCAAAGTGATGGACCAGAGCATGAAGATGGGCGTGCCCTGCATCGGCCTTAACGACTCGGGCGGCGCACGCATACAGGAAGGCATCAACGCCCTCGCCGGTTTCGGCAACATCTTCCAGCGCAACATCGAGGCCAGCGGCGTTGTGCCCCAAATCTCCGGCATCTGCGGTCCGTGCGCCGGCGGCGCGGTATACTCCCCTGCCCTCACGGACTTCGTGGTGATGCTCGAAGGCGTGAGCTACATGTTCCTCACCGGTCCGAAGGTGGTGAAAACCGTGACGGGCGAGGACGTGACGCAGGAAGACCTCGGCGGCGCAGGCGTTCACTCTACGAAGAGCGGCGTTTGCCACTTCACGGCCAAGACGGAAGAGGAGTTCGCAGCCCTTATCCGCCGCCTGCTCTCCTATCTGCCGCAGAACAACATGGAACGCGCCCCGCGCGTTGCCTGCAACGACCCCATCGACCGCAAGGAAGACAGCCTCAACGAGATTATCCCCGACAACCCCAACATGGCCTACGACATGTATAAGGTCATCTCGGCTGTGGTGGACAATGGCGAGTTCCTCGAAGTGCAGCGTTCCTTTGCCCGCAACATCATCATCGGCTTCGCCCGCTTCAACGGCGAGAGCGTGGGCGTTGTGGCCAACCAGCCCAGCGTTTACGCCGGCGTGCTCGACTGCAACGCCTCGCGCAAGGCGGCTCGCTTCGTGCGCTTCTGCGACTGCTTCAATATACCCATCGTGAGCCTCGTTGACGTGCCGGGCTTCCTGCCGGGAACGGGTCAGGAATACAACGCCGTAATCGACCACGGCGCAAAACTGCTCTATGCCTACGGCGAAGCCACGGTGCCCAAGGTGACCGTGACGCTGCGCAAGAGCTACGGCGGTTCGCACATCGTGATGGGCTGCAAGCAGCTCCGCGCCGACCTCAACTATGCATGGCCCTCTGCCGAAATTGCCGTGATGGGCGCATCGGGCGCCGTGGCAATTCTCGACGGCAAGGAAGCCAAGACGAAGGAAGACCCCAAGGCATTCCTCGCCGAGAAGGAAAAGGAATACAACGACCTCTTCACCAACCCCTACAAGGCAGCCGAATTCGGTTATGTTGATGATGTAATCGAGCCGCGCAACACGCGCTTCCGCATCTGCCGCGCCCTCGCGCAGTTGGCCAACAAGCGCGAAACGCGCCCCGCCAAGAAGCACGGCAATATCCCCTTGTAAACAAAAGGCAAAAAGCAAGCAATGAAAACTTTTCAATATCAAATCAACGGACACGCCGTGAGCATTCGCCTCGACGACCGCGAAGGCACGATTGCCGACCTCCTCGTCGACGGCGCGCACCCGGAAGTGAGCGAGGAACGCATGCCCGCCTACGCTGCGGCCATTGCCCTCGCGCTGATTGAGCACGAAGTGGAAGTGGTGCACGACGACGAAACCGACATCATCACCTTCATGCCGCAGGAAAGCAGTTGGAATCATCCCTCGCTGCTGATGAACAGGCTTTAATGCAGTTCCGTAAACAATAATTTCTAAAACAACGATTTCAAAAAGATGAAGCAATACAAATATACCATTAACGGTGCCGAGTACGACGTTACCATTCGCGGCATCCAAGGCGACAAGGCACAGGTTGAGGTGAACGGCCTGCCTTTTGAGGTACAGATGCACGGCTCTTCGCTACTTGAAGAGAACCTGCCCGAAAGCGCCACTGGCGCAGCCGCTCCCGCGCCCGCCGCACAGCCTGCAGCCGAAACGCCTGCCGCAGCCCCCGCGCCCGCAGCAGGCAAGAGCGCACCCGGCAGCGGCACGCCCGTGAAAGCGCCCCTGCCCGGCGTAGTAACGAAAGTGAACGTAGCAGCAGGGCAGGCCGTGAAGGCAGGCGATGTGGTGCTCGTGCTGGAAGCCATGAAGATGGAAAACAACATCTGCGCCGAGTCAGCCGGCACGGTGTCCGCCGTGTGCGTGGCAGCAGGCGACAGCGTAATGGAAGGCACCACGCTACTTACCATTGCCTAACCACTTAGCCGCAAAGGCATACAATAACGAGGGAGGCACGCCGATTGGCGTGCCTCCCTCGTTATTGTCATTATTATCTTCCTCCTAATTCCACAACTTCGAGGTCGTGAATACGCTTGCCCGTAATGCTGAAACGCACGAGGGTGCGCACCAAGTGCCAGCCCTGATGCCCAGCCGCGCCGGGGTTGATGTGCAGAAGATTGAGCACAGGGTCGCGCACGACTTTCAGAATATGCGAATGGCCGCACACAAATAGGTCGGTGGGGCGGCTCATCAGCCGCTCGCGGATATGCGGCGCGTAATGCCCGGGATAGCCGCCGATGTGCGTCATCATCACCTCTACCTCCTCCACGCGGAAACGCGCCAAGGGCGGATATACAATGCGCAGGTCGCCGCCATCGCAGTTGCCGCACACGCAGCGTAGGGGATGCAACGCCGCCAGTTTGTCGGCGACTTCCATAGACCCCACATCGCCGGCGTGCCATATCTCATCGCAGTCGGCAAAATAGTCTGCAAAGCGCTCGTCCCAGCAACTGTGGGTATCCGAAAGCAGTCCGATGCGCTTCATAAGTTCTCAAAACGTTTGCGGGCAAAGCCGATAATCAGTTCTGCCGTCTCTTCCATTCCGAGCAGGGAGGAATTGATGCAAAGGTCGTAGGTGGCGGCTGCGCCCCACGTGCCGGAACTGTAAAAGTTGTAGAAGGATGCTCTTTGGCGGTCGCCGCTTTCGATGCGCCGCTCGGCTGCCGCGCGGTCGATGCCCTCACGCAGCATCACCTGCGCAATGCGGTCTTCCATATTGGCAGTCAGGAACACATTGAGGCAGCGCGGGTGGTCGCGCAACACGTAGTCGGCGCAACGGCCGATAAAGACTGCCGAGCGTTCGGCCGCCGCCTTGCGAATGGCATCTGCCTGCAAGCGAAAGAGGTTCTCGCGGCTCAGCGCGTCGGGATAAATCTTTTCGGAAGGGCTGCCGAAGAAAGGAATGATATTGCCGAAAATGGAGCGCAGAAAACTGTTTTTCTCATCACTCTCCTCAAAAAGTTCCGGGCGGAAGCCGCTCTCGCGGGCGGCGAGGTCGAGGATTTCCTTGTCGAAGTATTCTATTTGCAGCCTGTCGGCAATCAGCCTGCCGATTTGCCTGCCGCCGCTGCCGAGTTGGCGGCCTATGGTGATTACGAAGGGGGTAGTCATATTATTATAGCTTTAGTAGACGAGTATACGAGTAAACAAGTAGACGAGTAAGATTACGTTTATAAAATAAAAAGCAAAGGAAACTTGTTTTGTTTACTCGTCTACTCGTTTACTTGTTTACTGAAATGCGTTTGCGAAACTTCTTGACTTCTATGCCCAGGAGTGTCATGGCCAGGATAGAAGAGATGCAGTCGGAGACAGGCGAGGCGTACCACACGCCGTCGATCGGGTTGTCCATCACGTGCGGCAAAATCAGGAGCAAGGGCAAAAGGAAGATGAGCTGGCGCGTGAGCGAGAGGAAGATGCTCTTGCCCGCCATACCAATGCTTTGGAAGAAGGCGGTGGAAACGATTTGCACGCCAACGATTGGGAAGAACATCACCAAGATGCGCAGGCCGTGCGCCGCGCCGGCAATTAGTTCGGGCGCGTCTTTCGCAAAGAGCGCCACGCAGGGTTCGGCGAAGAACGTACCTACCAGGAAGCCCGTGCTCATGATGCACACGCCGGCCACGAGCGCGAGTTTGAGCACTTGCAGCACGCGGTCGTAACGCTGCGCCCCGTAGTTGTAGCCGGCGATGGGCTGCATGCCTTGGTTCAGGCCGATGATGACCATCACAGCAAAGAGCACCAGACGGTTGCAGATGCCGAATGCGCCGACCGAAACGTCGCCGCCAAACTCGGCCATGCTGCGCGTCACGACTACCGTGACCATGCAGGCGCAGAGGTTGATGAGAAATTGCGGCAGGCCCACGAGCAGCGACTCACCCACAATCTTGCGTTGCAGGCGCATGATGCCGCGATGCAGGTGGATGAGGTCTGATTTGTCTGAAAAGAGCCTCAACTGCCAGCAAAGCATCACCATCTGCGAGAGAATGGTGGCAAATGCTGCGCCGCGTATGCCCCAGTCTAAGGCAAAGATGAAAATCGGGGCGAACACGCAGTTAAGCCCCACGGTGCCGAAGGTGGCGAGCATGGCTTTCTGCGGGCGGTTGGTGGAGCGCAGCAGGGCGTTCAGTCCGAGGTAGAGATGCGTCACGACATTGCCGAGCAGGATAACGCTCATGAAGTCGTAGGCATAGGGCAGCGTGGCATCGCTCGCGCCGAAGAAGCGGAGGATGGGCTCGAGGAAAAGTAGCAGCAGAAGGCCGAGCGAAAGCCCCAAGGCGACATTCATAATCACCACGTTGCCGAGGATGCGCTGCGCCGTTTCGTAGTCGCGCTGCCCGAGCTTGACGCTCATCAGCGTGGACGCGCCCACACCCACCATTGCGCCGAACGCCGCCGTGAGCGACATCACGGGAGCCGTCAGCGCAAGCCCCATAATAGCCTCCGCGCCCACGCCCTGCCCGATAAAGATGCCGTCGATGATGTTGTAGACCGACGAAGCCGCCATGGCCACTATGGCAGGGAAGGCGTACTGCGCCAACAGTCGCCCCACGGGGGCTTCGCCGAGAACATTGAATTTATCCATTATTTTTCTGAATAACTTACGACAGAGGCTGACCGCTGCCGTCTACCTGGTCTAATCTCTGCTGCGCCCCATAAATATCATGATGTAATAAACGAGCGTAGCCAACGAACTCAGGGCAGCGACAACGTAGGTATAGGCTGCCGAGCGCAGGGCATCGACCGCCATGCTGTGTGTGCGCACCGTGGTCAGTCCGGCGTTGGAAAGCCATGCCGTAGCGCGGCGGCTGGCGTCGATTTCGACGGGCAGCGTTACGAAACTAAACAGCGTGGTCATTGCGAAGAGCACGATGCCAATGAGCAACAGGGAGGGGAAACTCTCCACAAGTAGAATGCCTGCCAGCAGCACCCACTGCACCCACGAAGAGGCAAACTGCACGACGGGCACGAGCGCACTGCGCAGTTGCAGCGGACCGTAAGCCACGGCGTGCTGCACGGCATGGCCACACTCGTGCGCCGCCACGGCGGCCGCAGCCACAGAACGGCTGTTGTACACGCCTTCCAAAAGGTTCACCGTGCCGGTGGCGGGATTGTAGTGGTCGGTAAGCATACCGGGCGTGCTGGTCACCTTCACGTCGTAGATGCCATTATCGCGCAGCATCTTCTCTGCAACTTCGCGCCCCGTCATGCCCGACTCGTTGGGCACTTTGGCATATTTCTCAAACTTTGCGTTCAGCTGCAACTGCACCAGATAGCTCACAAGGGCAATGCCGATAAATAAAATCCAGTAAATCATAATAATTATTGAGTTGATTGTGATTAGGAATTGCTCGCGCGTCTAATACGCGTTGGTTGAATGGAAACAAAAACAGTCAAAACCGCTTGTCCTGTGTGGGCCTAATGGCTCGCCTTATCGGATAAACCCCGAGTCTGAAAGTCTTCGACTTTCGCCTCGTGCTTTCTCCGCTAAGGCTGCGGTCGGTTCCCGCCCGCCCACACAGGACAAGCAAAAAACAGAAAAAAGTAAAGCATTTAGTCCTTACTATTTACAGTAAAAAGCAATCGTCCACTTTTTCCTGTTTTTTGCTTGCGTCGTTTGAAGCGGGCGGGAACCGACCGCAGCCGCAGGGATTAAGGACGAGCAAAAGCCGATAGGCTTTAATGCTCGGCGTTAAGACCGGCGGCGTGCCCTTGGGCTTCAAACGATGCAAGCGGTTTTTATGGTTTTTGTCTTAATCCATAATCAGTCCATTCCTCGCGCGCGTATATATAATATTGTATGGTTGCCAAGAGGCCCGCGCGAGCGTCTATTTCTTCTTATGCAAAAGGTATTCCAAACTTTCCCGTAAGATAGCCGCTTTGAGCAGCCAAAGTGCGCCGAGATAGATGCCGGCCGTGACGACAATCTTGATGCAAAGCGAGACGAGCGTGCCGCCGGCAAGCGTTATGGCCACCGCGCCGCCGCCAATCACTGCCGCCGCAGCGAGGCAGACGAAGGGCAGGAGGTCTTTGAGCATATCTATGAACCTCAGCCCGGTCATGCCGCGCACGTAGCGATACCAAACGCCTATCCAAAGCGTGTTGAGCGCGACATACGCCCACACCATCGCCTCCACGCCAAAGGGGTGAAGCAGCACGAGCAGGAGCGTCTGCAAGAGGCAGAGCGCAATGGTGCTCCACATATACACGTCGCTGCGCCCCCTGCCGATCACAAAGTTGGAAAACACGCTCGCCACCGGCATAAACGCGCCGCCCACGCAGAGCACCTGCATCAGCCGGGCAGCAGGCAACCATTTGTCGGTGATGGCGATTACAATGAATTCGGGCGCGATGAGCGCGAGCCCGAAGAGCGCGGGGCAGGAAAGGAAAGCCGTGAAGCGCAGCATCTTGCGGAATGCGCGGCACTGACGCTCGCGGCTGTCATCGGCCAGCCGGGCAAAAACGGGTTGCACCACGCTCCAAAGCATACCCGTAAGGGTGGTGTAGCCCATGCCTGTCCATTTGTTTGCCTGGTTGTAGTAGCCCACCATCTTTTCGCCGTATAGCCGGCCGAAGAAGAGGGAGAAGAGGTTGTTGTTGATGTGGGTGAAGATATTTGTAATCAGTAGTTTTGAACTGAACCACAGCATTCCTTTCAAGGGACTGAAATCTATGTGCAGCGTAGGCCGCCAGCCGGAGAAGTACCATGCGGTCACGGTCATGCACAGGCAATAAGTGAGACTTTGTATGGCGATGCCCCAATACGCAAAACCGAGGCAGGCGAGCGTCACGCCCGTGATGCCGGAAACGACCAGCGCGACAAACGACATGTAGGCTGTTTCCTTAACCCGCAGGTTGCGGAAGAGGTAGGCGCGGGGCGACGTGCCGAAAGATGAGATGACGAACGTGAGGAACGACAGCCGCGCCAGGGGCGTGAGTTCGGGCTGCCGAAACCACAGCGCGATGAGCGGGGCGCAGAAGTACAATATTATATATATGGCGATGCTGCACAGCACATTGAACCAGAACACGGCGTTGAAGTCGCGGTGCGTCGCCTCGCTTTTCTGGTTGAGCGCGGAGATGAAGCCGCTCTCTTGCAGCGCGTTGGCAATGAGGGAGAAGATGGTGAGCATCCCCACCATGCCGTAGTCGGCTGGCGTGAGCAGGCGGGCGAGGAAGATGCCGAAGATGAGGTTGAGCAACTGCTGTGCGCCGTTGCTGATGCCTCCCCACAGCAGTCCCTTGGCTGTTTTGTCTTTCAGGCTTTGTTCGGACATGCTGCAAAATTACGCATTTTCCACAAAAGCCGCTTATCTGCTAAGGAAAAAGGGAAAAGGTTTGCGGGCATACTTTATTTTTCATACTTTTGCAAAAGATAGTTACCTGTTAGTTGAATTATTCAAAGGGTTTTAGATAAAAACCTGTAAAAACCGCTTGCTTCGTTTGAAGCCCAAGGGCACGCCGCCGGGCTTAACGTCGAGCCTGTGAGCCTCACGGCTCGCGCTCGCCCTTAATCCCTGCGGCTGCGGTCGGTGCCCGCCCGCTTCAAACGCCGCAAGGAAAAAACCATTAAAAACACATGAGACCTTGAAGCTATCGAGATTGCAACGGTATATATTTCATTGCTACGGGTTTTTCTTGGTTTTTCCCTTGTTCTGTGTGGGGCGGTCGGGCACCGACCGCCGCCTTATCAGATAGGACGCGAGACGGGAGCCGACAGGCTCACTGGCTCGTGGGCTATCAGATAAGGCGAGCGTTAGCCCACACTGAACAAGTTGTTTTTCCTGGTTTTTATCTTAATTCGACCAACGCGTAATATATTTTCAGACGAAAAACCTTTTAATAACCAACATAGTTACTATGAAAAACAAAATTCTCTGGATTCTTATGTCCTTGATTTTGTCTACGGGCATCGCGTCCGCCGACAATTTCGTAAACCTCACGCCGAGACCCAGGGCTATGACCGTGCTCTCGGGCGAGGTAGTTCTGCCACAGGACTTTGTGGTAGGTTACAGCAGTGCGCTCTCCGCCGAAATGGTGGCAGAGGTGCAGCGCTTCGTGCTCGACTTCAACGCCGCTACGGGCTACAACGCCGTGGCACAGGCTGATGCTGAGGCTCCGCTTTTTGACGTGGCGCTCTATTCCGGCACGATGAACGAAGGTGCTTACAACCTCATGGTCAACGAGGGCAAGGTGACCGTGCGTGCCAAGAGCGTGCTCGGTTTCTACTATGCCTTCCAGTCGGTCAAGAAGATTTTGCCCGCCAATGTCATGGCCGGCAAGCAGGACGCCGCCGTCACCAAGTACGCCCTGCCCTGCGTCACCATTCAGGACGAGCCGCGCTTTGCCTATCGCGGTTTCATGCTCGACGTGTCCCGCCACTTCTTCACCGTGGAAGAGGTGAAGCGCATGCTCGACGTGATGTCGTATTACAAGATGAACCGCTTCCACTGGCACCTCACCGACGACCAGGGCTGGCGCGTGGAGATCAAGCAATATCCCAAACTCACCACCATCGGCGCAACGGCTTCCAACTGCTACGTCACCGACCTCGAATACGGTCCCTACTGGACCAACCAGGTCTATGGCCCTTACTTCTACACGCAAGAGCAGATTAAGGACGTGGTGGCCTATGCCAAGGAGCGCCACATCGAAGTAATCCCCGAGGTGGACATGCCGGGCCACTTCGTTGCAGCCATGGCTTCTTATCCCGAATATTGCTGCCACCCCGAGTCCGCTCCCAGCGTGTGGACGAGCGGCGGCATTTCCTCCGATGTGCTCAACGTGGCTAACCCTGCCGCCGTGCAGTTTGCCAAAAACATACTTTCCGAACTCATTCCCCTCTTCCCCTACGACTACTTCCACATCGGCGGCGACGAATGCCCCACCTCGCAATGGGAAAGCAACGCCGAGTGCCAAGCCCGATACCAGGAATTAGGATTGACCAACTACCGCCAGTTGCAGAGCCACTTCATTAAGGAAATGGCCGAGTTTCTGAAAGAAAACGGCAAGAAGACCATCGTGTGGAACGAGGCGATAACGGCCGGCAACGCCGACACCGAACTGATTAAGGAGACGGGCGCCACCGTGTTCTGCTGGCAGCCCGCCGCAGCCGGCGCACGCAAGGCCGCCGAACTCGGACTTGACAACGTGTTCACGCCTTGGGGTCCCTACTACATCAACCGCAAGCAAAGCAACGACGCTGCCGAGGCCACTCTCCCCGGCAACGGTTCTGACAATGTGGCGAACACGTATGCCCAGGAAGCCGTGCCCACCGACATCACCGCCGCGCAAGCCGCCCACTACACGGGCGTGCAAGGCACGTTCTGGACGGAACACGTGGCCGACCGCAACCTCATGGAATATCTCGCCCTGCCGCGCCTCATCGCCATAGCAGAAGCCGGCTGGACACCCAAGGCCCGCAAGGACTTCGCCGATTTCCAGAAGCGCATCACTGCCGACACGCTCCTGCTCAACTATGGAGGTTACAACTACGGCCGCCACTACATCCTCACGGGTGAAGAGAGCGGCGGCGAAACCGGGCAGGTAATGCCGAAAGTCTCCACCAGCGAGAGCAAGACCTGGTATCGCCTCATCACCCGCGCCACGGGCGAACGCGCCGGCAAGTGCATCGAACTGCTCCGCGAGGGTTCTCCGCTCATCACCGAATATTCTGCCAAGAATGCCGCTGCCAACCGCCTTTGGACCAACGCACAGGCTGCCGAGGGCGACGCGGCTTACGACTACCAGTTCTGGGCACTTGAAGAAGATGCCGCCAATCCCGGCCACTACGCCCTCGTCTGCAAGGCCGTGCCCGCAGGCTCCGTTAACCCCAACGCCACGGCGCAGAACAACTCCGGCCGCTGGAACTACGATGTTGCTGCGAAAAACTACAACTTCGTGCTTGCAGACCACTCCTCCGGCTACGGCCGCTTAGACAACGGCAACTATTATTATTCTATCCGCTGCGACCAGATTGAGAACCTTTGGATGAACGCTTCGCTCGGCGGACAGGGTTATGCCGTCAATCTCTACAACAATCCTGCCGACGGCAATGGCGGTCTTTGGGAATTTGCCATGCTTCAGGCCGCCGACGGCGCAGCCGATGCCAAGGCTAAGCTCAACGCCGTCAAGGCACATCTCGCCAAGGCCAAGACCTACGCCACGGCAGAGGCGAAGGCCCCGGGTCTGTACGGCGCAACCGAAAAGCAGGAACTTGAAGACTTCATCAAGGACGTAGACCCCGAAGCGCTCACCGCCGCCGAACTCGAAACGTTTGTGCAGCAACTCGATGCCAAATACGCTGCCTTCCTCGCCTCCTTCGGTTTCCTCGAAGAGGGTAAGACTTACCGCTTCACCAACGCCGTTGAAGCCTTTGCCGGCACGGCGATTGTCGACGACGGCGAAAGCACCATGCTGCGCCACGCCGGCGAAACCTGGCAGAGCGATGCCTGGCTCGTGACGAAGAGCACGGTGGCAGCCGACGGCACACAGAGCGTACAACTCAAGAACGCCGCCACGGGACGTTTCATCTCCACAAACGCCACCAAGAACGGCAGCATGGCCTATCCCGTCTACATGGGCGCGACGGCTGGCAACGTAACCCTGACCTTCGATCCCGCTTACGGCGACTACGCCCTTGCGCTCAACGCCCGCAACTTCTTCCCCGTTGCCACTACCTCCAATACGCTCCCCGGCATCATCAGCTCCGGCTCTACGATCGACGACTCCCGCAATGCTGTCCGCCCGCAGGGCGCGGCCTGGAATGTGGAACAGGTCTACACCATTACTTATAACTGCGAGGACATCGAGGGCAACGCTATCGGCACTTACGTGCAGAGCGCACCCGCAGGCAAGACCTACACCTGCACCGCCCCCGAAATCAAGAACCACAGCGTGCTGGCCTACGAACTCACGGGCAGCACCACCGCCCCCGTGTTTGAAAATTTGGCAGAAAACAAGAATCTGATCGTCATGTACGTTCGTTCGGCTTACAGCATCTCGATTGTCAGCCGCGACCAGTATGGCGCCATCGTCGATGAAAGCGAAACGAGCTGCCCCGTCGGCGAAAGCTACACCATAGCCTATCCCAATCTGCCCTATTACACTTACGAGTCTTCCGACTACACGGGCGAGACCACCATTTCCCCGACCGAAGACATGACCATCAACGCCGTTTACACCACCAACGCCGTCAACGGCGTGAAACGCCTCGGCAAGGAAGTGACGGTCGTGGAGGCAGGCAAGTCTTACGTCATCTACGACGACTGCACCTCCGAAGCCGCACGCAAGGGCTACCGCATGGCTAATGCCAAGACCGGTGCCGTGGTGAAGGACAACAACATCGAGGACACCACGCCCTATTACACTTGGACGCTTGAGGCAAGCGGCACGAAATTCAAGGTGCTCAACAACGGCGCAGGCAAATATGTGCCTTCCTTGAAAAACTCCACCGCCGCCTTCCTTAGCGACACGGGCGACAGCTTCGCCTTCACGCGCAACGCCGACGGTTCTTGGAAAATCAAAGGCTCTAACAACGTATGCTGGGACGGTCTTGCAGCCGGCGCACTCGTAGGCTGGAACGACCCCGGACACCCCTACCGCATTTACGAATACTATGCACAGCCTTACTTCTCCGTAACGGTCAACGCCGTAAACGAGAAGACCGCCGCTGTCCTTTCTTCCGCCTCCGAATGGGTCAAGGCAGGCGATGCCTACACGCTCGTTGCGCCCGCGATTGAGGGCTACTACCTCAAATCCACCGAAGGCGACGAAGGCCTCTCGGCAGTGGCCGACAACACCGTCGTGACGCTCACCTATGCCCCCGGCGATACGGGCATCGAAAAGATGAACGGCGACAACGCCAACGCGCCCGCCGCCATCTACGACCTTTCCGGCCGTCGCCTCAGTGGCATCAGCCGCAGCGGCATCTACATCGTGAACGGCCGCAAGGTATTGGTGAAATAACCTCCACGCAAATTTTGATTTATCCCCCGGGCGGGTGCGCAGCAACGTGCTGCGCACCCGCTTTTTGGGCTGAAAACCGCGTATGTGCCGCGCAGCGTGTTTAAGCGATGCGTAGAAAGAAATCCCTTTCCTTTATATGTTTGAACGTATTTGCAGAATGCAGTGGAACGAAATGCTTGAAGTGTTAACTGCCTGGAAGGCAGTACGGAGCGAAGCGACGGTAACCGGGGACGAAGTCCTCGGTGAAAGCGAGTGTAAGGGATCTGCCTGGAAGGCAGTACGCCTGTGGCATGGCATAGTCCTATAGCGATGTGCCTTCCAGGCACATCGTCCTCACCTCGCCTATCCGAGGACTTCGTCCCCGGTTACCAAAAAGCTTCGCTTTTGTAGTGCCTTCCAGGCACTTAGGACATAGTTCTAATTGCAAGCAAGAAATTTTTTACTTTCTCCGAGATAAATTTCCCTTTCTCCTTTACATTTTTCATTATCCTATAAGAAAAAGTTTATTACAAAGTTTGTAACGCTTGTTACAAAGTTTCTAACACATGTTACAAAGTTTGTAATACATGTTACAAACTTTGTAACAAAAACTTTCTTATAGGATA
>SFFY01000046.1 GCA_004556745.1 Bacteroidales bacterium | reverse complement strand
CCGTCATTAGTGTAGGGTTGGGAAGGCAAACTATACACTCGTAACTATATATAAAACAAGCTGTTAAGTCGATTAGTGTATAGTTGAAGGTTTTTTGGGGGGAAAAAGTGCGTAACGCGCGCGAGGAAACCTATTTTTGCCTTTCGCAGGTCGCGAAACGGCAAATGAGGCGAAGCAGGCAAACTCTACCGACAAAGAAGAAAAAGCATTAAGAAAGCGTCGAAGAAAAATAGCACTGTGCTGTTGACATTATAAAAAATCCGCCTCGCTGCGATTTGCGGCGAGGCGGATTATAATTGCGGATTGTGAGTTGGCGATTTGTTTTTGAAGAAGCCTTTTGCGTCTATTTTGCGAAGAATTATCTGCGCACTGCCGAAAAATCATTACAGACATACAGGCCGCGGCACGTCTTTTGCAGCAAATTCGGTGCACACACACGTTAAAAAAGACCCCTCAAAAGGCAGAAAATGCCAAAAAAGCAAGGTTTTATTTTGCCTTTCCCTGCGCTTAAAGTAACTTTGCCGATTGAAAACTGATATTCTGCCCTTTCCCTTACACATTATTAATATATATAGTCCTATCTTGCACCGATTTCTCACCCTCACTCTTTTGTTTCTCTGGTCGCTCGCCGGCGTTGCCGCCCAAGGCGAGGGATTGGTCGTGCCTGAGGGCGACGAGCTGGAAGTGAGCCTGCTCACCTGCACGCCGGGCAGGAAAATCTACGAACTGTATGGCCATACCGCCGTGCGCGTCAAGGACTTACGCAACGGCGAGGACTGGGTGTTCAATTACGGCATGTTCAGTTTCAAGCAGCCCAATTTCGTGGCGCGCTTCGTTGCCGGCAAGACCGACTACCAGCTCGGCGTGGAAACGATGGAGCATTTCCTCGCCGTGTACCGGCGCGACGGGCGCGGCGTGGACGAACAGGTGCTGCGCCTCACGGCCAGCGAGAAGGAACGCATATTCAAGACGCTGCTCACAGAGTCGCTGCCCGAAAACGCTACGTATCGCTACAACTTTCTCTACAACAACTGCACCACGCGTGCCATCGACCTGATCAACATCGCCGCCGGCGGACAAATAGAATGGCCGGAAGCGGCAACCGACAGCAAGGGACGCGCCAAGTCGCTGCGCGACATCATTCACGAGTTTTCAGCCGCCTCGCCTTGGGACCGTTTCGGCCAGGACTTGGTGCTGGGCTGCGAGATTGACGCGCCTGCCACGCGCCGGCATCAGTCGTTCTCGCCCATCTATACCGAAAAATTCTTGGCCGCCGCCCGCCGCCGCTTGCCCGACGGCACGGTGCAGCCGCTCGCTTTCGCCCCCCGCCGCATTCTCCCTGCCACCGAGGCAGCCTCCGCCCCCAGCCCTGCCGCCGCGCCGGGCGTGGCAATGGCGCTGGTGCTGCTCTTCACCCTCGGCCTCATCGCTTGGGAACGCCGCACGGGCAAGACCGCCCTGTGGTGGGACGGCCTGCTGCTGGCGGTGCAGGGGCTGATGGGGCTTGTGGTCAGTTTCCTGTTCTTCTTCTCGGAACACCCCGCCGTGGGCAGCAACTGGCTCGTGGCCGCGCTCAACCCGCTGCCGCTCGCCCTGCTCTTCTGGTACGCGCGCCACGCACGCCGCCGCCAATTCGACGCCCTCTGCTGGTACACCATAATAATATGGCCGGTCCTCGGCATGGCCGCGTTGGCACAAGTGCAGGCTTTCCCTTACGAAATCTGGCTGTTCGGCGGCGCACTATGGCTCTTGGCTGCTCACCGCACGCAAAGGGCGGCAGTAGGGGCGTTTTGCAAAACGCCCGCCGTACGTGCCGAATGGTAAAAATGTAAGCACGCCATTTCCCGGGCGTTTTGCAAAACGCCCCTACTCGTGAGACCGTCTACTAAAAAATAAAACAGATTAATCCCTATATGTCCAAACACCGCACCCAACTGATTGTTTCGTTGCTCGCAGTGATGACTGCGCTCTCCGCCGTGGAAGCCAATGCAGCTGCAGCGGGAGGCGGCGTGCCGCGCGTGGTGGTGACGATTCTCATCGACCAGTTGCGCTCGGACTACCTCAAAGCCTTCCAGCCGCTCTACGGCGAGGACGGTTTTGCCAAACTGCTCAACGAAGGGCGCGTGTACGCCAATGCGGAATACCCGCACACCCGCCCCGACCTCGCTTCGTCGGCCGCCACCGTAGCCACGGGCACCACGCCGTCTAACCACGCAATCATCGGGCGCAAGTGGATAGACCGCGCCACACTGCGGCCTGCCTATTGCGTGGACGATGCCGATTATGCGGGACTGCAGACCGACGAAAAGATTTCGCCACACCACCTCGCCACGTCGACTTTCGGCGACGAACTGAAAATAGCCACGGAGGGCAAGGCCCTTGTGTATTCCATAGCCCCCTGTCGCGAAAGTGCCGTGATGCAGGGCGGGCACGCCGCCGATGCCGTGATTTGGATAGACGACGCAACGGGCCGCTGGTGCAGCAGCACCTATTATTCCCCCTCCCTGCCCTCGTGGGTGTCGGTGCTCAATTCGGGCACCACGCTTGCCGAAAGGCTGAACGCCGAAACATGGCAGCCCTCGTCGGAACTCGTGGGCAATTTCAGCTACTTCCTCTCGGGCGGCATGAAGTCGCCTTTCAAGCACAGTTTCAAGAAAGGCATCAGCCGCTTCGCCTCGTTCAAGACCTCGGGGCTGGTGAATGAAGAGATTGCCGCAGCCGTGGAGCAATGCCTCGGCGGCACGATGCTCGGCGCCGACGGCGTGACCGACCTGCTGAACGTGACGTTCTACGCCGGCAACTTTGAGCACAAGCCCGTGAGCGAGGTGTCGATGGAGGTACAGGACACTTACGTGCGCCTCGACCGCACCCTCGCCCGCCTCATCAAGGCAATAGACGGAAAAGTAGGACGCGACAATGCGCTGTATGTGCTTACCTCGACGGGCTACGTGGACGAAGAGCCCATCAATCCCGGCAAATACCGCATTCCCACGGGCACGTTCGACATGCAACGCGCCGCCGCGCTGCTCAACATGTATCTCGTGGCGATTTACGGGCAGGGCAATTTCGTGGAAAGCAGCCTCGGCACGCAGATCTACCTGAACCACAAGCTCATCGAGGACAAGCAAATCAACCTGACGGAACTCCTTGAGCGCACGCAGGACTTCCTCCTGCAACTCTCGGGCGTGAAGGACGTTTACACGGCGCAACGCCTGCTGCAAGGCGCATGGACGCCGGGCATCAGCCGCATACGCGGAGGCTACAACTCTAAGTTTTCGGGCGATGTTCTGATTGAGGTGTCGCCGGGCTGGCGATACGTGAACGCCGAAACGAAAGAGGACATGCCCGTGCGCGAGTCCTATATCCCCTTCCCCATCATCTTCTTCGGTGCCGGCGTGAAAGGCGAACAAGTAGAAACGCCCGTCACCACCGACCGCATCGCGCCCACCCTCTCGCGCTCGGTGCGCATCAGGGCGCCCAATGCCTGCGCCGCAGTGCCCTTATTCTGAAAAGCCAGACAAAGGTTCATATTTCAGATAAAAACCATAAAAACCGGTAAAAACCCATTTTCAATGATAAACCAGTCCGTGGCTATTTCAACGGCATCAAGGTCTCACGGGTTTTTAATGGTTTTTTCCTTGCGGCGTTTGAAGCGGGCGGGAACCGACCGCAGCCGCAGGGATTAAGGACGAGCATAAGCCGAAAGGCTTAAATGCTCGGCGTTAAGACCGGCGGCGTGCCCTTGGGCTTCAAACGAAGCAAGATGTTTTTCATGGTTTTTATCCAAAACTTTTTGAAAAATCAGATCAACACTCATCCACTTTATTTTCTATAACAATCTCATCACCCCTCCGAAAACAACACATTATGGATATAAATAAATTTCTCAGCCGACTCTTCGGCAACAAGTCCACGCGCGACATGAAACTCATACAGCCGTGGGTAAACAAGGTGAAAGAGGCCTCCGAAAGCATCGGACAACTCTCAAACGATGCGCTGCGTGCCAAGACGAAAGAACTGCAAAAGACCATACAGTCGTCTGCCGACGACATCAAGGAAAAGATTGCAGCACTCAACGCCAAGATTGAGGACACGCCGATCGAAGACCGCGAAGTCATCTTCAACCAAATAGACAAACTCGAAAAGGAAGTGCTCGAACGCTTCGAGGAAGCCCTCAACGCCGCACTGCCCGATGCCTTCGCCATCGTGAAGGAAACGGCACGCCGCTTCGCGCAAAACGAGGAAATCACCGTGACCGCCACCGACTTCGACCGCGAACTCGCCGCCACGAAAGACTTTGTGCGCATCGAAGGCGACAACGCCATCTACCAAAACCACTGGATTGCCGGCGGCAACGACACAAAGTGGGACATGGTGCACTACGACGTGCAGCTCTTCGGCGGCGTGGTGCTGCATCAAGGCAAAATAGCCGAAATGGCAACGGGTGAAGGTAAGACCCTCGTGGCCACCCTCCCCGTGTTCCTCAACGCCCTCACGGGCAACGGCGTACACGTAGTGACCGTGAACGACTACCTCGCCAAGCGCGACAGCGAATGGATGGGGCCGCTCTATATGTTCCACGGCCTGTCGGTGGACTGCATCGACAAGCACCAGCCCAACTCCGAAGCACGCCGCCGCGCCTATCAGGCCGACATCACCTTCGGCACGAACAATGAGTTCGGCTTCGACTACCTGCGCGACAACATGGCCATGAAGCCCTCCGACCTCGTGCAGCGCAAGCACAACTACGCCATCGTCGACGAGGTGGACTCCGTGCTGATCGACGATGCGCGCACGCCGCTCATCATCTCCGGCCCCGTGCCTAAGGGCGACGACCAACTCTTCGAGCAATACCAGCCCCTCGTGGAGCGTCTCGTGGAAGTGCAGCGCAAACTCGCCACGCAGTATCTCGCCGAAGCCAAGCAGCTCATCAACTCCGGCGACAAGGAAAATCAGGAAAAAGGCTTCTTGCAACTTTTCCGCTCCCACAAGGCATTGCCCAAGAACAACCCGCTCATCAAGTTCCTCTCCGAGACCGGCATCAAGGCCGGCATGCTCAAGACGGAGGAAATATATATGGAGAACAACAACCGCCGTATGCCCGAGGCGGTAGAACCGCTCTACTTCGTGGTGGACGAGAAACTGCACTCCGTAGACCTGACCGACAAGGGCAACAAATGGCTGGCCGACCAGGTGAAGGACGACCAGCTCTTCGTGCTGCCCGACATCACCACCGAGCTCTCCATGCTCGAGCGCAACGGCTCGATTTCCGACGAAGAACGCCTGGCCAAGAAAGACGAACTCCTCGCCGACTACGCCGTGAAGAGCGAGCGCGTGCATACTATCCTGCAACTGCTCAAAGCCTACACCATGTTCCGCATCAACGAGGAATATGTCGTGATGGACGGGCAGGTAAAGATTGTGGACGAGCAGACAGGCCGCATCATGGAAGGTCGCCGCTGGAGCGACGGACTGCACCAGGCCGTGGAAGCAAAGGAACACGTCAAGGTGGAAGCCGCCACGCAGACCTTCGCCACCATTACGCTGCAAAACTACTTCCGCATGTACCACAAACTCGCGGGCATGACGGGTACGGCCATCACGGAAGCCGGAGAATTTTGGAACATCTACAAACTCGATGTGGTGGAAATCCCGACCAACCGCCCCGTGCTGCGCAATGATATGAACGACCGCGTGTACAAGACGAAGCGCGAGAAGTATGCCGCCGTCATCGCCGAAATCGAGAAGATGCGCCAAGCCGGCCGCCCCGTGCTCGTGGGTACGACGAGCGTGGACGTGAGCGAACTCCTGAGCCGTATGCTCGACCTGCGCAAGATTCCCCACCAGGTGCTCAACGCCAAACTGCACCAGAAGGAGGCAGACATCGTGGCACTTGCCGGACAGAGCACCAACGGCCTCGGCGCCGTGACCATCGCCACCAATATGGCTGGCCGCGGTACGGACATTAAGCTTTCGCCCGAGGTGAAAGCCGCCGGCGGTCTCGCCATCATCGGCACGGAGCGTCACGAAAGCCGCCGCGTGGACCGTCAGTTGCGCGGCCGCGCAGGCCGTCAGGGCGACCCGGGGTCTTCGGTATTCTTCGTATCGCTCGAAGACAACCTCATGCGCCTCTTCGCCAGCGAGCGCATTGCCCGCGTGATGGACAAACTCGGCTTTAAGGAAGGCGAGATGATCGAGGCAAAGATGATTAACAACTCCATCGAGCGCGCCCAGAAGAAGGTGGAAGAAAACAACTTCGGCATACGTAAGCGCCTGCTCGAATACGACGACGTGATGAACAAGCAGCGCACCGTGATTTACGAAAAGCGCCGCCACGCCCTCATGGGACAGCGCATCGGCATGGACATCGCCAACATGGTGTGGGACCGCGTCATCAATATCATCGAAAACTGCCCCAACTACGAAGAATGTGGCAAGCAGTTCATCGAGATTTTCGCCATGGAAGTGCCGTTCACGGAACGCGAATACGACAACACGAAGCGCGAAGACCTCTACGAAATGGCGTTCCAGGCCGCTATGGGTAACTTCAAGCGCAAGACCGACCGCCTTGCCGAAGTGGCACGCCCCGTCATAGCACAAGTCTATGAGAACCAGGGACAACTGTACGAGAACATACTGGTGCCCATCTCGGACGGCAAGTTTGTTTACAGCATTCAGTCGAACCTCAAGGAGGCTTACGAGAACGATTGCCGCAACATCGTGCGCGACTTCGAGAAGACCATTCTCCTGCGCCACATCGACGAGGCATGGAAGGAAAACCTGCGCGAGTTGGACGACTTGAAGAAGTCTGTGCAAAACGCCAGCTACGAACAGAAAGACCCCCTGCTCGTGTTCAAACTCGAAAGCGTGCAACTCTTCGACAAGATGGTGAACCGCATCAACAATGCCACCGTGAGCAGCCTGATGCGCGGGCAAATTCCCGTGCAGGCTCCCGAAGAGGTGCGCGAAGCCGCTCCCGAGCAGCCCACGAAGCAGCCCAAGTACACCGAAAGCCACGAAACGGTGGAGGAGCAAGCCTCCCGCGAAGCCGCCAGCCGCGACACGCGCGAACGCCAGCAGCAGCCCATCGTGAAAGAAAAACTCCCGGGACGCAACGACCCCTGCCCCTGCGGCAGCGGCAAGAAGTTTAAGAACTGCCACGGAAGAGGCCTCTAATCGCGGAGCATACAATATTAGTAAACAAGTAAACGAGTAAACAAGACAGAAATGTCGTGCAAGCGAGCGCAATTAAGTTTACTTAAATTGCCGAGCGCAGCCGACATTATGTAAATGTCTTGCTAATTTATATTTTACATGAGAAACTTGTCTCGTCTACTCGTTTACTTGTAAACTCGTCTACTAATAAATAGAACCCACCTATACCAAAAGCGGCGTGCCTGCCGGTGCGCCGCTTTTCTTTTCTAATAATCATTATTATGAATATCCTCAGAAAAAGCATCATTGCCCTCTTTGCCCTGACGGCTTTCGGCACGACAGCAGCGCACGCCAGCAGCACGGACGACGAAAGCACGAAGAAAATCAAGCTTGAAAAGGCATACCGCTTCCGCGTCACCCTTGCCGACAAGAAGCAAAACCCCTATTCCATAAAGCAGCCCGAAAAGTTCCTTTCGGCAAAAGCCTTGGCGCGCCGCGCTAAATACAAGATTGCCGTGGACAACTACGACCTGCCCATTACGCCCAAGTACATCGACGCGCTGAAAAACGCCGGGGCAAAAATCCACAACATGTCGAAATGGAACAACACGGTGGTCGTGGAAACGCCCGACAGCCTGCTGTGCGACAAAATCAAGCAACTGCCCTTCGTGAGCAACGTGCGCCACGTGTGGACAGCCCCCGACAGCGTGGACGCCCCCAACTTTGCCGACCGCCAGAAGGAAGTGACCAACCGCCCCGACACCTTGGAGCAACTCTACGGCAAAGGCTTTGAACAAATCAGCCAACTCAACGCCCTGCGCCTGCACGAGGCAGGCTTCACGGGCAAAGACGTGACGATTGCCGTGCTCGACGGTGGTTTCCACAATGCCGACTGCATCACGGCGTGGCGCAAGGAGCAAATCCTCGGCACGCGCAACTTCGTGCGTCCCGAGCGCAGCGTCTACGACGAACTTTCGCACGGCATGATGGTGCTCTCGTGCATCGCCTCCAACGTGCCCCACTCGCTCATCGGCACAGCCCCCGACGCTTCGTTCTACCTCATCGTGTGCGAGGACGGCGAGAGCGAGCAACTCGTGGAGGAAGACAACTGGTGCGCCGCACTCGAATATGCCGACAGCCTCGGCGCAGACATTGCCACGAGTTCGCTGGGCTACACGGGCTTTGACCACGAATGGATGGACTTCCCCTATCACGCCTTAGACGGGCAAACGGAACTTTGCAGCCGCTCCGCCTCTCTGGCGGCGAGCCGCGGCATACTGGTGCTCAACAGTGCGGGCAACAGCGGCATGTCGTCGTGGAAGAAAATCGGCGTGCCTGCCGATGCTAAGGACATCCTCGCCGTCGGCGCAGTGACCGAAACGGGCAAAAACACGTGGTTCTCGTCTATCGGCAACTCCGCCGACGGGCGCATCAAGCCCGATGTCATGGCACGTGGCGGCTACTCGGCAGTGCTCGACACAAACGGCGAGAACGCCGAGGCCAACGGCACGTCCTTCTCCTGCCCCATCCTTTGCGGCGTGACCGCCTGCCTCCTGCAGGCTTCGCCCCAAAGCACGCCGGTGCAAATTATCCGCGCCCTGCAATCATCGGGCCACAATGCCGCGCACCCCGACAACATCTTCGGCTACGGCATTCCCGATGCGTGGAAAGCCTACGAAAGCATAAAGCATTGATATAGTTAATATTGAGAGCTAAATAATTAAAGGCCTCACGAGTAGGGGCGTATTGCAGATCGGTAATGATTGGGGCGGGCTGTAAGCCCAAATGTTGCCCATAGCCCAGGGCAACGCCCTGGGGAAACGTATGCAGCGATTAATACATTCGGCATTTTTGCGCCGGCGCAAAAATGCCACGCGCCCCGTGGCGCGTAACTCCTCATGCAACCAACGAGTATACATATGTACCGCAACGCATTTCCTTCATTCCTCGACGACGCGGACGAAATCCGTCCGCTGCGCCTTAGCGAACTGAACAATCTGGTGCGCGGCGTTTTGGAACAAACGCTCGACGAGGCCTATTGGATTGTGGCGGAAGTGAGCGAAATGCGCGTTGCCGCCAATGGGCACTGCTACCTCGAATTTGTCGAAAAAGATGCCGCCGGCACCAAGTTTATCGCCAAGGCAAGAGCCAATATCTGGCGCAGCACCTACGACCTGCTCGGCCCTTGGTTTGAACAATCCACGGGACACAGGCTGCAAGCGGGACTGAAAGTGCTCGTGAGGGTAACGGCAACCTTTCACGAAGTGTACGGCTTTTCGCTGAACGTCATCGACATTGACCCCAATTATACCCTGGGCGACATGGAGCGGCGGCGGCGCGAAATTTTGGCGCAACTGCGCGAAGACGGCGTGCTGACGCTCAATAAGGAACTTGAACTGCCGAGGCTCACGAAGCGCATCGCCGTGATTTCCGCAGCTACGGCAGCCGGTTACGGCGACTTCTGCCGCCAGCTCGAACAGTCGGGCTTTCTCTTTACAACCAAACTCTTCCCTGCCGCCATGCAGGGCGAGAAGGTGGAGGAAAGCGTTATCAATGCTCTCGATGCCGTGGCCGGCGAGCAGGCAGACTGGGACGCCGTGGTCATCATACGCGGCGGCGGCGCGGTGAGCGAGTTGAGCTGTTTCGACTCCTATTTACTGGCAGCCAATGTAGCGCAATTTCCCCTCCCCGTGCTTACAGGCATCGGGCACGAGCGCGACGACACGGTGACCGACTGCGTGGCGCACTGCAAGTTCAAAACGCCCACGGCGGTAGCGGCCTTCCTCATCGAGCGGCGCAAAGACGAATGGGATTTGTTTTCAGAACTCTCCGAACGCTTGCAAGAAGCCGTGGAACTGGCGATTAGCGAGCGCAAATCGCGCCTCAATGCCCTCGCCTCGCGCCTGCATCTCATCGCCGTGCGCTATGCCTCGAAGCGAGGCGAGCATATCGCCCATCTCGAAGCACGCGCCGAACTGCTGGCACGGCAAAGGGTGAAAGCCGAATGGCAGCGCATAATTCCCTTGCAGACCCGCCTCGCGCCGGCGGCAAAGGCCTTTATCTCCAAAAAGAAAGAAGCCTTGAACCATGCCGACCGCGCCATAGCCCTTGCCTCGCCCGAGCGCATTCTCAAAATGGGTTTCTCCATCACCACCTCGGGCGGCCGCATCGTGCGCAACGCGGCAACGCTCAAAGCAGGCGACCGCCTCGCCACGCAGTTTGCCGACGGAACAATCGAAAGCATCGTTACATCTCCAACCGATAAACCATGAAAAAAGAACAACTTACATACGAAGCCGCCATGCAGCGGCTCGAAACCATCGTGGAAAGCCTCGAGCAGGACAAGCTCGACCTAGAGGACTTGGGCAAAAGCCTCGCAGAGGCCAAGACCCTCGCCCAATTTTGCAAGGAGAAATTAGCACTGGCCGAAAACGACATCAAAAAGATATTGGAAGAAGATGAGCAAAAATAAACTCTCCAAATTCGCCGACATGGCCGCCTATCCCCACGTCTTCGAACCGACGCTCGGCGACGCGCCCTTCGCTCTGCGCGGACATTGGGGCAGCAACTTTTTCCACAACGATAACCCCATCGTCCTCGAACTCGGTTGCGGACGCGGCGAGTACACCGTAGGGCTTGCCAAACTCTTTCCCGAGAAAAACTTCATCGGCGTTGACATCAAGGGCGCACGCATGTGGACCGGCGCCACGCAGTCGCTCCGCGAGGGCATGGCGAACGTGGCATTCCTGCGCACGCAAATCGAGTTTATCGAAAAATACTTTGCCCCAGGCGAGGTGGCGGAAATCTGGCTCACCTTCTCCGACCCGCAAATGAAAAAGGTTACCAAACGCCTCACCTCCACCTATTTCCTCGCCCGCTACCGCAACATCCTTGCCGACGGCGGCATCATTCACCTCAAGACCGACTCCAACTTCCTCTTCACCTACACCACATACGTCGTAGAGCACAACGCCCTGCCCCTGCTCTTTCGCACGGAGGACCTCTACCACACGCTCGCAGCCGAAGAAGACGCCGACACGCGCACCATCCTCGGCATACGCACCTACTACGAAAGCCAATGGATAGAGCGCGGGCTGAACATACGCTACATGAAGTTCCGCCTGCCCCTCGCCGGCGACCTGCAAGAGCCCGACATCGAAATCCCCCTCGACGATTACCGCAGCTACCACCGCACCAAACGCTCATCGCTCGAAACGGCCAAATAAGCCCCTCTCTGCTAAGAAAAATGCACGAAACCTATTGTTTTATTGAAAAATAAGGCGTAACTTTGCACGCCGTAAGCGGAAGAACCAAGACGGTGCGCCGGCAACCACCCCAAGATTACGCAACAACAACCGCCGCCGCGCCGCAAAAAGGTATCGACCCGCCTATACGCAACAAGAAACATCGATTTTAAAGAAAACAAGCGAAAGCAATGTCAAAGATTTGTCAGATTACCGGAAAGAAAGCCATGGTAGGCAACAACGTTTCGCACTCGAAGCGCCGCACAAAGCGCACGTTTGACGTAAACTTGTTCTCTAAGAAGTTTTACTACGTTGAGCAGGACTGCTGGATTACCCTCAAAGTAAGCGCCGCCGGTCTTCGCCTCATCAACAAAGTAGGCCTCGACGCCGCACTCACGCAGGCAGTTGCCAAAGGCTACTGCGACTGGAAAGACATTAAAGTCCTTTACTAAGTAAAACTCAAAAACGAACTACACAATATTAATATATTATGGCTGGTAAGAAAGCAAAAGGCAATCGAGTACAGGTAATTCTCGAATGCACCGAAATGAAAGAAAGCGGGCTTCCCGGAACGTCACGTTATATCACCACGAAGAACCGCAAGAACACGCCTGAGCGTTTGGAACTCAAGAAGTACAACCCCATCCTCAAGCGTATGACCATTCACAAGGAAATCAAATAACCCCCGAGTAAGACTAAGAAGATATGGCAAAGAAAACTGTCGCAACGCTCCAGGAAGGTAAGACCGACGGACGTTCATATACGAAGGTTATCAAAATGGTGAAGAGCCCCAAGACCGGCGCTTACACCTTTGATGAGCAGATGGTTCGCAACGAAGACGTAAAAGACTTCTTCAAGAACTAATAGCCTACCCGCTCTATACACAACAACAATCCGCCTCGCCGCAAATCGCAGCGAGGCGGATTGTTTGTACATTTATTCTATCCATACCGTCAACGATAATTTTTCCATTCCAATGTCCTAAATCTGCTTTGCAACTCACTCAATCGTTCGTTTTCAACAGACGTTTTCTTGACATTTTCGGCTGCGCTCGGCATAGTCCAAGTAAACTTGGTTTCTGCTCTCGCCTTGCACAAAACGTTCATATAAGCAAATGAGATTTTATTTTGACGACAACTTGGACAACTTTGGACAACATTATATCCGCTGTTGCGTTTTGATATTGACAACAACTGAAACAACTTTTTTGGGCAACTTGCAGTTGCCATTCTGCGTGCGAGGTGGCGTATATAATACGCCCCGTTGTCTATGTTGTCTTCATATTAAGCGCAAAGTTGTCAAGTTCGGAGTTGTTTCTTGTTGTCTATGTTGTCGTCTAAATTTTTACTCGTTTGCAAAATTGTTCATATAAAACCAATGTTTTTTATTTCACGAATGTTTCTGCTATTATACGTAAGAATAATCCATAATTTTTATATTCATTTCGAGGAAAAATCCGTAATCTTGCACCCGAAAATGCTGAATGGCAGTAACTCTAACGATTATGGACCAATTTATCAATTTAGTAACTGAGATGTCGCCCTATCTGCTGCTGGGTTTCCTCTTGGCAGGCTTGATGCATGCCTTCTTGCCAGGCGCCATCTACAGTAAATATCTCGCCCAGCCTAACATGCGGAGCGTCGTGCTTGCCGCCCTCTTCGGCATTCCGCTTCCGCTATGCTCGTGCGGCGTGCTCCCCACGGCGATGTCCCTCCGGCGCGAGGGGGCGAGCAAAGGCGCTACGGTGTCGTTCCTTATCGCCACGCCGCAAACCGGCGTGGATTCTATCATCGCCACTTACTCCGTGCTGGGGTTGCCTTTTGCCATCATCCGACCGATAGCCGCCCTTGTTACAGCGATGTTTGGAGGAAAGATGGTCAATATGATTGAAGGCAAGGAGGGGGCTGGGAAAGCGGGTGGAACGAATGGCGCAGCGCAAGGCGCGGCGTGCGGAGACGGCTGCTGCGGAGGGCATGGCAAGGAGCGCACGACCTTTGCCGGCAAGATAATCGAAGCGTTGCGCTATGCCTATATCGACATGATGGAGAGCGTGGGCAAATGGCTCGTTGCGGGGCTTTTGGTTGCCGGATTGATCACCGTCTTTGTGCCCGATGCTTGCTTCGAGGCGTTCAAGGGCAACAGCCTCGCATCTATGCTGCTTGTGCTGTGCATTTCCGTCCCCATGTATCTCTGTGCCACGGGCAGCATACCTATTGCGGCGGCATTGATGATGAAGGGACTTACGCCGGGCGCGGCACTCGTGTTGCTGATGGCGGGCCCTGCCTGTAGCGTGGCCAGCGTATTGGTGGTGAGCAAGGTGATGGGGCGGCGCACGTTGATGGCCTATCTTTTTTCGATTGTTGCGGGCGCAGTGGCATTCGGCCTTGCCGCCGACTATCTTTTGCCCGGGGCATGGTTCGTTCCACGCTTGGCGGCGCACTGTGCATGCGGCGAGGACGGGGGCGGCAGCCTGTTTGCCTCCGGCTGCGCCATTCTTCTGTTTGCCTTGCTGGTTAATGCGTGGATTTTACGGATATTCACACGAAAAAGGGAAACCGCGCCTTCCCGAGACGATGCGCCAGCGGCAACAAATAATACATCATACAGCACAATGAAACAAACGTTTATCATCAACGGCATGACCTGCAATCATTGCCGCATGTCTGCCGAGAAAGCCATTCTCTCGGTAAAGGGAGTCACGTCGGCCACGGTGGATTTAGGCAGCAAGAAAGCGGAGGTTGAAGGAGAGTTCTCGGCCGAAGAAGTATGCAAGGCGGTAGAAGATACGGGATTTACCTGCTCGGCACTATGACAGGCACGAAGATACTGATCAAGAACATGTGTTGCCCCCGTTGCGTCAATGCAATAGGGGCAATCCTCGCGTCGATGAATCTGACCGCGAAGGAGATTCGGCTTGGCGAGGCCGTGGTGGAAGAAACGCTCAGTGAGGACGAGACGGAATTGCTTGCGGCAAAATTAAGGGAACAGGGGTTTGAATTGCTCGACGACCCGAACGCGTGCCTGGTGGAAGCCATAAGGGTTGCCGTACTCGAGTGGGTAAGAATGGCGGAGGGGAAACCTAAGCTCTCAGTATATGTAAGCCAAAAGATTTGCAAGGATTATAGCAGTTTGAGCAAACTCTTCAGCCAGGTGAGGGGCGTTACCATAGAGCACTATGCCATACGCCACCGAACGGAGCGTGCCAAGGAGCTCCTGTGTTACAGCGCAATGACGATAAGCGAGATAGCCTATCGCCTGGGGTATAGTTCTCCGGCTCATTTCGCCGCCCAGTTCAAGCAGTTTACAGGTATGTCGCCCAAGGAGTTCCGTAGTTTGGACAATCGTCCGCTCGTATCGCTTGACGAATTGTAATTATTATTGGTGGGTTCTATAAATGCATGATTTCACTGCGTTGGCTGCACAAGTGTGGCGTGCTGTAAGCCCAATTGCTGCACTCAGCCCAGGGCAGCGCCCCGTGTGGCGTTAAGAGCGTAATGGGTTACGCGCTTTCGGCGCGTGGCATTTTTGCGCAGCGCAAAAATGCCGAATGTATCAATCGCGGTCTACGTTCCCCCAGGGCGTTGCCCTGGGCTATGGGCAACATTTGGGCTTACAGCCCGCCCCACTCATTTACCGGGCGTTTGTGCAAATTAGTTCATATACATGTACCTTTTCTTGGCATTTTCGGCTACGCTCGGCATAGCCCGAACAAGTTCTTAAAAGTGCGATTGCTCGCCATGGCAAAATTCGAGTAAACTCGATTTTGCTCATTTGGCTTAATGCAATCGTTCGGCTCTGCGCTCGCTTGCACTAAAATTTCCTTGTAAACTCGTCTACTAATAAACCAAGCAATAGCCTCGCCGATAAACGACCACGTGTATCTCGTGGCGGGAGTCGGGATAGGGTTATAAAAAAAAGCCGCCCCCGACCCTCTCTTGAAGAAGGGTTAGGGGGCGGATTGATGGTAAATGCAATAGCCTATATCCAATTGTTCCGAAAGCGTTTGACGGCGATTGATTCCGTAAGGATTCGGACAAATTCCTGCATGGAGTGTTTGCGATAGGTATCTTTCAGAATATGCACGCAACCCGACATCTGATTGTCGGGGACATCAATCGGCACGGCCTTCACATCGCAGACACTGTATATGGAATCCTCTGCCAACACGGTAACGAGGCGTGTCTGGCGCACGAGTTTCAGGAGCGTGTTGACATCATTCAGTTCGATACGAACCTTGAACTTATCGTAATCAGGCACTATGTTGTCGAAGGCATTGCGGGCCTGCAACCCCTTCGACGGGAGCGCCAAATCGTATTTTTCAAGCTCGGATATGGATACCTTATCTTTTGAAGCAAGGGGATGGCTCTTCCCGACTATCGCCGACAATGTGTTCTGAAACAGTATATGCGACTCTACATTGGGCAAGGGCTGAATGGGCTTGAATGCGAGTACAAAGTCGAGCTCGCGATTGGAAAGCAATTCCATAAGCTCGTTCATCTGCTTGTACACGATATTGACTTTTATCTTCGGATACATCTTCATAAAAGATATCACGGATTCGGTAAGAATGGGACTGAAAGAATGCGTGACTCCAACGTTGAGCGTACCGAAGAGCAACTTCCGCAAATCGCGAATCCGGTCGGCGCAGGCTTCTGCATCGTGGATAGTGCGAAGTGCTAACGGAAGCATCGTTTCGCCAGCCTCGGTCAGCTGGAAGGAATGGCTGTCGCGGATAAAGAGCTGTGTGCCAAGTTCATCTTCCAACTGCCTAATCTGCTGCGAGAGCGAGCTTTGGGCTATATTCAGGCAGCTTGCCGCATGCGAAAAGTTCAGCGTCTCGGCAGCTTTGGCAAAGTATCTTAATTGTCTTAATTCCATCAGAATACAAAATTACAAAAAACGGGGGCTACCGCGTTGCCGTGAACGAAAGTTTCTTTAAGAGAAAAATCGGGATTGTAGCTCCTATGACCATGCCTAAGATGATAAACGCACAGGTGAGCCCATTAAAGGCAAACAGATAAAAATAATGGCTGAACGCCTCTTCCTGCGTATGGTACAGGCACAGCAGCATGGCCTCGATAGTGCGATAGGCATACATTCCGGGAATCATGGGCAACAGCGCGGGGAAAAAGCACACCTCGGCGGGACACTTGATGCGCGATGCAAACAGCACGGCCAACAGCCCGATGGCAAACGATGCCGCCGCGCTGGCAGGGATAATGTGCAAACCTCCCAGTTCCGGCAAGGTCAACACATAGCGTATGGCATGGCCGATGGCGGCTATCAGGGCGCAGGTCAGATATGCACGCCTGGGCGTGTTGCTTATGCTCGAAAAGCCGATGGCCGCTATCGCCGCGAAAAAGCCATCTTCGAAAATATTCACAAAAATATCATTCCACATCATTCCTTAAAACCATTTTAGTCCAAGCATGAGCATTCCGGCGCAAAGGCCGGCCGACAGGCACGCGGTCAGTACGGCCGCATCGAAGAAACGGCTGAACGCGCACAAATAATGCCTGTATATCATATCGCTTACCGCATTTATATACGGCACTCCGGGTATCAAGTACAAAACACTCGTGCCGAGCGCCAACTCGGGAGTTGAACCGATATTGAATATATGCCCTCCGGCGCTGATGGAAGCGGAGAAGAACGATGCGCAAAGAAACGTCAGGCGCACGTCGCGGCCGTCTTCGAGCATGATTTGCTTGAGCCTATACCCTGCCAAGGTTGAAAAGAATACGATCAGCATGGCAAACCAGTCGCCTCCGAACAGGCGGCAAAATGCGGCATTGGCAAAGCTCGTCAGCGTCAGCACTTCCCATTTGCCCGTCGGCTTCGTGGCCTTTATGCGTTCAAAGTGCTCTGCTGCAGAATGTAGGTCTAAGCCGTTGTCGGCCACTTTCCAGCTGAGCCTGCTCAAGCGGGTGTTCAAGTCGAAACTTATGCCGCAATGCGCCGTTTCGCGCTGCGCCGTTTCCGCAAGTGCGCGGTCGCCTTTCCACACCGAGACTGTCACATTGTCGGGCATGATGAATATGCCGAGGTCCATGCCGAAAGCCTCTGCCATGCGCCTGGTGTTTTTCTCTATGCGGATACACGTAGACCCGCACCCCAGCTGCAAGGAGGCGTATTCGGCAAGGAATGCGGCCGTTTCCTGCAAAGCAGCGCGGTCATCGCGATTGCCCATATCACCGGCCCTCGTTTTCATCCCGTTTGTCAGCAATTCCAGGAATTTCGGCATCGCCGGGAACATAGAACATGTCTGTTTCCCTACCGAACCTCAAAAAATGTGTCGCCTTGCGGCCGCAGCTACAGCTACGGCTCTTGGAATAATAATACTCGACGGCTCGGAAGAGAAATGCGCACAACAGCACGCCCGCAATAACGCACCACGTAATCATTGGATAGTTCATAATCTTTTGTTTTTTTGAAAATCGGTGCAAAAGTAGAACATCGCTCAAAAAGCGCATAAGCAACGATTAAGGGTTTTTCCTATCATTGCTATAGGCAAAGTCGAAACCCGCCGCGTGTCTTGTCCTGAAATAGGTTGGTTTTCAACAGCCCCTTGGCTGCGGCTCGGCATAGTCCAAGTAAACTTGGCCTCTGCGCTCACCTTGCACAAACGTTCATTTTCAACAGACCTTTGCCACGCCTTGGGAAAGGACTGAAATATGTTTCCTCGCGCGCGCGTTACGCAATTTTTTCCCCGAAAAACCCTTCAACCCAGCACTAATTCGCACAACCGCCTGTAATCAAACGGGTTGCGAGTGTATAGTTTGCACCTCAAACCCGTCACTAATGAAGGGTTGCGTCTTGTCCTGTCTTGTCCTGAAATTGGTCGGCCATTTACCGGCCAAGTTGACCGCCCGTCCTACAAACATCTTTTCCTGCGCCCTCGCCGGGAAGCCCGTTCCAAGCCCCACTATCCGCAAGAT
>SFFY01000045.1 GCA_004556745.1 Bacteroidales bacterium | reverse complement strand
TTGTTTCTATTGAAACCACGGTGTTGAATGACGGCATACCCCGCAAGAAATGGACAGTTCATGCAAAACCGAGAGAAAATAGCGAAGCCGATTATTTAACCTGCGAATATATAGAAGGCATTGGCTTACTTAAAGAAGGGATAGAATCTTTTCCGCAAGATTGGCTTGCTGGGCATACACCCTATTGCCTCCTTTGTGTACACAGAGCGGACGGCACTGTTATCTATGATGCGGGCTATGGATGTTATACAGAATTAGTAGGCATTAATAAAGTTACAACGCATAAAATGGAACAGAAACATAGCGGTTGTTATGATGTTTCGGGACGTAGACTACTTACCAAGCCTGAAAAGGGCTGCTATATCTTAGACGGTAAAGTGATGAGAAAATAACCATAAATGCCAAAACCATGAAGATACTTATCATTAACGGCCCCAACCTCAATCTGCTGGGCACGCGTGAGCCGCTGCACTACGGCACGGGCACGATGGACAGCGTGCTGGACGCGCTGAAAAGCCAATACCCCGACGTGCAGTTCGACTATTACCAGAGCAACGTGGAAGGTTTTCTGATTGACCGCCTGCACCAGACGCTTGAAAAGCCATGCGACGGCGTGGTGCTCAACGCCGGTGCTTACACGCATACCTCCGTGGCCCTGCGCGATGCCATTGCCGCCATTAAAGTGCCGGTTGTGGAAGTGCATATCTCCAATGTGCACAGCCGCGAGGAGTTTCGCCACCGCTCGCTCATCTCTGCCGTTTGCAAGGGTGTGATTTGCGGCTTTGGGCTTGTCTCCTACCGCCTCGGCGTGGAAGCCTTGCTTGCCTGTTCTTAAGAAATGATGAAGAGAAAGCCCACTCCCCTTTCGCCCGTCACGCCCCATGCCGACAGAGATGAGGCTTTGGCAGATTACGTCCTCGCGCACATTTCGCCCGAGGACGAATACTTGCACCACCTTTACCGCGCCACGCAGACGCAGCTGCTTTATCCGCGCATGGCTTCCGGCCATTTGCAGGGCCGCCTGCTGCGTATGCTGATGCAGATGATACGCCCCAACCTCGTGCTCGAACTCGGCACCTTCTCGGGCTATTCCGCCCTTGCCATGGCTTCGGGCATGGAAGCTGGCGGGCGCGTGATTACGTTTGAGGTGAACGATGAGCAGGAGGATTTTACTAAACCGTGGTTGGAGGCTGCGCCCTACGAGGCACGCGTAGAGATGATAGTAGGCGATGCAACGCAGATACTGCCCACGCTCGGTCTGACCTTTGACGCTGCTTTCATCGATGCTAACAAGCGCGACTATTGCGACTACTTCGAACTCGTGCTGCCTTATCTGCGTCCCGGCGGTTTCTTGATTGCCGACAACACGCTTTGGGACGGGCACGTGGTAGATACCGCCTACGACCACGACGCGCAGACCCTCGGCATCAGGGCGTTCAACGACCTCGTGGCGCACGACCCGCGCGTGGAAACCGTTATCCTCCCCCTGCGCGATGGCTTGACGCTTATCCGGAAAATACACTAAATGGTATAAGAGTAGGGGCGTTTTGCAAAACGCCCGCCGTATGCATCCAAAGATTATGCAAAGTGAGTGTAGCCGACATTGGAGAAGTGGCACAAATCAATGAAGCATTCATTTTCCGGGCGTTTTGCAAATGGCGTGCAAAAGAGTGCAGAGCCGAACTCGTTCGGGCTATGCCGAATGCAGCCGTCATTATGCAAAACGCCCCTACTCCAGAGACCTTTATATATTACCTCATGCATACCTATATATATATAATATTGTATACCCTCGCCCTTGCCTTGCCGGCGTATGGCCAGACAAAGCCAAAGTCCGCCACGGAGCGCGGAATAGAGCGGCAGGGCTTTGTGGACATCAAGGCAATCGACCCGAGCATTAGGGTAAGCCTGATGTACACGCGTGCCGATAACTTCACAGGCCAGGTGCTTTACGCTGATTTGCACACAGCCTACCTGCACCCTGCTGCAGCAGCCGCGCTGAAAAAGGCGCAGGCCGAACTCAAGCGCCTGCGTCCCGACCTTAGTCTTTGCGTCTGCGATGCGGCACGCCCCATGTCGGTGCAGCAAAAGATGTACGACGTGGTGCGCGGCACGAGCAAGGCCATCTATGTGAGCAACCCGAAAAACGGCGGCGGCCTGCACAATTACGGTTTGGCCGTAGACGTCACGCTCTGCAATGCCGCTACGGGCGACACGCTGCACATGGGCACGAAGGTCGATTATCTCGGGGAACTTGCACACGTGAAGGGCGAAGCAGAGTTTGTGAAAAAGAAACTCATCTCGCAAGAAGCCTTGCATAACCGCCAACTCCTTCGCAAGGTTATGGCGGCCGCTGGATACAAAGTGCTGAACACAGAGTGGTGGCACTTTAATTTCAAGTCGCGGGCGGAAGCCAAGGCAAAATATAAAGTCATCAAGTAAGGGCAGACCGCCACATACCTCTTGTTTACTCGTCTACTCGTTTACTAAAATCGTCCCCATCTTATGCCCCCTTTTCCCGAATTTCATGCAAAAGAAGACGCTTTCATCGAGGCGCACCTCACGGAGCGCATCTCCGACGTGGCTCTGTTGCTGAGCCGTGACAAGACGCTGGACACTGCCTATATATTGCGGCAGATAGAGGGGCGGCAGCGGTTGGCGGGCAAAGTGCCGTCGTGGACGGCGGTGAAAGGACTCCTCTTCCCGCCTCGCCTGTCATTGGAACAGTGCTCGGGAGAATTTACCGCGCGGTATAAGGCTACCGTAGCGAGGAACGCGGTGGCGAGATGCAGCGTAATGGCCGATTTGACCGGTGGCTTTGGCGTTGACTTCTCTTTCCTTTCGCCTTTATTCGACAAATCCTATTATGTGGAAAGGCAAAGCGTGCTTTGCGCGGCGGCGCGGCACAACTTTCCCCTTTTAGGACTGAAAAACGCTGAAATCATCGAAGCCGACGGGTTGGAATTTCTCAAAGACCTCAAAGAA
Source organism: Bacteroidales bacterium (assembly GCA_004556745.1). Classification (GTDB taxonomy): domain Bacteria; phylum Bacteroidota; class Bacteroidia; order Bacteroidales; family Bacteroidaceae; genus Alloprevotella. The sequence goes on along the minus strand of SFFY01000045.1, from coordinate 15,354 downwards.
CCGCTCGACTTCATTTTCTTAGATCCGGCCCGCCGCGACGATGCAGGCGGCAAGACCGTGCTTATCGAAGACTGCACGCCAAACGTGGCGCAGGAACAGCACACGATTTTATCCAAGGCCGGCGTTGCGTTAATAAAACTCTCTCCGATGCTCGACCTCACCCGCGCGCTCCACACTTTAACCCATGTGCGCGAAGTGCACGTAGTGTCAGAAAGCAGAGAGTGCAAAGAACTTTTGCTCTTGCTCGATGGAGCGTGTACGGACGAGCCGCGCATCGTTTGCGCCGATGAAAGCAGCGTTTTCTCCTTCTTACTTTCTGAAGAAGCGGCAGCCGCGCCTGTATATGCCGATGCTCCAGAAACTTATCTTTACGAACCGAACGCCGCCATTATGAAAGCCGGCGCTTTCAAACTTGCCGCCACGCGCTTCGCCCTGAAAAAGCTGCACCCCAACAGTCATTTATACACTTCGGAGCAATTCGTAGAAAATTTCCCCGGTCGTGCGTTCCGCGTGCTGCGCCAAAGCGGTTGTGGCAAACGTGAATTGAAAAAATTAGTGGCTGCTACTCCGAAGGGCAACCTCACCGTGCGCAACTTTCCCGAAACGGTGGCCAACCTGCGCCGCCACATCGGTCTGCGCGAGGGCGGCAATGAATATTGGTTTGCCACCACCAACGCCAAAAGCGAGCATCTGATGATATGTTGCGAGCGGCTTTAAGCCCGCCCCTATACGCATTTTTTTACCTCAAAAAACCCTTCAGCCCTTCATTGTTTAGTTTAACTATCTATTATTAAATTGGTTACGAATGAATGGTTTGCGTCTCAAACCTTTCAGAAATGAATGGTTGCGTCTTGTCCTGAAATAGGTTGACCATTTGTATATTATTTTCCTGAATATGGTTGACCATTTACTGGTTTAGTAGCCCAATCCCATAAATTCCATACGCCTCTCCCCCACTCTCCTACGTTGCCCGATTGATTATCCCCGAGCAATTTTTTGTTTCCTTGCTGAAAGTTTTCCCTTTCAGCAAGCTTCTTTTTACTATCTGCGCAGAAAAAGTTTGTTACAAACTTTCTAACATGTGTTACAAACTTTGTAATATATATTAGGAGCTTTGTAATACGTGTTACAAAATTTGTAACAAAAAATTTCTTATAGGATAATGAAAACTGTCTTGCTGACCGTAAAAATTATCTCCGAGAGTGTAAAAAACATCTCGGAGATAATGGACACAGCCCCCGGATAGGGGCATTTGCAAATGCTCCTACCATGAAGGGTTAGTGAAGGGTTGGTGAAGGGTTTGCCTTTCAAACCCTTCATTCATAAAACACTTACGTTCAAATAGATAAATGAGAAATGAAAGGTTGAAAGGTTTTTCGGGGAAAAAAAATTGCGTAAAGAACAAGGCGTATGTTGGGTTAAAATAGAAACCATGAAAGAACCGTGAGAACTGAGAGTTCAGTTATTCAAACAAAAAAAGCACTTGCGATTGCTCGCAAGTGCTTTTTATTAGTGGACCAGCTAGGGCTTGAACCTAGGACCTCCAGATTATGAGTCTGTTGCTCTAACCAACTGAGCTACAAGTCCGAGAGCGCAAAGGTGCGCCCGTATGTGCTGCAAAAGTACAACTTTTTTGCTTTGCTGCAAAGAGTTTGGGGAGTTTTGTCAATTTTGCACCTTTATATCTGCGCCGTCGAAGACCACTTTGTAGGTCTTGCCGCGCTTTGTGGGGAAGGAGAGGGTGTGTGTGCCGTAGCGCAGGTCGCATTGCTCGCCGCTACCGCTCTCTATGACGGCCTCGCAGAGGCTGCCGTTTTTCCAAACGATACTTACTACAAAATTGCCCCTGGCGCGCAGGCCGCTGATGCTGCCCGACGGCCATGCCGCGGGCAGGGCGGGCAGGAGGTGCAGCACGCCGGCGTGGCTTTGCAGCAGCATTTCCGTGACGCCTGCCGTGCCGCCAAAGTTGCCGTCGATCTGGAAAGGCGGGTGCACGTCCCAAAGGTTATCGGCCGTGCCGTGCTTGAGGAGGTTGGCAAAGAGCGTGTAGGAGCGGTCGCCGTCGTGGAGGCGTGCCCACTGGTTGAGTTTCCAACCCATGCTCCACCCCGTAGCACCATCGCCGCGGTGATTGAGCACCACTTTGGAAGCCTCTGCCAGCTCGGGCGTAGTGAGGGGCGAAATGGTGTGGCCGGGGTGCAGGCCGAAGAGATGATTGACGTGGCGGTGCTGGTCGTTCGGGTCGTCGATGTCGCGGCTCCATTCGAGCAATTGCCCGTAGCGGCCAATTTGATAAGGAGCGAGGCGGTCGAGCACGGTTTTCCAACGCGCGGCATCTTCGCCTTCTATTCCGAGCACGCGGGCCGCCGCAATGGTGCGCAACAGGATTTCGCGCACTACGGCGTGGGTGAAGGTGGTGCCCTCGTCAATCGGGCCGTGCTCCGGCGAGGTGGACGGCGCGGCGGTGAGCGTGCCATCGGGCTTCGCCCAAAGGAAATCCTCGCAGAACAGGGCGCAGCCTTTCATAAGCGGGTAGGCCGTGTGGCGGAGGAACTTCTTGTCGCGCGTGTAGTCGTAGTAGTCCCACAGGTGTGTGGCGAGCCAGGAGGCTGCCATGGGGTTGTAGTTCCACGACATGTCCTGTCCTTCGAGCGGCGCGGTGAAACCGAAAATATTGGAAGATATTCCGGCAGCCCAACCCCGTGCGCCCCAGTAGGCTTTTGCCGTGACGCGCCCGGGCTTTTCGAGCAGGCGGATAAAGTCGGTGAGCGGCTCGGCGCATTCCGTGAGGTTGGTGGAAAGCGCGGGCCAATAGTTCATTTGCAGGTTGATGTTGTTGTGGTAGTCCACGCGCCACGGGCCGTCCACATTGTTGTGCCAAATGCCTTGCAGGTTGGCGGGCAGGTTGCCGGGGCGCGAAGAGGCGATGAGCAGATAGCGTCCGAAAGCGTAATAAAGCGTTTCGAGGCTGTGGTCAGGCGCGCCGTTGCGATAGGCTGCCAAACGCTTGTCGGTGGGCAGGGCAGCAGAGGCTGCGGCGGGCGCGTCGATATTAAACCGCACGCGACGGAAGAGCGCGGCATAATCGGCATAATGCTCGGCAAGAAGTTTGTCGAAGCCCTTTTTAGTTGCATGGCGCAGCCACGCGGCAGTAGTTTTCAGAGGGTCGGTGCCCACGTATGCGGCCGCATCGGCAAAATCGGGGTTGTAGTTGGGTTTATAGTCCGTGTCGGCAGTGAGGAGAATGGTGACCGCATCGGCGTTTTTCACTTCGAGCACGCCGTCAGCATAGACGCAGGTGCCGCCTTCGGGCAAGGCTTTAAGGCGCACGGCGTAGCGCATGCCGTTGTTGTCGAGCTGACCGACGAATAAAAGTCCGTTATTAGCGTCTGCCTCAAATTTTCCTTCGGAAAGCGGATTGCAGGTGTAGGCGATGCGCAGGTTTTGGCTGCCGGGGCGGGAGGCCGTGAAGCGCACGGCCATCACGTTGGCGGGATAGGAGATGAAGGTGCGGCGCACGTAGGTAATGCCGTCTTGCTCAAATTTCACCTCTGCCACGGCCGAGTCCACGGAGAGCGTGCGGCGGTAGTTCTGCACGCCTTCTGCCAAGCCTGTTTCTACCGTGAGTTCGCCCAGGGTGGTGTAAGAACCGAAGCGGAATTGCGGCTCGCCGTAGGCTTCGTAGGGCACGGTGCTGTTGAAGTTCTGCGCCGTGAGGCTTGCTGCCTTGTCCCAGGCGCCATCAGTAAAAGCTTTGCGGATTTCGGGCAGGAGATGCGCCGACTCTTTGTTGGCGTTCCAATAATCTGCCGGGCCTTTGGCAGTGCCCGGACCGCCGCGCCACAGGGTCTTCTCGTTGAGCGTGTACCTTTCAACGCTCACCGAACCCATCACGTTGCAGCCGATGCTGCCATTACCCAAAGGCAGGGAGCGTTGCTCCCATTCGCTGTCGAAATTGACTGCGCCTTCGCCGGCACTGATGGGTTTCTTGCCATCGGCGTAGCGTTCGGGATGTCCCTCCCACCATGCCTGGCGGCCTTTGAGGGAGCAGGGCGTGTCGAAGTAGATTAAGTTCTGTGCGGTAATGCCAGACACGCTCATGAGGGCGAACAACAGGGAGCAGGCGGTCTTTTTCATCAGGCTTCGAATGCTTTGCGTATGTTATCGGCAATGGTTTGCATCTCTTCGGCAGGCAGTTGCAGCTTGTCTTTGCGGAAATCCATGTCGCCCTCGCTTTGCAGCGGGATAAGGTGAATGTGCGCATGGTTCACTTCGAGGCCGAGCACCGCCATGCCCACCTTGCGGCAGGGATAAGCCGTCTTGATGGCAGCAGCTACGCGCTTGGCAAAGACTGTAAGCTCGGAGAGTTCCTCGTCGGTGAGGTCGAAAAGATAGTCCACCTCGCGCTTAGGCACCACCAGCGTGTGGCCTTTGGCTACAGGGTTGATATCGAGAAAGGCGTAGTGCTTCTCGTCTTCGGCGCATTTGTAAGAAGGGATTTCTCCGGCTATGATTTTGCTGAAAATGGTCATGGGAGCAATAAATAAAAATTATTCCACGCTGATTTTGAGGATTTCGAGCTGAATGGTGCCTTGCGGGATTTTCACATCAACCACGTCGCCTACCTTCTTGCCGAGCAGACCTTGCGCGATGGGCGTAGTGGAAGAGATTTTGCCTTCGCGCAGGTTGGCCTCGCTTTCGCTGACGATGGTGTATTTCATCACCATGTTGTTTTTCACGTTCTTCATTTCGACGGTCGAAAGGATCTGCACCACGTCGTTTTTGAGCATTGCGGGGTCGATGATTTTAGCGTCGGCAATGGCTGCTTTAAGGTTGTTGATTTTCATTTCGAGCATACCCTGCGCCTCCTTGGCGGCATCGTACTCGCTGTTTTCGGAAAGGTCGCCCTTGTCGCGAGCCTCGGCGATTGCGGCTGAAGCGGCGGGACGGTCAATCGTTTCCATGTGTCTTAACTGGGCTACCATTTTGTCGTAGCCCTCTTGCGTCATATAAGCCATGATTATAAATAAGTTATAGGTGTTTGGGCAGACATTAAAAAAAAGGGAAAGAACCCCACCGCTTTGGTAAGCCACGGAATTCTTCCATTTCTGCCTAAATTAACTAAGATTGGAGCCGAAAGCCGGACTCGAACCGGCGACCCTTTCATTACGAATGAAATGCTCTACCAACTGAGCTATTTCGGCAAGGGTTGCAAGGTTAGGAAAGAGGTCTTTCCCTTTTTGCGGTGCAAAGATATGAAGTTTTTTCTTATAAAACAAGGAGAAAAGGGCTTTTTTAATAATTGTCTTATATGAAAAGAGCCGAAGAGGCTTTCGCAACACACAAAAAAGCGGCTCGTCCTCACGGATAAGCCGCTTCTGCTTTTTATGAAACAAAAATAGAGATATTTAGGAGAAATCAGAAACGCTTTAAGCACCAATTTTCACAAACTGCATGATTAAACGGAGCATCGATACACAATATATATTATATGTATCAACTCCTGGCGCTTCCGACCAGCCGGCGCGGTTCTCGCGAATTTTCGTGCAAGCGAGCGCAATCAAGTTTACTTGAATTGCCGAGCGCAGCCGAAAGTCTCGAATGGCGCAGGCTTATTTGCTTTGTTCTTTTATCTTGTATGCTTCTGAGAGTCTTTATTCCAGTTGGCAAGGCCGGCTTTGAGGAAGTCCGTAAAGCGGCCGATGTTTTCGTCGTACGAATACGAACCTGTGAGGGGCTTGCCTTCATTGTCGAGTAGCACATAGAAGGGTTGTGCGTTCGCTCCGAACTTTGAGCGTTGCAGGTAGCTCCATTTGTCGCCAATGGTGCGCAGTGTGGTGGTCTGCCCGTTCTCATTTACTTCGATCTTCTCGGGCAGGGGCGTCTTCTCGTCCACGTAGAGCGAGATAAGCACATAGTCCTTTGTGAGAAAGTCGCGCACGCTGGGGTCGTTCCACACGGCCAGTTCCATCTTGCGGCAGTTCACGCAGCCGTGGCCCGTGAAGTCAATGAACACGGGTTTGCCCATCTGGCGGGCGTAGGCCATGCCGGCATCGTAGTCCTTGAATTTCGCTTCGATATGCACGGGATCGAGATTGAAGTCCTGCGTAGAGAGGGGCGGCGCAAAGGCACTCACGGCCTTGCAGGGCGCACCCCAAAGGCCCGGTATCATATAGATTGAGAAGGCTATTGAAACCAAGGCGAGGAAGAAGCGCGGCACGGTGGTCTTGCGCTCGTCTTCGTCGTCGTGGGGAAATTTCACCAAACCGAGCAGATACATCCCGAGGATAAAGAAGAGGGCAATCCAGAGCGTGAGGAACGTTTCGCGGTCGAGGATATGCCAGCCATACGCCAAGTCGGCGACGGACAGGAACTTGAGGGCGAAAGCCAGTTCCACGAAGCCGAGGCACACCTTCACGGTGTTGAGCCAGCCGCCGCTCTTGGGGGCACTTTTCAGCAAGGTGGGGAAGAGCGCGAAGAGGGTAAACGGCAGGGACAATGCGAGGGCAAAACCGAACATGCCGATGGTGGGCGCAAGCGCAGAACCGCCGCCGGTGCTGACCTCAACAAGCAGGAAACCGATAATCGGACCGGTGCAGGAGAAGCTCACGAGCGTCAGCGTGAACGCCATGAGGAAGATGCTGAGCAGGCCCGTGGCCTTCTCGGCCTTGCCATCGACAGCCGCGCCCCAAGAGGAGGGCAGCGTAATCTCAAAACCGCCGAGGAAACTGGCGCCGAACACCACGAGCATCAGGAAGAAGAAGATGTTGAAGATGGCGTTCGTGGAGAGGTCGTTGAGGGCGGAAGCTCCGAAGATGGAGGTGATAATCAGGCCGAGGCCTACATAAATCACTATGATTGAAAGTCCGTAAATAATGGCATCGCGAATACCCTTGCGGCGGTTGCCGGAGCGTTTGAGGAAGAAGCTTACGGTCATCGGGATAATGGGCCACACGCAGGGCGTTAGTAGTGCAAGCAGACCGCCGAGGAAGCCGAGGAAGAAGATGACGTGCCACGCCTTGCCCGACACGTTGCCCTCGCTCTGCCCGAAGGATTGCAGTTCTTCGATAACGGGCTTCCACCACAAAGATGTCGTGGCGGAATCAGCATTTGCCACAATTAAAGGCTCTTCGCTTGCAGCCGGCGCAACTGCGGCTGCAGTATCAACTACCACCGCTGCATTTTCAGTTACTTCGGGTTGCGGGGCAGGAGCTACGGGTTCGGCGGCAGCGGCGGCGGGACCGTCGGTGCCTTTCAGGTGGCAGTCGATAGAGGTGGGCGGCAGGCAGTTCTCATCGTTGCATGCGCCGTATTTCAAAAAACCTTTCAGTTCGTAGTTCTTCTCCGTAAGTTCCACGCGCTGCGTGAAGACGGCGGTGTTTTCAAAAAACGTGACCGGCATTTCGAAAATCGGGTCTTGCATGGTCTTTGCGCCAGCACCGGCTTTGAGTTTGCCAACGAGTTTCACACCCTTTGCCTCGTCGATGCCGAAGGAAGCAGGCGTGGGGCCGCCGTCGGGAATGTCTGTAGAATAGATGTGCCAGCCGGCATCGGCCTTACCCGTAAATACAATATCTACCTGCGTGGCGTTCACTTTTTTGTAGGCCACGCTGAACGTCACCTGCGCCTGCGCCACGGCGGCACAGAGGGCAAGCAGCAAGAATAAATAATGCTTGAAGAGTTTGGTCATGTTATAAATATAATCATGTTATAAATATAATATTGTACCCCCGCCGAGAATCGAACTCGGATCTAAAGTTTAGGAAACTTCTATTCTATCCGTTGAACTACAGGGGCGGCGCGTCTGCGCTATATTATGGGAGGGCAAAGGTAGGCTTTTTTTCGTAGAAACTACCCTTGAAACCGCCTTTTTCTTATATGAAAGGGTTATTTTACGCCGTTTTCTCGGATATTTCAACCGAAACTTTGGTGCGGTCGCGAATATTTAGTTTCTTTGCAGACTGATTATCTTATAACAAAACCGCTAATACCAAAAATTATCTCCTAAAAGAAGTGACATGACCGCAATCATTATCTTCGTTTTCCTGTTCGGCTATATGTGCATAGCCTTAGAGAGTGTGTTGAAAGTCAACAAGGCCGCCACGGCTCTGCTGATGTGCGTGGCGTGCTGGACGTTGTTTATGGTCGACCCCGGGCAGTATTTCCCCGAAGTGGCGGGGCTGGCTACCGAAAAGGCTTCGCAGCTCATCAACGAGCACTTGCTGCTGCGCCACCTCGGCGACGCGGGCGAAATCCTGTTCTTCCTGATGGGGGCCATGACGATTGTTGAAATCGTTGATGCCAACGGCGGCTTCAACTTTGTGAGCGACCGCCTCGCCACCCGCTCCAAGCGCAAACTGCTTTGGCGCGTGGCCGGCATCACGTTCGTGCTCTCGGCTATTCTCGATAATCTCACCACGAGCATCGTGATGGTAATGGTGCTGCGCAAACTCGTGCGCGACCCGAAAGACCGCCTCACGTATGCCGCGCTCGTAATCCTTGCCGCCAACTCAGGCGGCGCGTTCTCGCCCATCGGCGATGTTACGACTATCATGCTCTGGATCAAGGGCTGCATCACCACTACGGGCGTGATGAGCGAGGTGCTCCTGCCTTCGATTGTCTCGGTGGTAGTGCCTACGTTCCTCCTGCAATTCTCGCTCAAAGGCAAATTGCCCGACGGGCTGCACCACTCAGCCAAGACGCATGCCGATGAGGTGGTCTTCTCGCTTTGGGAGCGCAACCTCGTGTTCTTCGTCGGCGTGGGCGGCCTTTGCTTTGTGCCTGTGTTCCGTTTCCTCACGGGTCTGCCGCCCTTTATGGGCATTCTGCTCGTGCTGGGCTTGCTGTGGACGATGACAGAGATTTTCTACCGCAACAAATTGGTTGACTGCTCCATGAAGCAGCGCGTCACGAAGTTGCTTTCGCGCATCGACCTCTCCACCATTCTCTTCTTCCTCGGCATTCTCATGGCAGTAGGCGTGCTGCAGGAGACGCATGTGCTCACCGCTTTCGGTCAATGGCTCAACGACGTGAGCAACGGCAACCACTATCTCGTCACGGGCGTGATCGGCGTGGTGTCGAGCATCGTGGACAACGTGCCGCTCGTGGCAGGTTGCATGGGCATGTATCCCATTTCTACCGGCGACTTTGCCGTCGACGGTATCTTCTGGCAACTGCTGGCCTACTGCGCCGGCGTGGGCGGCTCGATGCTGATTATCGGTTCGGCTGCCGGCGTGGTGGTGATGGGTTTGGAGAAAATCACCTTCGGCTGGTATCTCAAGCATTTCACGTGGCTGGCCTTTGTGGGCTATCTCGCGGGTATGCTTTTCTATGCCGCCGAGAAAGCAATTGGATTATAAAATATCATCCTAATATCTCAATTATGAAAAAGATTATTTGCTCGCTGACTTTATTGTTCGTTTTGTCAAGTGCTCTGCCTGCCTCTGCTATCGGCTTCGACTGGGGCGTAACGGGCGGTTGGAACTATTCCAAGGTGAAGATAAAGAATTTCAAGACCAGTTTCGACACAAGCAACCGCGCCGGCTGGTTTATCGGTCCGAAGGTTTATCTCAGCCTGCCGCTCGGTTTCGGCGTCGATGCCTCCGTGCAGTATTCGCTGAGGCGCATGAATATGGGCGACTATGTTTATGATGCCGATGGTTTTGCTGTTGAGAATGCCGATGGCACATATCCCACGGTGAGCACGACGAACAACTATCACAGTTTTGAAATTCCCGTGAACCTGCGTTACAGCATTGGTCTCGGCAAACTCGGCTCCGTGTATTTCGCCACCGGCCCGCAGTTTGGTTTCGGCATTGGCAACACCAAGTGGACAAACTACGACGGCGTGTTTAAGAAGGAGAACATGGTAACCACGTGGAACATCGGCGCAGGTCTCAAAGTGCTTGGCCACGTTGAGGTGGGCGTGGGCTACAACTTCGCCTTCGGCAAGACGGGCACGACCTCTGTGCCTGAAATCAACGACCTGACTGGCGCAATCACCCAGTGGCAGGACATAGATTTCAAGACCAATACGTTCCAAGTGCAGTTGACGTACGTATTTTAAGTAAAGTAGGGGCGTTTCGCAACCAAATAAATCTTCGCTATGGCAAGGAATACAGAGGAAAAGCGCGGCGACAAGATGCGCGGCAGCGTGGCGGTGGCACTGATGCTGCTGCTCACCATCGGTGCGCTCGCCTATTTCATGCCGCGCGAGAGCAAGTTCGGTTACGAGTACGAACTGTATCGCCCGTGGCGCTATGCGCCGCTGATTGCCACGTACGACTTCCCCATCTACAAGACCGCAGAGGAGTTGCAGGCAGAGCGCGACAGCGCGACCAAGAACTTCCTGCCCTTTTTCAGTTGGCTGCCCGATGCCGGCAAGAACCAACTCAAAGCCTTTGAGCAAGCCCGCCGCACGGACGCACTCAAAAGCGTGCCGCCGGCCTACGCCACCCATGTGGCAAAGCTCCTGAACCTGGTGTACGAGCGCGGCATCGTGTCCAACGAGGCCATGACCGAACTCACGCGCCACAACCTCAAAGGCGTGCGCATCATCAGCGGCACGGAAGCGGTGCAGCGCGGCGCGGACGACATCTTCACCACGCGCTCGGCCTACGAATACATCATGTCGGCCGACACCGCGCATTTTGCCCGCGAAATCCTCACGCGCTGCAACATCAACGCCTATCTCGCCGCCAACCTTGCCTGCGACACCGCCAAGACAAACGCCGCTCATCGCGACCTCCTCGCAGCCGTAGCGCCTGCCAGCGGCATGGTGCAGAGCGGGCAGCGCATCATCGACCGGGGCGAAATAGTCAGTCCCGAGCAGTACAAGATATTGCAGTCGTTCGAGCGCGAGAGCAACCGCCGCAGCAGCCCGTCGGAAGGGCTGTGGTCCACGATATTCGGGCAGATGCTCTTCGTGGCCTTGCTTTGCCTCGCTTTCGTGGGCTACCTCAAACTCTTCCGCCGCGACTATCTCGCCTCGCCCCACAGCATCTTCCTGATGTTCTGCCTCATCGCCGTGTTCCCGCTGATGACCTACGCGCTGATGAAGCACATGTTCTACAGCGTCTACATGGTGCCCTATGTCATCGTGCCGATGTTCGTGCGCATCTTCATGGACTCGCGCACGGCGTTCCTTTCGGCTGTAGTCACTCTCCTGCTGTCGAGCATTGCGCTGCACGCGCCCTATGAGTTCCTCTGCGTGGAGATGATGGGCAGCCTCGTGGCCATCTACGCCCTGCGCGAACTTACGGAGCGCTCGCAGCTGATGCGCGTGGCCCTGTCCGTCACCGTGGTACAGCTTTCCACGATGATGGCGTGCGAATTGGCGCAAGGCATCGACTTCGACATGCTCGACGTGTCTACATATATATATATTGTCATCGGCGGCGTGCTCCAGCTCTTTGCCTACCCCTTGCTCTATCTCATCGAAAAGACTTTCGGCTTCACCTCCGGCGTGACGCTCGTGGAGCTTACCAATACCAACAACAGTATTCTGCGCCGCATGTCTAAGGTGGCGCAGGGCACATTTATCCATTCCCTGCAAGTGGCGAACCTCGCGGCAGAGGTGGCCGACAAAATCGGGGCAAAGCCACAGCTCGTGCGTGCCGGCGCACTCTACCACGACATCGGCAAGATGCGCAACCCCGCCTTTTTCACGGAGAACCAGAGCGGCGTGAATCCGCACGACAGTCTCGACGAGGAAAGCAGCGCGCGCATCATTATTAGCCACGTCACCGAGGGCTTGAAGTTGGCCGACAAATACCACCTGCCCACCGTGATCCGCGACTTCATCAGCACGCACCACGGCAAGGGGCGCACCAAGTATTTCTACATTCGCTGGCAAAACAGCCACGAGGGGCAAACGCCGCCCGACGTCTTCGACTATCCCGGCCCCAATCCCTTTACGCGTGAGCAGGCGATATTGATGATGTGCGATGCCGTAGAGGCCAGTTCGCGCAGCCTGAAAGAGTATTCCGAAGAAAACATCAAGGCGTTGGTCGAGAAAATCATCGACGCGCAAGTGGCCGAGGGCTGTTTCCGCCAATGCCCCATCACCTTCCGCGACATCGAAGATGCCAAGAAGGTGCTCACCGACAGCCTTAAAACCATCTACCACACGCGCATCGCCTATCCCGAACTCAAACAGGGCGAAACGCCCGAGCCGCGCCCCCACGCCACGCTCTTCGGCACGGGCCTCCACCGCACGTGGCGCAAGTAAGGATGACTTGTCTCGTCCCCAAGGCGTTGCCTTGGGCTATGTGCAACAATTGGGCTTACAGCCCGCCCCAACTTGTCTACTCGTTTACTTGTCTACTCGTTTACTCGTCTACTAATTATATCAAAACACCCTATATGAACAGCTTAAAACTTTTCGCAGCCTCCCTGCTCTCGCTGGCAATGGTCACCACCGCCGCCGCACAGGAGGGCAAGGAAGCGCAAACCCGCTCCTACCCCTATTTCTTCGCCGGCATCCAAGGCGGAGCGCAAACCACCTTTACCAACTACGATGCCACGAAACTCATCACGCCCATAGGCGGCGTGAACGTGGGTGCCATGCTCGCCCCCGCCGTCGGCGCACGCCTCCACGTGAGCGGCATCAACAATAAGGGCGGCTTCCGCTATTCGGGTCAGAAGTACGACTACAACTACGCCGTCACCGACCTCGACCTCATGCTCAACCTCTGCCGCGTCTTTGCCCCGAGCAAGGAAACGCTTATGGACCTCTACCTCATCGGCGGTGCCGGCTTCGGCGTGACGTGGAACAACGACGACTTCAAGCAACTCGCAGCCAGCAACCTCGCCGACGGCAACCTGCACCTCGGCTGGGACGACCGCCGCTTCGTGCACAACTTCCGCGTAGGTCTGCAGCTCGAAGCCAACGTGTCGAAACTCATCGGCATCAACCTCGAAGTCACCGCCAACAACCTGCAAGACCGCTTCAATACGAAACTCAATGGCCACGGCGACTGGCAGTTGCAGGCCCTCATCGGCGTAAACTTCCGCTTCGGCGGCAAGAAGAAAACCACAGAGCCGACTTACGTGCCGCAGCCTGCCCCCGTGCAACCCGAAAAACCGCAGACGGCAGCCACAGCCCCGGCAGAAAAGCCTGCCGCAAAGCCGCAGCCTAAACCCCAGCCCACGGAACGCAAACTCGAAACGACCGACGTGACCGTACGCTTCGCCCTCGCCAAAGCCATCGTGACGGAAGAAGAAGAAGCCAAAGTGGCAGCCTTTGCCCAGTGGCTCAAGGCACACCCCACCGCCAACGCCGAGATTACAGGCTACGCCGATGCAGGCACAGGTAACGGACGCATCAACCGCAATCTGTCGGAACAGCGCGTGCAGGCAGTGGCAAAACTCCTCACCGAGAAGTACGACATTCCTGCCTCGCGCATCACGACTGCCTATAAGGGCGACACCGTGCAACCCTTTGCCGACAACGACGACAACCGCGTGGTAATCGGCACGGCTACGGAGAAATAATTGCCCCGACCGCTATTGCACCAAAAAAGCATAACCCACCAAGGCACATTCCGAAATAGTTTTTTTGGAATGTGCCTATAATATTTTATATATGTCGCGCGTTATATAAATAACCAGTAGGGGCGTATGCATACGCCCGGAAAGCGTTTGCCTCATTGAATTGTTGGTTGAAATATGATAAAGGTATTAACTGCCTGGAAGGCACTTAACACCTATATTCAACCAACACCTAACACCATTTTCAAAATATTGGCGTACACAACGGGCGTTTTGCAAAACGCCCCTCCCTTAAAACATTCACCCTAAAACTTATATTCTTATGCAGACAATCCAGAACGAAGAACTGCGCGTAGTGATCAGCCCTGTGGGCGCACAGATGCAGAACCTTACAGACGTGAAGACCGGCCGCGAATACCTGTGGCAAGGCGATGCCCGCTATTGGCAGGAGCGCAACCCGATACTGTTTCCCATCGTAGGCGGCATGTGGAACGGCGTGACGCGTGTGGACGGCAAGGAAGTGCGTATCCCCAAACACGGCATCATGCGCCAGAAGACGTGGACGGTGAAAGAACAGACCGAAACGGCCGTTACCTACGAGTACAACGGCACCGTGGGCGATTTCGAGATTTTCCCCTTTGCCTTCCACCTCGAAGTGACCTACCGCCTCGAAGACCGCAAAGTCGTGGCCGAATTTAAGGTGAAGAACACAGGCGGAGCCGACCTGTGGTTCCAGATGGGCGGACACCCGGGCATCAATCTGCCCGACTGGAAAGAGGAGAACGCCGTAGACGGCTACCTGCGCCTCGAAGGCACGCCGAAGAGCCTGCTCCGTGCCGGCGACCAAGGCTGCCTTGAACCCGACCGCGTGCCCGTGCCCCTCACCGAAGACGGACTGGTGCCGCTCACCGTGGAAACCTTTGCCAACGAAGCACTCATCTTCGACGACCACCAAATCAGCGCAGCCACCGTGCTCGACCTCAACCGCCAGCCCGTGGCACGCGTCGAGAGCACTGCACCCGTTTGGCTCTTCTGGTCGCCCACCGGCGTACATTCGCCCTTCGTGTGCGCCGAGCCATGGTACGGTCTCTGCGACCACCAGCATTTCGAAGGCGACATCTCCGAACGCCCCTTCATCAACTGCGCCCACGCCGGCGAGACATGGGAAGGCGGTTACAGTGTAGAGGTCTTCTGATTGGCGACCCACACCGGCTGCTCCTTTGTTGGTTTCACTTTCACAGCAGAGAGCATCCGCTATCTTATAAGAAAATTTTCACGCTCTGCGCAGACAGGAATCCTGTCTGCGCAGAGATTTTTTGCTATCTCCGTGATATTTTTTCCTTTCTCCTTGATAGTTTTTACTATCCTATAAGAGATTTTTTATTACAAAGTTTGTAACATGTATTACAAAGTTTGTAACAAACTTTTTCTGCGCAGATAGTAAAAAATATCAAGGAGACAGGAAAAATTATCAAGAAGGAAGAAAAAAATAGTTCCGAGAAAGTGGAGAAGGGATAGGGAGAAAGTCAGACGTTCTTGCTATTACTGACTGGCAGATTATTCTTTTTTTATAGCGTAAAAAGCGCAGAGTTGAAACAAATAGAGTTAAATTCGTTGAAAATATGGGGGGGGTAAAAGTTATAAAACAAAAAATTCTTATATTTGCAGCGCAATTTTTCCGTACCTGATTATTCACCTCAAAAACTATTTATTATATGAAACATTTTACTACTCACTTTCTCGCCTGCCTGCTCTCTGCTTTGATGAGCGGCGGAACTGCCAAGGCGCAAGAAGCGCAAGAATGGAATTATTACATGACAGACGGGACGGAACACGTCACAAAAACAGATTTGACCTCTGGTT
>SFFY01000011.1 GCA_004556745.1 Bacteroidales bacterium | reverse complement strand
AGGGCACGCCGCCGGGCTTAACGCCGAGTTAGAAAGCCTCTCGGCTTTCACTCGCCCTTAATCCCTGCGGCTGCGGTCGGTTCCCGCCCGCTTCAAACGAGGCAAGCAAAAAACAGAAAAAAGAGGACAATTACTTTTTATTATAAATAGTAAAGAAGGAAATGCTTTACTTTTTTCTGTTTTTTGCTTGTCCTGTGTGGGCGGGCGGAAACCGACCGCAGCCTTAGCGGATTAAGCAACAGACGAAAGTCGGAAGACTTTCAGGCTGGGGCTTAATCGGATAAGGCGAGCGAAGCCCACACAGGGCAAGCTGTTTTGACTGTTTTTGTCACATTCAGCCAAAGCATATTCATAAAATTCAATAGAAATGTACTTCCTACAACGTATTTCAAACAATCTATCAATAACCCTTCATTAACAACTACCGCTTATGAAAAAGTCAAGCAAAATCCTAATTGGCGGCGCAGTAGTGTTGGTGGGACTGGCCGTGACTTACCGCGCCGTGAACCAAGCCCCCGACGAAGCGTTGCCGCTCGATGAGCAAATGACGCAAATCATGAACGACGGCGGCTGCGTGTTCTGTCACACGGCTAACCCTGACCTGCCGTTCTATGCCGATTACCCCATCGCCAAAATCCTTATCAAGAAGGACGTGGAAGAAGGCTACAAGGCTTTCGACATCGCTCCGATGATGCAGGCCATTGCCAACGGCACGGCCGTGAACGAAGTGGACCTCGCAAAGGTGGAGAAAGCCATCGCCGACGGCACGATGCCCCTCTTCCAGTACTACATCGCCCACTGGGGCTCGTCGCTCACCTCCACGAAGACGGAGCGCGCCCTCGCTTGGGTGAAGGAACACCGCGCCAAGTTCTACCCCAACGAACTGGCCGCCGAGGAATTTAAGAACGAACCCGTTCGCCCCATTCCCGACAGCGTTGCCGTAGACGCCCGCAAGGTGGCACTTGGCGAACTGCTCTATCACGACACGCGCCTCTCGGGCGACGGCACCATTTCGTGCGCCACCTGCCACGCCGTAACCACGGCCGGCGTTGACAACAAGCAGTACTCCGAAGGCATCGACGGACAGAAGGGCGGCGTGAATGCGCCCACGTCGTTCAACGCCTGCTTCAACTTCGTGCAGTTCTGGGACGGCCGCGCCGCAACCCTCGCCGCACAAGCCGGAGGTCCTCCCTTGAATCCCGTAGAAATGGGTTCGGCATCATTTGATGAGATTGCCGGCAAACTGGCCAAGGACGCCGACTTCGTGAAGATGTTTACAGCCGTCTATCCCGAGGGACTTAGCGAAGCCACCATTACGGACGCTATCGCCGAATACGAGAAGACGCTCATCACGCCCAATTCTCCCTTCGACCGTTACCTGAAAGGTGAAAAGGAAGCCATGACTCCCGAGCAAGTGGAAGGTTATGCCCTCTTCAAGGAATACAACTGCGCCACCTGCCACGCCGGCGTGAACATGGGCGGCCTGTCGTACGAACTCATGGGCAAGCGCGCCGACTACTTCAAAGACCGCGAAATCAACGCCAAGTCCGGCCTGACGGATGCCGACAACGGCCGCTGGGCACAGACCAAGGACGAGCGCGACCGCTACCGCTTCAAAACGCCTACGCTCCGCAACGTAGCCCTCACCTGGCCATACTACCACGACGGTAGCGTGCCTACGCTCGACAAGGCGATTGAGATGATGGCGCAATATCAGGTGGGCCGCACGATGAAGCCCGAAGAAATCGCAAAGGTAAAGAGCTTCCTCGAAGCCCTCACCGGCGAATACAAAGGCGCAACGCTGACCAATACGAACAAGCAGCAGTAATATAGCGCACCGACAAAATAAATAGCGGCGGCTTGCAGATTATGCAGGTCGCCGCTATTATCTTACCCTCCCGAACTTCAAATAAAGCGAGCGGTATTTTTGGAAAAAAGCGAAAATCCTTTGAATAATTCCAACAATGCGCGTTTCTTATATGCAAATGCGCCTTTGTGTGGCAAAAATTCGGTTGTTAGGGTATTTTTGCGTAAGTTTGCAGAATAATTATCATACTATATAGTTACGATGTCGTGCATTCTGCATATTGAAACCTCTACGCAGGTGTGTTCCGTCGCCGTTTCGCAGGACGGAATGTGCCTTTTTGATAAAACCGATTTCGAAGGGCCTTCGCACGCGCAAGTGCTTGCGCCGTTTGTCGACGAAGCGCTGTCGTTTGCCGAAAGCCATGCCATTCCCCTCGATGCTGTTGCCGTGAGTTGCGGCCCGGGTTCTTACACCGGGCTGCGTATCGGCGTAAGCACTGCCAAGGGTGTGTGCATGGGACGCGGCGCAAAACTGCTCTCAGTACCTACGCTGCAAACGCTGGCCGTGCCTGTGCTGCTCTACCACGACGAACTGCCCGACGACGCGCTGCTCTGCCCGATGATCGACGCGCGTCGCATGGAGGTTTATGCCGCCGTCTACGACCGCGCCCTCACAGAACTGCGTCCCACGGGGGCAGACATCGTGACGGAAGAGAGTTACAAGGAATTTCTTGACGAACGCCCCGTGTATTTCTTCGGCAACGGCGCGGAGAAATGCAAGGCGGTCCTCACGCACCCCAATGCCCATTTTATCGAAGGCATACATCCTTTGGCAAAAAACATGATGCCGCTCGCCGAACGCCGGCTTGCGCAGGGCAAGACAGAGGACGTGGCCTATTTCGAACCTTTCTACTTAAAGGAATTTGTGGCTACGAAGCCCAAAAGCCTTTTCTAATTTTCCTACCCCATATACAATTTTATATATATGGACTACAATTCCACGCGCGAACGCCTCGCAATGCCCGAATACGGGCGGCTGGTGCAGGACATGGTGCACCACGCGCTGACTATCGCCGACAAAAACGAGCGGCAAACCTATGCGAAAGCCATTATCACGGTGATGGCGGGCGTGAACCCGGGCATGAAAAACGTGCCCGACTTTCGCCGTAAACTTTGGGACCATCTGGCGTTCATGGCAAACTATCAGCTCGACATTGACTACCCTTTCCCCATTACGCACTATAATGAGGAGAAAGAGAAACCGCATCTCACCTACCCAGGCCACGAAATTAAGTGGCGGCATTACGGACACCTCATCGAGGAGGCCGTGAAGTCGCTCCCCGAAATGCCCGACACGGCACAGCGACGCCAATTGGTGCGGCAGGTGGGCACGCGCATGAAGCGCAGCCTTGCCGAATGGAAGGGCGACGGCGTGGAAGACGCAAAGGTGGCGCGCGACATCGCCGCCTACACCGAGGGAGCATTGGCACCGGACTTTTCGCGTCCCGGCATGCGTCTTATGGAAATCCGCGAGCAACGGAACAAGAAGGGAAAGAAGGGTAATAATCATTAACAACCAGGCAATGGCATCATTCATCATAGAGGGCGGACACCGGCTGACGGGAAGCATCACGCCGCAAGGCGCGAAAAACGAGGCGTTGCAGGTAATCTGCGCTACGCTGCTCACTTCCGAACCGGTCCGCATCAAGAACATTCCGAACATTCTCGACGTAAACAACCTGATTCAGCTGTTGCGCGACATCGATGTAGAGGTGACGCAGAACGGAGCGGGCGACTATACATTCCGCGCCGCTGACGTCAACCTCGAATACCTGTCCAGCCCGGAGTTTCTGCAACGCTGCTCCCGCCTGCGCGGCAGCATCTTGCTGCTCGGTCCGCTCACGGCACGCTTCGGCCGCGCCCTGCTTTCGCAGCCAGGCGGCGACAAGATTGGCCGCCGGCGACTCGACACGCATTTCTTCGGACTGCATAAACTCGGGGCGCAATTCTCTTACGATGAGACCGCAGGACGCTACTCCATTACCGCCGACAAGCTGAAAGGCACTTATATGCTGCTCGACGAGGCCTCCGTGACGGGCACCGCCAACATCATTATGGCAGCCGTTATGGCCGAGGGCACGACCACGATTTACAATGCCGCCTGCGAACCCTATATCCAGCAACTTTGCCGCCTGCTCAACGCTATGGGCGCAAACATCAGCGGTATCGCCTCCAACCTGCTCACCATTACCGGCACGGGCTGCCTGCACGGCGCGACCCACACGATTATGCCCGACATGATTGAAATCGGGTCGTTCATGGGCATGGCAGCCATGGTGGGCGACGGGCTTACCATTCGCGGCGCGGCAGCCGCCGACCTCGGGCTGATTCCCGAATCGTTCCGCCGCCTCGGCGTGCAGATGGAGCAAAAGGGAGAGGACATCTTTATCCCCCGCCAGGAGCACTACGAGATAGAATCGTTTATCGACGGTTCGTTTATGAATCTCGCCGACGCGCCTTGGCCGGGCCTCACGCCCGACTTGCTGAGCGTGCTTATCGTGGTGGCCACGCAGGCGAAAGGCTCTGTGCTGTTCCACCAGAAGATGTTTGAGAGCCGCCTGTTCTTCGTAGACAAACTCATCGAAATGGGGGCGCAAATCATACTCTGCGATCCGCACCGCGCCGTGGTCATCGGCCACGACAACGCCCTGCGGCTCAGGGCGAAGCGTATGGTTTCGCCCGACATACGCGCCGGCATCGCCCTGCTCATCGCCGCCATGAGCGCAGACGGCGTGAGCCGCATCGACAACATCGAACAGATTGACCGAGGCTATGAAAATATCGAGCAACGCCTTGCCAGCCTCGGCGCAAACATCAAACGCTGCGAGGCATGATCGACAGAAACGACACTTTCCACATCGGGCGCATCACGCGTATCCGCGGACTTAAAGGCGAGGTGGAGCTGCGCTTCACCGACGATGCCTTCGACCGGGGCGACTCGCCTTATCTTTTTTTGGATATGGACGGCTTGCTCGTGCCTTTCTTTTGGGAGGAATACGGTTTTAAGAACAAGGAAACCGCGATTTTTTCTTTTGAAGATATCGACACGGAAGAAAAGGCGCGGCGGCTCGTGGGGCGCGAGGTGTACTATCCGCTCGAAGCCCTGCCCGATGAGGAGGAAGACGATTTTGAACTCTCTTCCTACAAAGCCCTCACGGGTTTTCGCGTTCGCGATGACCGCGCCGGTGCTTTGGGTGAAATCTCCGGCGTGGACGAGTCGTCGGCCAACGTATTGCTTTACATCGAAAAAGAAGACGGCGACGAACTGATCCTGCCCTATCACGACGATTTCCTCGTAGATTTCAATTTGAAGAAACGCACGCTCACCCTGCACCTGCCCGACGGGTTGGTGGAACTGAATGAGTAACAAAATATTTCTGCTATTCAAGACACCATGCGTGAGGCGGGCTGTAAGCCCAAATGTTGCCCATAGCCCGGGGCAGTGCCCCGGGAAGACAAGGCATTAAACAACACATTTGGCATTTTTGTGTACGCAAAAATGCCACGCGCGCAAGCGCGTAACCCTTATCGTAACACGGAGCGTTGCTCCTCATAAAGCAGGTTGCTCTTTCAGAGCAAGACACTAAAATCAATGCTGCACGAACTCCCGGGGCGATGCCCCGGGCTGTAAGCAACAATTGGTCTTTCAGACCGCAACAATTGCATTCTTTGCTTCTCGCCCTACAAACCGAATCATATTATACATTATATATATGTCCCCAAAAAAGATTGCCGTCTTAGGCTCCACCGGCTCCATAGGTACCCAGACGCTCGACGTAATCAGCCGCCACCCCGACCTTTTCGAGGCGCACACGCTCACGGCCGGCCGTAACGCCGAACTGCTCATCAAGCAGGCACGCGCTTTCAAGCCCGACACGGTGGTGATTGCCGACGACACACAATATAATATTGTACAGGAAGCTCTTTCGGATTTGCCGATTAAAGTGTATGCCGGTGCCGATGCCATAAGCCAGGTGGTCACCTCTGCCGACATCGACGTAGTGCTTACGGCCATGGTGGGCTTTTCCGGCTTGCGCCCCACGGTGGAAGCCATCAAGGCGGGCAAGACCATAGCCCTCGCCAACAAGGAAACGCTCGTCGTGGCGGGTGCCATCATCAACCGCCTCGCCTTGGACAACCGCGTGGCCATTTTGCCCGTGGACAGCGAGCATTCCGCCATTCTGCAATGTATTGTCGGCGAGGCAAGCCCCATTCGCAGAAGCCAAATGGCTCTTTGGTGTGGAACTGGACCAGATCGAAGTCGTGGTACATCCTGAGAGCATCGTACACTCTGCCGTGGAATTTGAAGACGGAGCTGTGAAGGCGCAACTCGGTTTGCCCGACATGCGTCTGCCCATTGCCTACGCCCTCTCCTACCCCCAGCGCATCGCCGTGAGCGAGCAGCGGCTCGACCTCTTCAAACTCGGAGCACTCCACTTCGAGCCAGCCGATCCCGACCGCTTTCCTTGCCTGCGCCTTGCCTACGAAAGTATCGCGCGCGGCGGTAACGCCCCCTGCGTCCTCAATGCCGCCAACGAGATTGCCAACCTCGCCTTCCGCGAAGGGCGCATCGGTTTCGCCGACGTGCCGCGCATCATCGAGGAAACGCTCGCAAAAGCATCTTTCACTGAAAATCCAACACTCGACGACCTTTTTGCCTGCGATGCCGAAGCACGCAGCATCGCCCAAACCCTTTTCTAAAAATCTTGTAACATAAAATGGAAATATTCTTTATCCGCGCCCTGCAACTTATCCTCTGTTTCATGCTGCTCGTCGTATTGCACGAAGGCGGGCACTTCTTATTTGCCAAAATTTTCAAGGTGAGGGTAGAAAAATTCTGCCTCTTCTTCGACCCTTGGTTCACGCTCTTTAAGTTCAAGCCCAAGAAGAGCGACACGACCTACGCCCTCGGCTGGCTGCCCCTCGGCGGCTATGTGAAAATCTCGGGCATGATTGACGAGTCGATGGACACGGAACAGATGAAGCAGCCTGTAAAACCGTGGGAGTTCCGCGCCAAGCCGGCGTGGCAGCGCCTGTTTATCATGATAGGCGGCGTACTTGTGAATTTCATCACGGCCCTGGTGATTTACGCCATGATACTTTTCACTTGGGGCGACACCTACGTGCCGCTGCGCAACATGACGGACGGACTGAAGTACAACGAGATGGCACAGTCGGTCGGTTTCCGCGACGGCGACATTCCCCTGCGCACAAATGCCGTGGAGTTGGAACGTATGGACGGCGACATGTTTCGCGCCATCAGCGAAGCACACAGCGTAACCGTGCTGCGCGACGGCAAAGAGGTGACCTTTGCACTGCCCGGCGACCTTAGTCTTTTAGAAATGCTGAAAGACCAGCCGCGCTTTGCCGAAGTGCTGATGCCCTCGCGCATCGACAGCGTTACGGTGGGCGGCGTGGCAGACAAGGCGGGCATACGCGCCGGCGACGAGTTGATAGGCTACAATGGCAAGGCGTTTCGCACCTGGAACGAGTATGCCGTCGTGCGCGGCTCGATTGCCGACGTACTGGCGCAGGGCAACGCGGCCGACAGCCTGAAGATGCGGCAAGCCACACTCGTGGTGCGCCGTACCGAAACGGGCGCAACCGACACCCTCAACGTGATGCTCGGCAAGGACTATATGCTCGGCATCGCATGGAACATCCCCACTGCCACGCGCTACGAAAGCGTGACGCGCACCTACGGGTTCTTCGAAAGTTTCCCCGCCGGCACTATCCATGGCTGGAAGGTGCTGACGGGTTACGTAGATGACCTGAAATATATCTTTACGGCAGAAGGCGCGAAGAGCGTGGGCAGTTTCGGCGCAATCGGCAGCATGTTCCCCGCCGTGTGGGACTGGCAGCGCTTCTGGGAACTCACGGCGTTTATCTCCCTGATGCTGGCATTTATGAATATCCTGCCCATTCCCGCGCTCGACGGCGGCCACGTATTCTTCCTCCTGGTTGAAGTCATCACGCGCCGCAAACCCAGCGACAAGTTCATGGAACGGGCGCAAACTATCGGCATGGCGCTCCTGTTGCTGCTCATGGCATTTGCCCTATTCAACGATTTTAGGAATTTCTTATTCTGAGTTCCGTGCTTGAACAATATTTTTCGCAACTCATAAAAGAAGAACTACGGCACGAGCCTACGCCATCGCAGGCTCGTGCCATTCGTTTGCTCTCACGCTTCCAACTCACGCCCTGTGCCAACGCCCTCGTCATTCTGCGCGGCTACGCCGGCACGGGCAAGACTTCGCTGGTGGCGGCATTGGTGCGCGTGCTGAAAAAGTTGCAACACCCCGTCGTGCTGCTTGCGCCTACGGGCAGGGCCGCCAAGGTATTTTCGCTTTATGCCGGGCATCCTGCCTACACCATCCATCGCTTTATTTACCGTCAAGATACTTTTAAGGGCGAAGACACGCGCTTTTCGCTCGGTTTCAATAGTCTGAAAAACGCACTCTTTATTGTAGACGAGGCTTCTATGATAGCGTCGGGCGAAGGCAGTTTTTCAGAATCCGTGTTCGGCACGGGGCAACTGCTCGACGACTTGCTGCGCTTCGTTTACGGCGGGAACAACGGTTGCCGCCTCATTATGGTGGGCGACACAGCGCAGTTGCCGCCCGTGGGTGAGGCAGACAGTCCGGCTTTGCAGGACGATGTTTTCAAAAGAATGGGAATGACGGTAGGCAGTGCCGACCTTACAGACGTGGTGCGGCAAGACGATGCCTCGCAAGTGCTGGCCGGTGCCACGCATCTGCGGCAGATGATTGCCGAAAACCCCGATGCGCTGCCCTGCCTTGCGGGAAGCGCGAACGGCGAGGTGCGCTTTTTGCCGGGGGACGAACTTATTGAGGCGTTGGTGAGCGACTACGACAAATTTGGTGCAGACGAGGTGATTGTCGTGACGCGTTCCAACAAGCGTGCCAACGTTTACAACAACGGTATCCGCTCGCAAATTTTCTATCGCGAGGAGGAACTCTCGCGCGGCGACCTCATCATGGCGGTGAAAAACAATTACCATTGGCCGGAAAAGGCCGCCGCCGCGCTGCCCAAGGGCGAAAGCCTGCCTTTCTCCTTTATCGCCAACGGCGACGTGGCGGAAGTGCTCGCCGTGCGCAACGTGCATGAGCAATACGGCTTTCGCTTTGCCGACGTGACGCTGCGTTTTCCCGACTACGACGGGCAAGAACTCGATTGCCGCGTGTTGCTCTCCACTTTGCAGTCGGAAGCCCCCGCGCTCACCGCCGACGAAAGCCGCCGGCTCTATGAGGCGGTGCTCGAAGACTATGCGCATATATCTACAAAAAAGGAGCGCATGAAAGCGCTCCGTTCTGATGCCTACTATAATGCTTTGCAAATCAAATATGCCTATGCCGTGACCTGCCACAAGGCGCAGGGCGGGCAGTGGCGGCGCGTCTTTATCGACCAGGGCTATCTGCCGCCCGACGCGCTCGGCGTTTCTTATCTCCGTTGGCTTTACACGGCCTTCACCCGTACTACTGACAGGCTTTATCTCGTAAATTGGCCGGAGGAGCAACGGGCTACCGCGCCGTGATGTGGAAACACGACTGCTTATATTCGTATTTCACATAACAAGTTCCCATTTCCCTTTGGTCTTCCAGCACCTCCGCCAAAATAGATTTGAGCGTTACGCCCCACGTCTGCGGCTGTTCAGGCGCATCGGGGTCTTGCACGCGCTGGAAATGGTTGTAGGAAATATCGAAAGTAGTGCCGTACTGATGGCAACTTTGCTCCGAGGCATTGCGGTTCACGTTGCGCAGGCGGCGCACGTCTTCTTTTGTCCGCAATATGGAGGTAACGGTCATTTTGTGCAGGGGATAGCCTTTTGTAGCGAGCGAATCCATAAAGCTGCGCCCGATTTCTTCAAGAAGCCTCGCGGCACGCGGCACGAGATAGGCAATAGAATGATGCAAAGGCTTTATCGTATAAAATGGGCAGTCGCCCACGTAAACCAGCTCGTTCATCTTATGCACCGCCTCGTCGCGGTTTTCTATGGCATCGGGCAGTCCGAGGCGTTGCGCCGTTGCCAGCTGCACGTCGTTGAGGTCGGGGAAAGCATCTTCAAAGCGGCGCACGCTCGTCACGCGGTTCTTCACCGGCTCGCCCTTCTCATTTAATAATATATAAGGCCTGCGCGCACGCAACAGCAGCGAGTCAACGTGGAGGCTCTGCAAACCAATCGTGTCGTTCGGCATTATCTTTTCTGCTTCCGCCGCCATCGCCTCTTCTTCGGGCTGAGCCGCTGCAATCCTGCGCGGCTGCGCAATGTCGGGGCGCACACACTTCACAATCAATAGCACACAAACAATAAAGACGAAAAAGAGGATAAAATGAACGGGCGTTATCTTTTTGAGCATCGGTTGACTATATGGTATTGAGTAAACAAGTAGACGAGTAAACAAGTAAACGAGACAGAATACATATTAAATCCATGCTTGCACGACATTTCTGTCTCGTCTACTCGTCTACTTGTTCACTCGTCTACTAAAACTTGGTTTTACAGCACAAAAGTAACAAAAAAATAAGGAAAATCTGTTTTCTATTGCGTATTTTTGCAGTCGCAATCTCCCTTTTCCTATATGACAGAAAAGCATTTCCTGATAGAATCCTCCGACCCCGCGCTCTTTTACGGCGCGAACAATGCCAACCTGCGCCTACTCCGCGCCCTTTGCCCCAAGCTGCGCATCGTGGCCCGTGACAACGTGGTGCGCGTCATCGGCAGCGAAGAAGACATGGCGGCGTTCGACGAAACCTTCGCCGCGCTCGACCGCCACTGCGCCAAGTACAATCGGCTCGCAGAGGAGGACATCATCAATATCCTCAAGCACCGCACCGCTGAGAGCGATGCCAATTCCGACACCATCGTTTACAGCACGGGCGGCCGCCCCATCGCGCCGCGCTCGGCCAATCAGCGCAAACTCGTAGAGGCATTCCGGACGAACGACATGCTGTTCGCCGTCGGCCCCGCCGGTTCTGGCAAGACCTACACCGCCATCGCGCTCGCCGTGCGTGCGCTCAAAAACAAGGAGGTCAAGAAACTAATCCTCAGCCGCCCCGCAGTGGAGGCGGGCGAAAAACTGGGTTTTCTGCCAGGCGACATGAAAGAAAAAATCGACCCGTATCTGCGCCCGCTCTACGATGCTTTGGAGGAAATGATACCGCCTGCCAAATTGCAGGAATATATAGAGACGAATGTCATTCAGATAGCCCCGCTCGCCTTTATGCGTGGCCGCACGCTCAACGATGCGGTAGTCATTCTCGACGAAGCGCAAAACACCACCTCGGCGCAAATAAAAATGTTCCTAACCCGTATGGGCTGGAACACGAAGATGATTATCACGGGCGACCGCACGCAAATCGACCTGCCTCACTCCGTGCGCAGCGGCCTTATCGAGGCGATAGAACTTCTGCGCGGCATTCCCGGCATCGCGTTCATAAAGATGGACAAAGGCGACATCGTGCGCCACAAACTCGTGACGCGCATCGTCGAGGCGTACGAGGGGGCAAACAACAGACATTACGAGGAGGACAAACAATAAAAAGAGGGACGCATCAACGTCCCTCTTTTATTAGAACTTATTTCCTGATACAATTTTATAAAACGTCTGCCAAAGGATTTTCATGTCGAATATCCAAGAGCGGTGCTCGAGGTAGTACAAATCCAGTTCGAGGCGGCGCAGCATTTTCTCGAGCGTATCGGTGTAGCCGTTGTAGAGCGTGGCGTAAGAAGTAACGCCGGGACGGATTTTATAAAGTTGCGCATAGCGCGGGTCGCACTCCATAATCTTGTCGATATAGAACTTGCGCTCCGGGCGCGGCCCGATAAACGCCATGTCGCCTACAAACACGTTCCAAAGCTGTGGCAGTTCGTCGAGATGGTGGTCGCGCAGGAATTTGCCCGTCTTGGTGAGGCGGTCGTCCTTTTCGCCGGCAAAGAGCCGCGGCCCTTCGTTTTCTGCGCCGATGCGCATACTCCTGAACTTATAGATATTGAAAGGTTTGCCATTCAACCCGATGCGTTCTTGCTTGAAAATGGCAGGCGCACCGTCTTCTAGGCGCACGGCGATATAGCAAATAAGGAAGAGCGGCGAGAACACGATGAGCAACACGGCTGCCAAAGCACAGTCAAACGTACGTTTCGCCGCTTGCCCCCACACAGACATTCCATCCTCTATTACTATATGTTCTTCCTGCATAAGCGTTAAAGCCTCCATAATGTGTTATTGTTTTACATTATTAACGTAAGCTTTTTCCTTTTATTGCTTTGCAGGTATATTTTTTATGTACTCCCCGCTCACCTACTATGTGGATTATCTACTCATTATTATATATACTCCTCCGAACAGCAACACGGCAGGCAGCATAATCAGTATATTGAGCAGATAGTACGGCGGTAGTAACGCTTTGTGTCTGACGCGGTAAATATTGGTGAGCGTGCCGAAATTCGGAAATATCAAATCTCGAAATGCCCGTAACCGCGCGCTCCTCTTTTCTATAAAGGCAAATTCCCAAAATCCAGCAATGAAACGGTAAAACAGATTGTGCTTCCAAGGGCGATTGAGTCGGCGCACGAAACGCAGGAAGGCATTTTCTTCGCCCTGCCATTCGCCGCAATGCCAAAGGGCAGCCTTCACTACGCGGCCGAACCCATACTGACCACCACGGCGGGAGATTTCCGCACGTTGTTCCTCCGAAAAGTTTTGGTAGATGATTTTCAAATCGCGCACCCACTTTGGATCCGAGAAGTTGTGGAATGCTGCATGTTGTGCCAAGAAGAGCCAACGGTCCACGGTTTCCAAGCGTCCTCCTGCGATGCGCTGCAAAGCGTCTTCGTTGAATGTCCCAACGGTGCGCGAAAAGAATTTCTTGGTTACCAATGCCGTATGAATATCCACGTTCACCTTTGTCCGCACATTTGAGAGCAGAGATACTTTGCGCTTGGCGGCAAGTGCTTCAGGACGGAGCGAGAACTCAAATTCAAGGCGATAACTACCCTCTCCTGTCAGGTCGTTTGCCAGTCGGCGGCAATCTTCTTCCGAATAGCAGAGCAAGTCAATGTCGCGCACGGGGCGGTCAAAGCGTTCTGCATATACTGTTTGCAGCAGATCAATGCCTTTAATCGGCACCACCTCAATGCCCAATGCCTCCGCCCGCCTTGCAATCCATTCGTAGTTGTCCTGTACAAGCAGAGCGCGCACCATGTCTGCCTCGCCTGTTGGCACACAGACTTTATTTTCAGGAAATTGCACCACTTATCTTCCTATCTCAATGTTCTTTGCCCCAATCATATTCTTTGCCAGGCACGCCCCGCGGCACTGCATCGGATTGTTGAGGGGACATTCGGCACATTCTATTTTGCTGCCCAACATTCGGTAAGGCTTAAAGCGGTCTTCGAACCACTTGCGACATTCATGGTAGTCCGCAAATTCTGAGTAGTGGCGCAAGCCCGCCGTAGCCAGCGGGAGGCAATACATCACTTCGCCCTCGGGCGTAATGTCAAGGCGCGAGCAGCAGCCGGAAGCGGGTATGGAGTTGTGCCGCCACAAAAAGCCTAATTGTTCGTCAGTAAACACGCAATAAGGCACGCCGCACTCATAACTTACGCTTACGCCGAGCCGCTCGCCTGCCTTAACGAGGTCTACCACACGCTGCGCCACGATGCCGTACTCGCTGTCTTTGAGGGCCATGTTCGACGAGGTGAGCGTCGGCAGCACAAAGCCCACCTTGATGTTCGGGTTCAGCTCGAACTCTTCAATCAGTTCCAGCGCCCACAATTCGTTAGGCTCTTCGGGTTGTATGTTAAAAGTGATAGAGGCATGCTTTCCTGCTGCGCGGAGTGCTTTGGAGATGTTTTCGCGCTGCGCCTTGTTCCATTTTGTGGGGTTATTCACGTTGGCCACCCAGTGCACGGGCAGCATAGAGCACTTGTCAGCCAGCTGCACTGCCTGGGGCGTTGCCATATTGCTGAAAATCGTGATGTGCATGTTCTGTTCCAGCAAGCGGTTCACGAACCATTCGATGTCGGGATTAAGCGTCGGTTCGCCGCCCATAAGGTGTATCACGCGGTCGAACGGTTTGCGTTGCATCCATTCCATAATGCCGTTGAACGTTTCGCGGCTCATGGCGTTCCTCGGCTTTTTGGGCACCATCATGTCCACACCGAAACAATAAGGGCAATGGTAGTTGCACCAGTTGGTAAGCATTAAGTTGGGCATATTCTTCTGTATGAATGTTTATAAACGGGAGATATTCTAAATATTAAATATTAAAATATTTGCCAAACGCGGCGAAATACTTTTGCAACGCCTCGGGCGCGGCCTTTTCCACAAACTTGCGGTTCACGATGCGCGAAAACGCCGTGTGGCGGTCTATCAGGCAGCCCTTGCAGAGCGCGTTGCTTTCAGGGCGGCGCAGGGCAATGTTGCGGCGGAAGGAGCGGGCGGCCTTATTGTTGATGATTTTGCTGAACTTTTCTTCGTAAAGCGACCCGACCACGCACTCCGCGTTATAGTCGCTCGAGCACATCGTCACTCTGCCGTCGGCCATAATCGCAGGCAACTGCCAAATTTGGTTGCAAATGCTTCGTTTGCGACGCAAATGCCCGGCCAGGTCGCCCGTTTGCGGCAGATGCGGCCAGGGGAAAGCACTTGTCAGGTGCATGCTTTTCAGGCTCGGCAAGCGGCGAAATACATCCGGGACCCGTTCGGGCAAGATGCCGATGTCTTCACGATGCACGATGCTGTTCACAGAGTAGGTCGTGCCGTGCTTCTGCATCATCGCGTCAATATCTTGCAGCGACTGCCACACCGTATCGAAACGCCCGGGACAGCGAATGTGCTCATACGCCTGCCTGTCGTACAATTCCGCCGAGAAGGCAAGGTTGAGTTTCTTGCCGCCCACACTGCACAGCACGTTTTCGAGCAGGTCGAGCTTGATGTTGTATGCATTGCTAAAGATATTAAACTCCTCAACGCCGTGCTCTGCAAGCAGCCTGACGATTTCGGGCAAATCTTTATTGAGGAACGGTTCGCCGTGGAGGTGCAGGAACACGCTGCGCACAGGCACGTCAATATTTTCGAGTAGCTTCTTGAAATTGTCAAGCGTTATGGTGTCGCGACCGCGACGGCGTGCGCCGGCGATGCCGTTGGGGCAGCATGAGCAAGCCAGCGAGCAATGGCTGGTCAGTTCGATGGTCAGCGTGTCGGGCAGATGCGTGAGCCGTCCCGGCTGCAAATAGCGCAGACGGAATTTCTGAAAGGCATTATGCAGATGCTGCCTGAAACGCTTTATCCGTTTGCTACGCATGTGTTTTATAACTTAAGCAGGCTCCTTGGCACAGGTGTCTGTGATAGAGGAAGCACTTATTGCATTTTTCAAAGAGCGGTTGCCGCAAGGCGCAGTTTACCGCCGTGCCCATCTGTTTGTACAAATCGTCCCACGTCAGCTTTTCCGAGAAAAGCACTTTTGGTGCCGACATGCCGAGGCAGGGCGTGATGTATTTCGCAGGGGAAATGCATACGTTGCGCGTGCCGCCGTCTTCGTGTACATTGCAGAAGGGGAGAAAGTTATCGTAAGCCAGCATTTGCAACGCCTCTTCTTCCGGGAATATGCAAGGCGGTACAGTCTTGGCAAAGTTGAGGCTGATTTTACGTTTCTTGCAAAAATCCAATACGCGCCGCAGGTCATCGATAAAGTCAGAGAAATAGGACGCGCCTACATATATATTATCGTGCGAACGGTCGGGAATAGTCAGGGCGATGTTCACGCATTTCAGCTCCTGTTTCTCTATCAGTTCGAAGCATTTTGTAAAGTCTGTATTCGGCTTTACGATGTTAAATCGGGCTATGATATTTATGCCGCGCTGCTTTGCCCACTGTATGTTTTCGCAGAAGATGCGCATATATTCCGCGTTCTTCCACAGCGCTTCGGTGATGTGGAAAGTCAGGCTTTTAATGCAACTGGCTTGCCGCTCAGTGAAGCGTGATAAAGGCCAGGTGCAATTAGAGGCAAAATAGGTAGTCATGCCGTAATCCTGCACCAAGTCGAGCAGCAGACCGATGTGCTTGTACATCAATGGCTCTCCGCCGCAGGGCGTAACACAGTTGCAGCCGTTTTCAGATGCCCACTTGAAAATTTTACGTAATTCGTCCTCTGTAATCTGCCTGCGCTCTATGTCGTTGGAGAAGCAATAGGAACAATTCAGGTTGCATAGCCCCGTCACGAACACCATGAGCTGATGCTCCTCTTTCTTGTCGCGCTCGTTGTCGCGGCGCAAGCCCGTAAAGTCCGTTTCCGGAAAGAGAAGCTTCAAGTCGGGTCGCAAGCCGTTGAAGTATAGGTAGAAGATTTTAGCGGTTTCTTGATCGTTCCTTACTTTCAGGTCATGTAAAATGGCTTTATAGCTTTCTGCCAAACTGGCAAAGGAGTCGCAAACCTTTGTATCGGTCAGCTTTTCCACCGGCGCATAGCCTTCTTTCAGGAAAGGTAGTTTTGAGAGAAATGCCTTCGCGCAGTCGTCCAACCGTTCCTGCGGCGCGGTGCGCAGCAATTCCACGCAGAGCGATGCCGATTGGGGCAAATTCTGCAAAGCCTGCTGCAATGCAATGCGCCACATAGCCTCGCCGGGCATCTGCCATAGCGATAATATTTCTGTGTTACTGAATGAAGTCATCGAGAACGTTTACATTAAGCAGGCGGCGGTCGCCAAAGGAGAAATTATAGAGCTTTTTATGTTCTAAGATATTGGCGCAGAGCGACAGCCATTCGGCGCTGTCGTATTGCAGGGCGATGTTGTTGGCCGCTTCCAGCAGCACGTCAAACAGGCGATGCTCATCGGCTGCCTGCCGTACGGCAGAGAGGCCCTGGCGCGTCTGCGTGATTTCGGCAACAGCCTGTAATGGCAGTGCCGCGCCCGCTTCGCAGCCGCTTTGCGCCGCCATATCCACAAATGTCTTTTCTTTTTGGGAGTCTATGTATAGTTTGGCGTCAAAGAGCAAGGGGGCAATCATTATCCTGCTTGCTTCTTGGTACACGAAGACGATGTCGTCGCCCATAAACCCTGCTCCGAGCTTGGTGAGGTCCGTGCAAAGGGTGCTCTTGCCCTGTCCGCTGCGGCCTGTGAACACTATTGCCGCGCCTTTCCACGCCACAGCAGAGGCGTGCAGCGTGTAGCGGTTGTGCCGCGCCATGATTATATGAATCAGAAGGATAACGAGCGAGCCGATGTTAGCGCGTTCTTTCTTCTTGCTGAACAGTTTTTTCCACGACATCAGCGAACAAACGGTATGGGGGCTTTCCCGGTCGATGGTGATACAGCCGCCGTCGGGCGTATCGAAGTACTCATACCGCTTGTCTTGTGACACGTATTTCTTCAGCGTGTTTTCGTGCTTTCCGTCATAGCCCACGCCGTGGTAATAGCCTTTCCACGCCAAAGTGGCATCTTCGGGCACGGGCGAACGCTCTATCGTCACAATGTCTACAACGTGATCCGCTGCCGTAGCATCATTGGCTACCAAGTGATGCTTGAAGAGTGTGCTAAGGTGACAGATGTCAATCTCCATTTCCGATTGGAAACGGATAGCGACACCTGCCACCTCGACAATCAATGCGTAGTTCGCACTCATTACTTTGATTAACGACAATTAATGCCAGTAATACAGGCTGGTGTAATACAGCGTCGTGTA
This sequence comes from Bacteroidales bacterium, assembly GCA_004556745.1. GTDB lineage: Bacteria > Bacteroidota > Bacteroidia > Bacteroidales > Bacteroidaceae > Alloprevotella. The sequence goes on along the minus strand of SFFY01000011.1, from coordinate 54,803 downwards.
ATACAGACCTGAACCCTGGACAACGTCCATAGAAGCGTGCTTGCTTGTCTGCGGCTTCTCGTAAGTTTTCTTAGTCATAGTCGTACTAATTTAAAGGATTAATAATTCATGTTGCCACTCACTGATTTGTTCCTCGATGTCTTGCAACACCGAAGCTTTATCTGTTGCATCGTACTCGGTGCAAATCTTTTCTGCGATGTCTTCTTTGGATTTTCCTTCGTCGATGGCTTTCCATATCACAGATGCCACTTCGTTGAGCGTGTAGTACTCGCCGGTGTCTACCTTAACAGCAATAACCTTCTCGCCGAGGGTTTTCCAAGTCACGTTTTTACTGATTTCCATGGTTCTTATATGTTGAAAATTATTGTCCTACCGATTTAAAACTTTTGCAACCGCCTTCGCACAGTTTGCGGTCGTAGAGCTCGCAGGCTGCACACTCGGGACGCACGCCGCGCCCGCTGCCCAGTTCTTCGTCGAGCCTTTTCTGCAAATTAAGCTTGAGCTCATCGAGCGTCTTGGCACCAAGGGCGTCCACGCAGCCCAACTGGAAGAGCGGGAAGCAGTTCCACACTTTCAAACCCGGACCGATGTCCAGCGCTGCACCGCACATGAAGCCCAGATTTGTGCCAAGGCGGAACAGTCTGCCCAACTGGGCATCCGTGAACATGCACGCCTGGAAGCCGCAGTCCATTGCCAGCGTGATGCGCCGCTTGGCGGCTTTCTCGGCGCAGGCGCAGAAGTATTCCGCCGCGCGCTTGTAGTCGTCGAGGGCTATGTAACTGTTGCCACCGCGATAGATAGGCAGGGCTATGCCCGTGCGAATGTTGCGCACCAGCCCGTAGTGGTCTATCATGTCGAAGAGGAACTCGGGATTGTCCTTTTTCAGGTCGAAAATCGTGTACGACAGCGCGGAGATAGAATGAAACTTGTCAAAGAAGCGTTCAAGGTTGGCAAACTTCTCGTCGGTATAGGTGTCGCGGCTGCCCACATTCACGATAAAGTTTATGTCGCCCTGCGAGATGTCAAACTCGGCAAGACCTTCGGGCAGCGGGTCAGTGGCGCTGGTGAATATCTTGGAATGGATATGATGACGTTTCAGGAGTTCTATCACCTTTACAAGGTCGGGATAGAGAAACGGCTCGCCGCCGAGCAGGCCGAGCGAATCGATTTGTCCCTCATAATGCGACACAAATTGCTCAATCTCTTCGAGCGTGAGCTTTTCCTCCACGTTGTGCGCTGCTTTGAGCACTTTGCGGGCAAAGCAAAACGGGCAACCGCGCCTGCATTTATGCGTGAGATATAAGTTTGCCATTGGTTGTTATATTAGTCGTAAATCCAGTATATATATTTATTGTCTTCGGCTATCAGGGTGCGCTTTTTGCTAATCAGGCGCTCGTTGCGCTCCAATAGGGGCTTCCCGCCGCACGTCACCCACGCATGCCCCCAGTCCTTGCTGTTATCGGAGCGGCAACGCATGGCGATGTTAATCCTAACGTCACTTCGGAAAAGTCTGGATGCAAAAAAATATATAAGTTTAGAGCGTTTCAGGCACCAGTTGTCAAATAAGGCGGTCTTTACTCGGCGGATAAGGCCTTTATTGCGCCTTTGCAAATCTTTATCGACGATTTCTTTCGTTGCAGTATTTGACATAGGATAATTAAATAACCTTTCTGTGCTGATTTTCTGTGTAGCAGCGCATCGCTTTCTTATTTTCTGTTGCAAATGTATAAATTTTACCTCCCTCGGAACACATTTCTGTGTTAATAATCCTAAATACAATAAAATTTTATCAGTACTTCGTGCCAAATACTAACATTCTACTGCCTGTCGCCAAGGTATCAATCGGAATTATAAGCCATAAAAATGGCATAAGCGGCGGACTCTGTTCGACCTCTCTTTTTATAAAATTTACAAACCATGACATCAGAAGAATTTGCTTATAAGCCCCACCCGATTATCACGTATGAGCGCAAACGCTTTCACGTCATTCAATCATTGCGTGAATACCGCCTGCGCGCATTTGCTCGGAGCTATTTTTTCCTTTCTCCTTGAAAGTTTTTCCTTTCAGCAAGATATTTTTTACTTTCTGCGCAGATATTTTTTGTTACAAAGTTTGTAACACGTATTACAAAGTTTGTAACATGTGTTAGAAAGTTTGTAACAAGCGTTACAAAGTTTGTAATAAAAATTTTCTTATAGGAAAGGAAAAAATATCTCGGAGAAAATGAAAATTTTATCCGAGGAACAAAAAAATATCTGCGCAGACAGTTTGCACTGTCTGCGCAGATAGCGTTTACGCTCTTAGGTGATAATGGGATGAAATAAGCGGGTGAGCAAAATTTCGCCCTTAATCCTCGCCCGCATCAAATTTTACGAGGGCGGACACAAGGAAGGTGACGCTGCATAGCACGGTGGTGATGATGAAGAAATTGAGATAGCCCGTGAGTTCCTGCAACGCGCCGCTCACCAAACCGGGGAGCATCATGCCCAAAGCCATGAAGCCGGTGGCGAAAGCGTAGTGCGCCGTGGAGTTCTCGCCACGCGCAAATTGCAGCAGGTAAATCATATAGGCGGTGAAGCCGAAACCGTAGCCGAACTGCTCCAAGAACACGAAAGCCCCAATCAGCGTGAGGTTTTCGGGCTGGTAATAGGCAAGAATGATATAGAGCGCGTCGGGAATCGTGATGCTCGCCACCATTGGCCACAGCCAACGCTTCATGCCACCCTTGCCCGCAGCGAGGATGCCGCCGAGAATACCGCCGAGCGTCAGACCCACGATGCCCACCGTGCCCTGCACAAAGCCTATCTCGGCCGTGGTGAGTGCCAGGCCGCCTTTCTCCACGCTGTCGAGCAGGAAGAGGGGCGTTATCTTGGTGAGAAACGCCTCGGGCAAGCGGTAAAGCAGCATGAACGCTAAGGCACAGACGATGCCGGGCTTTTGGAAAAAACTGATAAAGGGCTTTATAATGTTAAGGGTAAAATTGTTTGCGGAGCGCGGGCATTCTGCCAGGATTTCAGTGCGGGGCAACGCCGCGAAATGCCATGCGGCCAGAAGGAGGAAGAGGACGGCTGCCACAAGCATCACGGTGGACCACGCCACGGCGGGCTTATAAATCAGTTCAAGCGTACCGGCGAGCATGATGAGCAAGCCCTGTCCCGCGATGATGGCAACGCGGTAGAAGGTGGAGCGTATGCCGACGTAGAAGGCCTGCTCTTTCTTCGTGAGTGCCAGCATATAGAAGCCGTCGGCTGCAATGTCGTGGGTCGCGCTTGAGAAGGCGAGCAGCCAGAAAAAGGCGAGCGACCATTTGAAAAAGCCGGGCGCGGGCAGCGACAGCGCGAGTCCGCCAAGCGCCGCGCCGACGATGAGTTGCATCGCTATGATCCACGTGCGCTTTGTGGCGAAAGCGTCCACGATGGGACTCCAAAAGGGTTTGATGACCCACGGAAGATAGAGCCAAGAGGTGTAAAACGCGATGTCGGCGTTGCCAATGCCGAGCCGCTTGTACATAATCGTGGCCACGACGGTCACGACGGTGACAATAATATATGGTATGCCTTCGGCAATGTAGAGCGTAGGCAACCAGGTCCAGGGAGTGCGGGGAAGGGACATTTTGAGGTGAGAAAATTTGGAATTGATATTACAAGTGAATGTGTTAATCCGAACAAGTCAATTATTTATGGATAAAAACCAGTAAAAACATCTTGCTCCGTTTGAAGCCCTGCGGGCTACGCCGCTGTCTTAACGCCGAGCCTGCGAGCCTAATCGGCTCGCGCTCGTCCTTAATCCATGCGGCTGCGGTCGGTGCCCGCCCGCTTCAAACGCCGCAAGGGAAAAACCATAAAAAACCCGTGAGACCTTGATGTTGGCTCAAAAAGGAATAATTGAGTTTTCATTAGAAGCGTTTATTGCGAAAGCACTGCCTGGAAGGCAGTACGGAGCGAAGCGACGGTAACCGGGGACGAAGTCCTCGGATAGGCGGAGCGAGCACGACGTGCCTGGAAGGCACTACGCTACAGGACAGGCATTTATACATTTCCAAAGGCGTACTGCCTTCCAGGCAGAATCATCGCAATAGACTCTACCGAGGACTTCGTCCCCGGTTACCGTCGCTTCGCTCTGTAGTGCCTTCCAGGCACTTGTTCTCGGATTAGTTATCAATCCTAAGGCAAGCCGAAATGGCGTGCAAGCGAGAGCAGAAGCCAAGTTTTCTTGGATTTTGCCGAGCGCAGCCGACATTATGCAAAGGCCCACACAGAACAAGTTGTTTTTCATGGTTTTTATATAAACTATCAACAGATGATATTTAATTTTATTCCACAATAAAAATGGAATGCACGGAGAATTAATACAGCGCCTGCAAGTCGGCACCGACGTAATAGTGTTGTAGGATTTCTTTGTAGCCGATGCCTTTGTCTGCCATCACTGCCGCGCCAATTTGGCACAGGCCTACGCCGTGCCCCCACCCTGCCCCGTGGAGCGTGAAGGCGGCGGGGACGGCATCTGCGGGTGCACCTTCGGCGAAGGTGCGGCGCACTATGAAGGCGGAACTATACAGGCATTTCTCGCCGAGGGCGCGGCGGATTTCCAACTCTTTGCCGAGCGACAGGCTGCACTTACTGCCCACAATACGCAGCAGAGAGATGCGGCCGCTTGCACCGCGCTGCAAAGGCTGAAGGTCGATGATGTCGCCAAAATCGAGGTCGAGCCGCTCGCGCAGGCGTGCCGCCAGTTCTGCTTGCGGCAACTCGGCCTGCCAACGGTAGAAGTCTGGCGTGGAGGTGAGGTCGTAATCGTTGAGCACCTCTGAGAGTAGAGCCTTTTCGGACGTGTTGCAATAGGCCGCAGGGGCGGACATGATCCAACGCTCCGCCTCTGCCTCATCGGTGAGGTCGGGGACATTTCCCTCGCCATCGCAGCGCACGGGCTGCAGATAGGAGATGTCCTCATCGTTCCAGCAGGTGCCGTAACGCTCGGTTACGCCGCCGCAACATTTCGAGAAACGGGCATCGCACACCCCGCCCTCCGAGAGCAGCACCTCGCCGCGCGTGGCACGCACCGCCTCGCGGCACATCTCGCTGGCCGCGCCCGCGGCAGGCAGTCCTTGATAACGCTGGCAATGGTCGTCGGCACAGACATCGAAGAGCGTGTGGTCCTCACGGTCGTACCAGCGCACGTATTGGTCGTCGCGGCGCACGAACGAGAAGAAACCGCCCGATCCCCCCTTGTGGGCGACGGCGCGGCGGCGCAGCATCTGACTGAACAGCCAACTGCGCGAAATGACGGCGTGCGCCTTGAGCAGGGAGAGCGAAGAAGTGGATTTCATCTCGGAGGAAATGACGCTCGTAAGGTATTCCTCGGCGGGAATGTGGTTCACCACGACGAGTTTCTCCTCGTCCACGATGAGTTGCAGGCGGCCGGCGAAGGTTTGCCGCTGCTCCTGCTCCCAGTGGAAGTTCTTGCCGATGGTGACGCCCTCGAGCGTGAAAGTGGCATCGGGGCTGTCGGGAATGAAAGAGAGTTCGCTGTAAATGTTGCCGTTCCAAAGAATGGCTCCGTCGCGGCATTCCGCTTCCTGCTCGCCGGTCTGCAATGCTCCTTTGGCGTGGAACGCGCCGCTGAGGCGGAAGCGCACGCGCTCGGCCGACATGATGCCCACGCTCACCTCGGGCTCTTCGTCGAAAGCCGATTGCGGGGCGGCCTCCTGGGCGGCGGCGCGGCGCGATGTGCCGGAGTGGGCGGCGCGGTGTATGCGGCGCACAGTCTGAGCCGTTTCACTTTCGGTGAGAGTTACCTCGCGGAGAATATTGACTGCCGTTTTGAGGGTCATTTTCTCAAAGTCTTCCTCGCGCGGCGTGATGAGCAGGCCGCCCATATCCAGTGCACCGGGACTTACGAGCATATTGCTTGAACCGCTGGCGTAATAGCAGTCGGGGCGGTGCTTGCGACGGGGGAATATCACCATCACCACGGCGTCGGCATCGCCCGGACCGCCCGCCTGCCGCCAGGCAAGGATATTCACGTCGGGCTCATCGCTGCCCTCCACGGCGGGCAGGGCGGCGAAGAGTTTGCGCAGCAGGAACTGTCCGCCGTCGTGCTGCCCGCCCATCAGTACAAAGGCGGGACAGGCATAACCATGCAGCAGATACAGTCCTGCGCCCGTGCCGGTATATCCGAGGTCTTCGAGTTCTGCCGTTTCCATGCCGTCGGTAGGATATATCTTTTCGAGGCGGTTCTCGTACATCTTCCAATCTTTCTCAATGGGCACCACGCCGCGCAAGCCTGCCTGGAGATGAGCGTGGTCGGGAGCGGACGCGCCGCAGCGCGCGCCGTTGTAGAAAAACATGAAGTCGGGAATTTCCCACGCCATCTTATTCAGTCCGTCAATCATGTCCTCGAGCCTTTGCGGCGTGTGGCGGCGCAGAGGTATGGTGAGATGGCCGGGGAGTATGGGGAAAGGATTTACGAGCAGTTGAAAACGCCCTTCGAGCGGGAAAGCGATTTGCTCTTTCGGGCGGTTGTTGTCGCAGAGAAAGCAGGGGCGTTCCTTCAAATGCCGCTTGTCGACTTTTGCGGCGGTGGAACTCATGCGGCGCGGGTTAAACTGCACGGCGAGCGTATAATCGTCGGCCTCGAAACGGCGCGTCTGGATATTTTGACGCAAATCGTCGAAACGTTCCGCCACTTCGGGCCACGCCTGCATTTGGCGATTGAAAAATTCATGCACATCGTCGGACGTGGCTTCGGTGTTCCAAAGCGACACGAGGGCGCGGCGGGCACGGAGTTCTATGGTGCGCAGGCTGTCTTTGTAGATATTGTTGCGGTTCACCTTTTCCACCGAAAGGGCGGCGTCGGAATTGCCCTCCCAGCGGCGGCAGAGATAGAGTTCGTCGTAGATGCGCCCGATGCGCCAGCGGCGCGAAACGGCCAGCCCGAGGGCATAGTCTTCGCCGTAACTGGTATTTGGGAAACCGAGGCGGCGCAGAATGTCGGTGCGGAAGGCACGCGGCGCCCCCAAGCCGTTGATGCGCAGGGCATTGTTTCGCCCGTTGTCGGGCGTCCATTCTTTATGGTCAATCAAGCCCGGCGGCAGCGTTTCGAGGTTGAAGTTGACCATGCGGTAGGTGCCAATCACCATGGCCGCCTTTTGCTTGCGGAATGCCTCGACGATGCGGACGAGGGTGTCCGTGCCACTGTAAAGGTCGTCGCTGTCGAGTTGCACGGCGTAGCGTCCGCAGGCGGCGGAGCGCACGGCCAAGTCCCAGCAGCCGCCGATGCCCAAATCGGTGCGCTCGGGCACGAGATGCACGACGCGGGGATTGCTTTCGCTCAATTCTTTAAGAATATCCGTTGTGCCGTCGGTGGAATGATTGTCCACCACAATGACATTAAACTCAATGGGCGCGTCCTGCCCCAATGCGCTCTCCACGGCGTCGCGGATAGTACGCACGCGGTTGCGGACGGGTATCACGACGGACGCTTCTACGGGATAGTCGGCGCGGTCGTGCGGGAGGTCGTCGAACTCATCGGGGGCAAGCCATGCGCCGACGGCTTTGAGGTGGTGCGTGCATACGCGTTCCATTTCGAGTTGCACTTCCCGCTGGGCGGGATTTACGTAGTCGAATTGCTTCTCACCGCTGGCGCGGAGGTCGGTCTCCTGCTCCGTGTAGAGGGGTTCGGAGATGTGGAAAAGTTCTCCCTCCCTGCTCAGGAAGAGGCGCAAGGCATAGAGGGCGGCGAAGCGGAGGCGGCGCGGGTGGTCGCTCTCGGGATACTTCTTCAAAAGGTCTGTGCGCACGAGCCACAGGCTGCCGAAGTCGAAATCGTTGCGCAGGCTGCCTTCCTGATAGTCTATGACGGGGTGTGCGCCCTGTCCGTCGCAGCGGTCGGAATAAACCATCGCCGCACCCATATCTTCCGCCGCCTGAACGAAGCGCTCGATGCAGCGATAACCAAAATCGAGTTTGTGGGAAGAGAGGAAGAACAAGGCGTAACGGCTGCCGCACTTCGGGATAACGGTGCGCAGCAGGCGCGAGCCGGTGAGCGTGTCGCAGGGAAGCAACGCAATTTTTTCGGACAATAGGCCGCTGAGCGTTTCGTCGGCCGCAGGGGCTATTATATATATATTGTGTATCGCCTCGTTGGCAGCCAAGGCTTGCAGCCCGGCTTTGCCCATCTGCACGGCGGCAGGGGCGGACAAAAAGAAATCTACTTGGTTTTGCATAGCGTTATCATTGCCGCAGGTATTTCAGGAAATTGCCATACGACTCTTCAAGGTGCGAATATTGATAAGGTTCTATTTTCAGAGAAAAGGCGGCGGGGAGCGACTGGATGCCGAAATAGCCCGCGAGTATACCGGCAAGGTTGAACGACGCGCTGCCGCCGCGCTGCAGGAGCCGCAGGCACACTTTGCGCACCAGCACGAGGTCGTCGGTCTGCTTCATGGTTTTGAAAAGAAGATAGTTGCAGGCATCGGTCGGCACTTTCAGCAGGGCGAGGGCACGCCCGGGCGCGGTTTTCTGTTCTTTGCAGAAGAAGGCATCGAGCACGCGCTCGGCCTCATCGGGCACTTGGAGCAAAGGCAAAAGGGCATCAAGGCACTTTGTGCGGTCGATGGGCGTAGCATCTTCGGCTGCGAATTTCAGGAACAGGGGATTAGCAGCATTCAGATGCCCTTTCGGCAACCGCGCTGCGGCTGCTTTGAGAAACGTGCCGAGATAGGCTTTCGGCGCACGCCGCACCATTTCTGAGAAAAACAGCCAAAACGCCTCCTCCTCCACGTCTATGAGCAGCCTCTCGCCCAAAAGCGCATCGGCACTGCGCCGCGCCGCATTGCTGAGGCGCTGCAAATATGCCAGAAGCCCCTCTGCGTTGCGCTCATCGAGGAAGGCCTGCATCTGCTTGGCGAGATAGGCGGAAGCAATCATCTTCTTTCCAAACATACCACGTTTTCCACGTGGTGGGTCTGCGGGAACATATCCACGGGCTGCACCTTCGTGACGCGATAGTCGGCATCGAGCAAGGCGAGGTCGCGGGCCTGCGTGGCGGGGTTACACGAAACGTAGACGATGCGGCGCGGGGCGGCGAAGAGAATGGCGTTCACCACGTCGGCGTGCATTCCCGCGCGGGGCGGGTCGGTGATAATCACGTCGGGCTTGCCGTGCCGCTCGATGAAGCCGGTGGTAAGAATGTCTTTCATATCGCCGGCGTAGAAAAGGGTGTTGTCCAAGCCGTTGAGAGCGGCGTTCACCTTCGCGTCTTCTATGGCTTCGGGCACATATTCTATACCAACGACTTGCCTTGCCTGCCGCGCCACGAAATTGGCAATGGTGCCCGTGCCGGTGTAAAGGTCGTAGACGAGTTCGTCGCCGGTGAGGGCGGCAAAGTTGCGCGCCACCTTATACAGTTCATAGGCCTGCTCGGTATTTGTCTGGTAAAAACTCTTCGGCCCCACCTTGAAGCGCAGCCCTTCCATGGTTTCGTAGATAAAAGGCGTGCCGGCGTAGGTCTGGACATCGAGGTCGCCAATCGTGTCGTTGCACTTCGTGTTGTTCACATACAGCAGTGAGGTCACTTCAGGGAAGGTAGTGTGCAGATGCTCCATGAGCGCTTTTGCCTGCGCCTCGTCTTCCGCGCCGCGCATGCAGAACTGCATGAGGAGCATGATTTCGCCCGTGGCGGAGGTGCGGATCATCATGTTGCGCAGCAGACCCGTCTGCTGGCGGAGGTCGAAAAACGTCAGCCCGTGCGCAAGGGCGTATGCTCTGATGCCGTTGCGCAGACGGTTGTTTATATCATTCATCAAATGACATTCTTCGATGTCGAGAATTTTATCGAAAGCGCCGGGAATATGAAAGCCAACGGCGTCCATACAATCGAACTGCACGCCCGAGGCTACCTGCTCCGAGGTGAGCCACTTTTTGTTGGAAAAACCGAATTCGAGTTTGTTGCGATAGCGGGCAACGTGCTTGCTGCCGAGTATGGGCATCATTTCGGGCAACTCTATCTTGCCGATGCGCGTGAGGTTATCCCAAACTTGCTTCTGCTTGAATCGGAGTTGCTCTTCGTAGGGCAGACATTGCCATTTGCAACCGCCGCACACGCCGAAGTGCTTGCAGAAGGGCTTGGCGCGGAGTTCGGAAGGCTTTTTCAGGGCAATGGCCTCAGCCTCTGCATAACTGTGCTTCTTGCGCTTGATTTGGAGATCCACCACATCGCCCGGCACGACGTATGGCACGAAGATAACGAGGTTGTCCACCTTGGCAATGGCCTTGCCCTCGGCAGCGACGTCGGTGATGAGTATGTCGGTGAGTATGGGAAGGGGCTTTCTCTTTCTTGACATGGGAAAGTTTTTTTATTTCTATTATTTCTCTAATGCTTTTTGCAATATTTTTTCCACGAGGCGCGGCACGGGCAGTGCTTCCAGCGCATCGCGGCTGTACGGGCTGCAACCGGCAATCTGTGGTTCTGCATCTTCGGGCAGCAGGGCTTCGTAGCAATCGGCCACAAGCCGCCGATGCGTGAGCCGGTGTGTGATGCCGGCAGCCACGGGGCGCAACGCAGTGGCGGGCGGCAGCAACTGCGCGAGGCGTTGCTGCAAGGCGGTGAACGATAGCGGGGCATCGCTCTCGATGAGGAGCGGTTCGTAAAGCCCCTGCCATATATCGCCTTTCGGGCGGCAGCGCATATAGACGCGCTCTGCCGCACGACACACAATATAATATAGGTATCGGTCGGTCACTTTCGCACCTTTCGCCTTGCGCGGTAGTTCCCCCACCCTGCCCTCCGCCAGAGCGGCGCAACTGCCCGCAAGCGGGCAATCGGTGCAACGTGGACTCTGCGGCGTGCACTGCATTGCGCCGAAGTCCATCAGGGCCTGGTTGTAAAGCCCCGGCGCGTCCCTGTCGAGCAAAGCCTGCGCGAGGGCGGCAAACTCTTTCTTGCCCGCCGTGGTGTCTATGGGCGTGGCAATGCCGAAGTTGCGCGACAGCACGCGGTAGGCATTGCCGTCCACTGCGGCGCAAGGCAGGTTGTAGGCAAATGCACAAATGGCGGAGGCGGTGTAGTCGCCCACGCCAATCAGCCCGCGCACGTCTTCATAAGTTTGCGGGAAGCGTCCCTGCCATTGCTCCATGATTTGGCGGGCGGCGCGGTGCATGTTGCGGGCACGGCTGTAATAGCCCAGTCCCTGCCACAATTTCAGCACCTCTGCCTCATCGGCGGCAGCAAGCGCGGCCACGTCGGGGAAGCGCGCTACGAAACGCTCATAGTATGCCCTGCCCTGCACCACCTGCGTTTGCTGCAAAATAATTTCCGAAACCCAAATCTTATAAGGGTCGGCAATGCTGCGCCAAGGCAGTTCGCGCTTGTTCGCGGCATACCAATGCTCTATCGCGTTTTGCCAAAAACGGGCTTCGGAGTGCATTTTAACGGTGAGGCGTAGGGAGAGAGAAAATTAGATAAACGATTTAATGGAAAAGTTTAATGCGCTGTTCTTCCGAGAGTTTGCAAATAAGCAAAGTTCCGTCTTTCTCGGCCACGACATAGCCGTCCAAGCCTTGGATAACCACTTTCTTCTCGCCAGTGGTATGGACGATGCAGTTGTAAGTTTCGTAGAGGTCGATGTCAGGCCCGATGCAGGCATTGCCGTAAGCGTCCTTCTGCACCTGCTCGCGCAGCGAGCCCCACGTGCCGAGGTCGCTCCAGCCGAAACTGGCGGGATAGACGAAGATTTCCTCGGCGTGCTCCATAATGGCATAGTCCACGGAGATATTCTCACATTCGGGGAAGAGTTTGTCAATCATTTCCTGCTCCTGCGGCGTGTCGTAGACGGGAAGCAAATCTTCGAAGATGCGCGACATGGCGGGCTGGTACACGCGGAAGGCGTTGACAATCGTGCTGACGTTCCAGATAAAGATGCCCGAGTTCCAGAAATAGCTGCTTTGCTTTAGATAAAGCTCTGCCGTCTCGCGGTTTGGCTTTTCCTTAAAGGCATCTACGCGAAACATATTGTTTTTGCGCGAAGAGGCAAAACTAAGGTCGGCCTTGATGTAACCGTAGCCCGTTTCTGGGCGCGTGGGCTTAATACCGAGGGTCACGATAGCATCGGTTTCTGCGGCGTATTCCAGAGATTGCGTAATGGCTTCGGCGAATTTCTTCTCATCGGTCACCATGTGGTCGCTCGGCACTACGGCGATGTTTGCCTTGGGGTTGCGTTTCTTTATCTTCCAACTCACGTAGCAGATGCACGGAGCTGTGTTTCTCCGGCACGGCTCAGCGAGAATGTTCTGTGCGGGCACCTCGGGCAGTTGCTCTTTCACAATTAAGCAGTAATTGGCAGAGGTTACAATATATATATTGTCCTGCGGAATGATGTCGCGAAAGCGGTCGGCGGTGAGTTGTAGAAGCGTGCGCCCCGTGCCGAGAATGTCGAGGAACTGTTTGGGCAGCTCCTCACTGCTCACGGGCCAGAAGCGGCTGCCTACGCCGCCCGCCATAATTACGAGGTAGTAGTTCGAGTTCATATCAGGGGGAAGAAAATTTATTGCTCTGAAACCATATCTCCCTCAACATAAATGCGCACCATTTGGTTGGAAGCGTTGGAGCGCACCGTCACGGGCTTTTTGAAATGTCCGGGAAATTTTCCCTTACCGTTATAAGTCACGGTAATCTTTCCCTTCTCGCCCGGCTGGACGGGTTCTTTGGAAAACGTGGGCACGGTGCAGCCGCATGAGGCAAAGGCCTGCTGGATAATAAGCGGCTGGTCGCCCGTATTGGTAAACACAAAGGAATAAGTCTGCGGGGCAGACTCCTTAAACTTTCCGAAGTCGTGGCTGGTCTTGTCAAATTTGATAACGGCCTGTGCCTGTGCCGTGAGCGGCATAAGTGCCGCCATGCAGCACACAACGAATAAAAGACGTTTCATAATAAAATCGCGTTTATTTATATTGTCTTATAAGCAAAGTTTGAAATGCAAATGTAAAACTAAATCTTGATATAAGAAAATTTTACAGAAAATAACAGCGGCGTATTGCCTTGTTTCGTAATTTTGCTGCGCAGAAACTTAGAGCGCCCCGCCCTACCGCCGGCCTCAGTGCGCCGCCCGCCGCCTATGAAAACACCGCAAGCACCCCTCGACAAGGTAATCCTCGGCATCGACCCCGGCACCAACGTGCTGGGCTACGGCGTGCTGCACATTCAGGGCAGGCGCGTGGAAGTGAAGGCCATGGGTGTCATCGACCTGCGCCGCTGCAAGGACGTTTACCTCAAACTCGGGCGCATCTACGAGCAGGTCACCAAACTTTTGCAGGAGTTCCTGCCCGACGAACTCTCCATCGAGGCTCCCTTCTTCGGCAAGAATGTGCAGAGCATGCTCAAACTCGGCCGTGCGCAGGGCGTAGCCATCGCAGCCGCTATCAGCCGCGACGTGCCAATCCACGAATACGCGCCGCTCAAAATCAAGCAGGCCATCACGGGCAACGGCGCGGCCTCAAAGGAGCAGGTGGCAGCCATGCTCGGCAAGGTGCTGCGCCTCGACGCGGCAGAGAGCGTGCCTTTCCTCGATGCCACCGATGCCCTCGCTGCCGCCTATTGCCACTATCTGCAAACCTCCCGCCCGCAGCCTGCCGCAGGCGCATCGGCCCACTCGTGGGCGGCCTTCGCCCGCGCCAATGCCGACCGCGTGAGTTCGGGGCGCAAGGGCGTAGTTAATAATTCTGATCAATAATATTATTATGGTACGTATAATTTCTCTGTTTGCTATATTTCTCCTCTCGTTTACTGCCAATGCGCAGGATATTTACAATATGGTGCTCGGCAATGCCACGCGCATAGTTAATACGCCCACGAGCCCCTACACGCAGACGCAGATTGCGCAGTTCAAGCGCACCGCTCTGATTTACCTTAAATCTAAAGCATTCGAGCAAACCGATTCTGTCACGACGCAATTCCTCGACACGCAGGCTTATTTCCTTTCAGAGTATCTCACGCTCTTTTTCGATGAAATCATCAAATCCAAACGGCTAAGCGAGGCAAAGCGCCGCGCCCGCATCGTTCTTTTCATGGAAACTTCCGTTGCCAACCCGCTTTTTAACGACCCCGACACGGAGACAACAATGGCTTTCATCAATGCCGGCGGTGAAATCACGCCTTTCTGCCTGAACACTGATTGGCAGAAGGCCTTTTTGGCAGCAGAGGAAAGATTGAAAGAAGAGCGATAACCGCTAATAATTGTAAAACTGACTTTCCAAAACGCGCGGTTGCGCGTTATTTTTTGTAGGCAAAACGCGCCTCTCATATATGTAAAGGGCTTTATTCCAATTTTTTTAATTATCTTTGCACGCGAATTTCAAAGCATAAGAATGGAAACAGCTTCTTTGACGCCCAACTTTATTTTTGAAACCAGTTGGGAAGTATGCAATAAAGTGGGAGGCATTTATACTGTTCTCTCCTCCCGTGCCAAGACGCTTGGCGAACAATTCCACGACAATCTTATATTTATTGGTCCCGACGTGGCCCCGGAAAAGGCAAATCCGCTTTTTGCAGAGGATGCCAAACTCCTTTCTAAGTGGCGCAAAGCTGCTGAGAAGGAAGGCGTGGCCTGTCGCATCGGCCGCTGGCTCGTGCCTGGCAATCCCGTTGCCGTGCTCGTGGACTTTCATCCCTATTTCGATAAGAAAAATGAGATTTACGCCGAGGCTTGGGATGCGTTTGGCGTTGACTCAATGAATGCTTATGGCGACTACGACGAGGCTTCGATGTTCTCTTACGCCGCCGGGCTGTTTGCCGAAGCGGTTGTGAAGCACTGCCTTAAGAAGACCGACCGCGTGATTTACCAGGCACACGAATGGATGTCGGGCTTGGGCATGCTTTTCCTCAAAAAACATTGCCCAGAAGTGGCAACCATTTTCACCACGCACGCCACAAGCATCGGCCGCTCCATAGCTGGCAACAACAAGGAACTATACGAATGGTTCTCCGGTTACAACGGCGACCAGATGGCCCGCGAGTTGAACATGGAGGCCAAGCACAGCATCGAAAAGTGCAGCGCGCATGGCGCAGATTGCTTCACGACCGTAAGCACGTTCACCGACCGCGAGTGCAAGCAACTGCTCGACAAGCCTGCCGACACGGTGCTGCCGAATGGTTTTGAAAATGACTTCGTGCCCGTTGGCGCAGCCTTTACGAAGACACGCCGCCTCGCGCGCACGCGTATTATTAATATTGTGTCCGCCCTTACCGGCGAGACGCTCGCAGAAGATACTTTGATTGTATCGACAAGCGGACGGAACGACTACCGTTGCAAAGGCTTCGACGTATATCTCGAAGCGTTGGTGCGTCTTGAAAGAAAATTGCAAGACTCTGACTATAAAGGTAATGTTATCGCCTTGATGGAAGTGCCATGCTGGCTCTTCGGTCCGCGCAAGGACTTGCAGGAACGCCTTGCCTCTAAGGAGCAGGCAAACGAGCCGCTCGATCTGCCCATCATCACCCACGACCTTTACAATCTCAACGAGGACCGCATTCTCTGCACCATGAAGTCGCTCGGTCTCAATAACGAGAAGGGCAGCAAGGTGAAGGCTGTGCTCGTGCCGTGCTACCTCGAAGGCAACGACGGCATCTTCGACCTGCCTTACTACGACCTGCTCTCGGCCAACGACCTCGCCGTATATCCTTCCTACTACGAACCTTGGGGCTACACGCCGCTCGAAGCCTGCGCGTTCAAGACGCCTTGCGTCACGACTGACCTCTCGGGTTTCGGCCAGTGGGTCAATCGGGTGCTCGGGCATGAAGGCACGCTCACCGACGGCGTAGCCGTGCTGCATCGCACGGATAATAATTATTTCGACGTGGCCGACGGCGTTGCCGCCGCCATCGTTACTGTGCTCAATGCCGACAAGAAGCAGCGCGATGCCATGCGCCGCAAGGCTGCCGCCCTTGCCGACAAGGCGCAGTGGAAGCATTTTATTAAGCATTACTACGAAGCCTACGCTTTTGCCTTGAAAAAAGCAACTCACTAATAGAAATCATTTTATAATTAAAATTCCGATTTAATCGGACCAAATCAATCAAAATAATGAACGTAAAAGTAAGTAACGCGAATCAGCCCACGTGGAAAATCGTGACTGTAAAAAGCCACTTGCCCGAAGCTCTGAAAAAACTGGACGAGATGGCGCACAACCTGTGGTGGTCTTGGAGTGCAGATGCCCGCACCCTGTTCCGCTCTCTTGACGAGGAACTTTGGAAGAAGGTGGACAAAAACCCCATCGAACTGCTCCGCCGCATCGACTACGACCGTCTCAAAGAACTCTCTAAGGACAAGGAACTCCTTGCCCGCATGGACAGGGTTTACGATGAATTTCACAAGTACATGACTGAAAAGCCTAACGCAGAGCGTGCCTCTGTGGCTTATTTCTGCATGGAATATGGTTTGAACCACGTGCTTAAAATCTATTCGGGCGGCCTTGGCATTCTTGCCGGCGACTATTTGAAGGAAGCCTCCGATAGCAATGTGGACATGGTAGCCGTAGGTTTCCTCTACCGCTATGGTTATTTCACGCAGTCGCTCTCTATGGACGGCCAGCAGATTGCCAACTACGAGGCTCAGGACTTCGACCGCCTGCCCATTGAGCGCGTGCTCGACAAGGACGGCAACCAGGTGATTGTCGACGTGCCTTATCCCAACTTCATGGTTCATGCTGCCCTTTGGCGTGCCAACGTAGGCCGTGTGCCCCTCTACCTGCTCGACACCGACAATGAACTGAACTCTGAATACGATCGCCGAATTACGCACGCCCTCTACGGCGGCGACTGGGAAAACCGCATCAAGCAGGAATATCTCCTCGGTATCGGCGGTATGCTCGCCCTGCAAAAGCTCGGCATCAAGAAGGACGTTTACCACTGCAACGAGGGCCACGC
Source organism: Bacteroidales bacterium (assembly GCA_004556745.1). Taxonomy (GTDB): domain Bacteria; phylum Bacteroidota; class Bacteroidia; order Bacteroidales; family Bacteroidaceae; genus Alloprevotella. The sequence continues at coordinate 37,885 of SFFY01000011.1, read as the reverse complement.
CGCCCTTTGCAACGTGCAGCGTCTCGTTGACTTCGTGCAGAGCGGCCTTACGTTCAACGAAGCTCTCGAGCTCGTGCGTGCCTCTTCGCTCTACACCGTACACACGCCCGTGCCTGCTGGTCACGACTATTTCGATGAAGGTCTCTTCCACAAATATCTCGGTTCTGTGCCCGAAAAACTCGGCATCTCTTGGGACGACTTCATGGGCCTAGGCCGCACGAATCCCGAGGACAAGGGCGAGAAGTTCTGCATGTCCACCTTCCTCTGCAAGACCTGCCAGGAAGTCAACGGCGTGAGCTGGCTGCACGGCCGCGTGAGCCAACAGATGTTCAAGGGCATTTGGCCGGGCTACCTGCCTCCCGAAGGCCGTAAGAACCACGCTATCCGCACCCACGACGAATGGTTCAAGGAATACAATCCCCACGAAGAAGAAAGCCACGTGGGCTACGTTACCAACGGCGTACACTTCCCCACATGGTGTGCCCGCGAATGGCAAGCCGTTTACAATAAATACTTCGATAAGAGCTTCCTCAAAGACCAAAGCAACGAGAAGATTTGGGAAAAGATCTACGAAGTGCCTGATCAGGTGGTATGGGAAACGCGCGTTAAGCTTAAGAACAAGCTCATCGAATACATTCGCGGCCGCTTCCGTGAAAATTGGCTCAAAAACCAAGGCGATCCCTCGCGCGTAGTAAGTCTGCTCGACAAGATTAACCCCAACGCGCTCCTCATCGGTTTCGCCCGCCGCTTCGCTACCTATAAGCGTGCGCACCTCCTCTTCTCCGACCTCGACCGCTTGGCCAAGATTGTGAACAACCCCGACTACCCCGTGCAGTTCCTCTTCGCAGGTAAGGCGCACCCCGCCGACGGCGCAGGTCAGGGCTTGATTAAGAAGATTTACGAGATTTCCCAGCGTCCCGAGTTCATCGGTAAAATCCTCTTCCTCGATAACTACGACATGCAGCTCGCACGCCGCCTTGTTTCGGGTGTAGATATTTGGATGAACACGCCGACCCGTCCCCTCGAAGCCTCTGGTACGTCGGGCGAGAAAGCGCTCATGAACGGCGTTGTAAACCTCTCAGTGCTCGATGGCTGGTGGTACGAAGGTTACCGCGAGGGTGCAGGTTGGGCTTTGACCGACCGCCGCACTTACGAGAACCAAGACTATCAGGACAAGCTCGATGCCTCGACCATCTACTCTATGCTCGAGCAGGAAATCATTCCGCTTTACTACGCACGCAACCGCAGCGGCTACAGCGACGCTTGGGTACGCACGGTGAAGAACTCCATCGCACAGATTGCTCCGCAGTACACCATGAAACGTCAGCTCGACGACTACTACGATCGCTTCTACAACAAGGAAGCCGCCCGCTTCAAACTCCTCTCGGCCGACAACAACCGCATCGCCAAGGAGATTGCAAGCTGGAAGGAAAGCGTTGCAGAACGTTGGGACAGCATCAACGTGGTAAGCAGCGAGCGCAGCGAGAACCTTCAAACCTCTTCGCTCGTAAGCGGCAAGGAGTTCAGCGTGACACACGTAGTTGACGAGCAGGGTCTCGACGATGCCATCGGCATTGACCTCGTTGTACTCTCCACGGGCATCGACGGCAAGGACACGATCCACGAGGTATTCCCCATGGACGTGGTGAAACACGAAGGCAACCTTTACACCTTCCACCTCACCACGAGCATCGACCTCGCCGGCAGCTATAAGGTGGCTTACCGCATGTATCCGAAGAACAAGAACTTGGTTTACCGTCAGGACTTCAACTACGTCCGCTGGTTTATCTAAGCGATTGTTTCTACGCTATAACAAAAAAAGAGAGCGTGCCGCGCGGCACGCTCTCTTTCTTTTATGTATACGTCAAAGTTCAGAGGCAGAAAGCCATGCTTTGACGCACATCAAATCCTTAATACTGTTCTTGTTCGTTGGGGAAATCGCAAGATTTCACGTCAGTTACGTATTGGCCGATGGCATCGAGCATCACGGTGTGGAGGTCGGCATAGCGGCGCAGGAACTTCGGCGAGAAGTCTTTGTTCTTGCCCAGCATGTCGTCGATTACAAGCACTTGTCCGTCAGCCGGGCCGCCGCCGATGCCGATTATTGGCACATCCACGCTCTCAACCACCTTTTGCGTCAATGTAGCGGGTATCTTTTCGAGCACGATGCCGAAGCAGCCGGCTTCGGCCAAGGCTGCGGCGTCCGACAGCAAGCGGGCAGCCTCGGCTTCCTCGCGGGCACGCACGGCGTATGTGCCGAACTTATTGATGCTCTGCGGCGTAAGTCCGAGGTGCCCCATCACGGGAATGCCGGCATCGAGGATTTTGCGGATGGTATCGAGTATTTCAACGCCGCCTTCCAGTTTCACGGCATCGCAACCCGTTTCCTGCATGATGCGAATAGCGTTGCGCACGCCTTCCACGGGGTTTACCTGATACGTGCCAAAGGGCATGTCGCACACTACGAGGGCGCGCTTTACGCCGCGCACCACACTGCGTGCGTGGTATATCATCTGATCGAGTGTAATGGGCAGGGTTGTGTGGTTGCCCGCCATCACATTCGAGGCGCTGTCGCCTACGAGGATAATGTCCACTCCGGCTTCGTCCACAATCTTTGCAGTGGTATAGTCATACGATGTGAGCATGGCGATTTTCTTGCCCTGCTCCTTCATTTCTTTCAGGCGGTGCGTGGTGACTTTCCGCGTATCGTCAACTAAATAACCTGGCATAATTTTATTTTTGAGGTTTAAGTTAATATCTTCTTTTTTGGGGTAGACGAGATTTTATTTCTCGACAACTTAAACAACAACTGACAACTTATTACATTGCAACTATTTTATTAAGACGACAACCGGGACAACTTTTTGACAACTTTCAGTTGTCTTTCACGGCGGCGGCGTATGAAATACGCCCAGTTGTCTATGTTGTCGTCATATCAAGCGCATAATATGACCGAGTTAGAGTTGTCTTTTGTTGTCTATGTTGTCGTTTTTCTCTACTCGTTTATTTGTTTACTAAAGATGGAAAAATCTTCTATATACATATCGCAAAGCGGCTCTATTTCTGCTGCTGCGAGCGAGGTGCTGATGCCTATTACAAACGCGCCGGAGGCACGCCCTGCTGCAAGTCCGCTCGGCGAGTCTTCAAATACGATGCATTTGCTTATATCCGCGCCGAGGCGTTCGGCGGCTGCGAGATAGCAGTCGGGGGCAGGTTTCGAGCGCCGCGCGTCTTCTGCCGTGAGCACGGCGGTGACGAGATTTTTTATCTCAGGATGTCGCGCGTAGAGGCAAGCCATCTTGTCGCAGTTCGAACTTGTCACGATTGCCGTCGGCACATCCTGCGCCTGCAACGCTTCGAGAAACTCCCTCGCGCCCGCAATGTAAGGAAAATCCATTTGCCGCTCAAAGGCGTTAAGCCTTTCGGTAAGCGCGGCGCGGTCGGCGGCATCGGGGAAGTAGGTGTCGTAAATCTGCGTCAGCGTGCGTCCCTTGATGGCGAGCGCGAAATCGGGCATGCCGGGCATATATTCCTCGCCGATTTGCTTCCAAAACAGCGAATACTGCCCTTCCGTATCGACGATAACGCCGTCGAGGTCGAAGAGCACGGCTGAAAAATCAGATATATTGACTTGTGGCATGATTTTTTTGATTTCATGGATTTGTGGCGTGGGGAATATCTTTCTGCTCCCCCGCCGCTTGTTAATGGCGTGCAAATTTACTAAATAATGCGCTAAAACCCGTTTTTATTATAAGGCAATCACTAATTTTGCACTTGCGACAGCAGATTTCTGTCTCGTTTACTCGTTTACTTGTATACTCGTCTACTAAAAACGCACCATACAATATTATATATATGTCCCAAAACGTATCTGCCACCACCGAGAAACCCAAAGCCGCCCCCTATCAACCGCTCTATGCCGAGCGCGGCATTCGCAGTTGCATGCTCGAAGGCTGGAAACTCTTTGCGCTCCATGCTTCCCACTTCCTCAAAGCCCTCGGCTGGCAAAACCTGCTCGCCGTGAGCCTCGGCATGACGGCCGTGGCATTCCTTGTCCTGCCCTACCTCTCCGAGTGCCTCGCGCCTTGGCACGTCTACACCAACATCGGAACGCCCGGCACGGCAGGCCTCCTGCTGCCCTCGCTCCCTGCCCTGCTTTGCCTCGTCGGCGCACTGCTCATCGCCGCCGCCTGCTACGGCATTCAGAGTGCCGCCCGGGCACGACTGCTGCGCCATTATGCCGAACACACCACACTGGCACATATCAGCACGCACTTTTTCCGCGCTCCTATGAAAACGATGAAGGCGTGGGGCGCGGTGCTCGTGTTCGACCTCCCCTCGTTCTTCTTCATGCTGCTCCTCGCGGGCGGCATCGCGTGGCTTTCCGCCAAATATTCTTGGTGGCTCATGCTGTTCCTGCCCGTCTTGCTCTTCCTGCTCCACACGCTGCAAAGCGTGGCACGCCTGCACTACGTGCTCGGCCACGCCACCACGCCGATAGCCGCCTGGCGCAAGGTATTTGAGAAAGGCGGCAACCATGTGGGCGGCTATTACATCGTGCGCCTGCTCACTTATATCCCCATGTCGCTCGCCGCCCTCGCGTGCTTCTTGCCGTTTGCCACGGTAGCGGCCACGGGCTATTACGCTTCCTTATCATTCCTCCAAAGCGACCCCGCCGTCCTACCCGCCGCGTTCTATCTTGGTTCGGCCCTCGCGCTCGTAGTCTCTGCCGCGCTGTGGTCGGTCTGCTCGTTTGTGCTGTCGCTGCCCCTGGCCCTTTACGTTGCCGGCAAGGAGGTGGAAAGCCGCCCCAACCTCGACGCGCTTTCATAGTCTCTTCGCAAAATTTTCCCCGTTATAATTTTTGCTGTCTGCGCAGACAATTTTTCCTGTCTGCGCAGACTTTTTTTATTTCCTCCGAACTAATTTTTACTATCATAAAGGAAAAGTTTATTACAAAGTTTGTAATGCTTGTTACAAAGTTTCTAACACATGTTACAAAGTTTGTAATACATGTTACAAAGTTCGTAACAAAAAATATCTTATAGGAAAGTAAAAAACATCAGGGAGAAAGGGAAAATTATCGGCAAGGAAAGGAAAATTTTCAAGGAGAAAGGCCGCGCCGTTTGCAACGGGGTTGTCGTTGCTGCGCAGTAAATTTGCAAGCAGAAAGAACTAATCGCTTTTTTGAAAGATGAAAACTCATTTATTTATAATGGGCATCGCCGCGCTCTTATGCGGCTGCCACGCGGGTCACGAGGACAAGCACGACGAAGAACACAAACATCATGAGGAACATGCGGGCGAAATCATAGTTTCCGAAGCTCAGGTCAAGGAAATGGGCATTGCCGTGGAGGAAATCCGCCCCGGCGAGATGCGCTCGTGCATCAAGGTGAGCGGTCAACTGGTTGCCGCTGGCACAGACGAGCAGACAATAGTTGCCAAGACCGCAGGCATCCTTTCGTTCTCCGCAGGCGGACTTACAGAAGGCGCGGCAGTTCGTGCGGGTCAGGTGATTGCCACCGTATCGGCCAAGGATTTGCAGGACGGTGACCCCACCGAAAAGGCGCGGGCAGAATATGAGGCCGCCAAGGCGGAATATGAGCGCGCGCAGAAATTGGTGGAGGAACGCATCATCTCACAAAAGGATTTTGAAGCCCGTAGGCTGCGCTACGAGACGGCGCGCGCGGCAGCGGGCATGTTGAATAACGCCCCTACCGGCGGCACGGCGGTGACGGTGCCCGTGAGCGGGTTCATCAAAAGCCGCCTCGCTGCTCAGGGCGACTATGTGGCTGTGGGGCAACCCGTGGCTGTGGTGACGCAAAGCCGCCGCGTGCAGCTCCGCGCCGATGTGCCGGCCCACCTCGCCGGGCGGCTGCACGAGATAACGGGCGCGAATTTCCGCCTTGCGGGATCCGACAAGCCGCTGCGCCTGGAAGACCTCGGCGGCCGCCTGCTGTCGTACGGGCGCAGCGTGACGGACGGCACGCCCTACGTGCCGGTGACCTTCGAGTTGGACAACCGCGGCAGCCTCACGCCGGGCGCATTTGCCGAAATATGGCTGCTCGCTGCGCCGCGCCAAAACGTCATCTCTCTGCCCGCAACCGCCCTGACCGATGAGCAGGGACAGAAGTTCGTGTATGTGCAGATTGAGCCCGATGCCTACGTGAAACGCGCGGTTGAAACGGGCGAGACCGACGGCGTGCGCATCGAAATCCGTTCGGGCTTGCAGCCGGGCGAGCGCGTAGTGGTGCAGGGTGCCATACAAATCAAGCTCGCTGCTGCGGGCAACGCAATCCCCGAGCACGGGCACAGCCATTAAAAAAACAAGCCTTTCATTGTGGCCCGCCACAATATAAAAAGATTCACCTCAAATTGATTATTCTGAAAATCCATGCTTAACAAAATAATCTCTTTTTCGCTGCGCAACCGCCTTGCCGTGCTGCTTGGAGCGGCGATGCTCATAGTAGCAGGCCTTTACACGGCCAGGACGATGGAAGTCGACGTGTTTCCCGACCTCAATGCGCCGACGGTCGTGGTGATGACCGAGGCAAAAGGCATGGCACCCGAGGAAGTGGAACGGCTCATTACCTTCCCGCTCGAAACATCGGTGAACGGCGCGGCGGGCGTAAGGCGCGTGCGCTCTTCCTCCACCACAGGTTTCTCTATCGTGTGGGTAGAGTTTGACTGGGGCATGGAAATTTATCGGGCGCGGCAGACAGTGGCTGAAAAAATCGCCCTCGTAAAGGAACAGTTGCCCGCAGAGGCTGGCACGCCCACCATCGGGCCGCAGAGCAGCATTCTCGGCGAACTCATGTTTGTGGCGCTCACTGCCGACAGCACGTCGCTTCGCGACCTCCGCACCCTCGCAGACTGGCAGATACGCCCGCGCCTGCTTGCCACGGGCGGCGTGGCGCAGGTGTCGGTAATCGGCGGCGAACTGAAAGAATATCAGATATTGCTCTCGCCCGAAAAGATGAAGCATTACGGCGTGGGGCTCAACGATGCCGTGGCGGCCGTGGAGGGCATGAATACAAATGCCTCCGGCGGCGTGCTTTATGAATACGGCAACGAATACATCATTCGCGGCATGCTGGCCACGCGCGACACGGCCGCGCTCTCAGCCGCCTTGGTGAAGACTGCGGGCGGCGCGGCAGTGACGCTGGGCGACATTGCCGCCGTGAAAATCGGCAACCGCACGCCGAAAACGGGCGTGTCATCGCTGCGCGGCAAGCCGTGCGTGATGATGACCGTGACGAAACAGCCCGAAACGAGCACGCTCGCCCTCTCCGAAAAGATCGACGCCGCGCTCGAAGAACTCAAAACCGCGCTGCCGCCCGACGTGAGCATCTCCACCGACGTTTACCGCCAGGAACGCTTCATTAACAGCGCGATTGACAACGTGAAAAACGCGCTCTTCGAAGGCGGCATCTTCGTAGTCATCGTGCTCCTGCTCTTCCTCATGAACGTGCGCACCACCGTGATTTCGCTCGTCACCATTCCCCTCTCGCTCATCGTTTCGCTGCTCACGCTCCACCTCTTCGGACTCACCATCAACACGATGAGCCTCGGCGGCATGGCAATTGCTATCGGCTCGCTCGTGGACGATGCGATTGTCGACGTGGAAAACGTGTTCCGCCACCTGCGCGAGAACCGCGCCCTGCCCCGCGAGGAGCAGCAATCCGCGCTCTCCGTCATCTTCAACGCCTCGCGCGAGGTGCGCCTCCCTATCCTCAACTCCACTTTAATCATCATCGTGAGTTTCGTGCCCCTCTTCTTCCTCACGGGACTTGAAGGGCGGTTGCTCGTGCCGCTCGGCGTGGCATTCATCACGGCCCTCTGCGCCTCCACGCTCGTGGCGCTCACGCTCACGCCCGTGCTGTGCAGTTATCTCTTGGGAAAAGGCCACAAGGACAAGGAGGAGCGAGAACCTTTCCTCTCCCGTTTCTTAAAAAAACATTATATAAAAGCCCTGCAATGGGTGATCGGAAAAAAGAAAGCCGTGCTGGCAGCCACGGCCTGCGCTTTCGTGGCGGCCGTCGCCCTGTTTTGCACCATGGGCAGCGGTTTCTTGCCGCCGTTCAACGAGGGTTCATTCACCATCAACGTCACCACGCTGCCCGGCATATCTTTGGAGGAGTCCGACAAGATAGGCCAAAGGGTGGAACGCCTATTGCTCTCCGTGCCAGAAATAAAGACCGTGGGGCGCAAAACGGGACGCGCGGAACTCGATGAGCACGCGCTCGGCGTGAACACGTCGGAAATAGAAGCCCCCTTCGAACTGGCCGGCCGCGACAAGGAAGAAGTACTCGCCGAGGTACGAGAGAAACTCGCCGCCGTCCCGGGCATCGCGGTCGAAGTGGGCGCACCGATTACGCACCGTATCGACGCCATGCTCTCTGGCACGCAGGCCAACATCGCTATCAAGGTGTTCGGCAACAATTTGGGCGAGATGTATGCCCTCGGCAACGACATCAAGGAGAAAATAAGCGGCATCGAGGGCGTGACCGACCTCAACGTGGAACAGCAGATAGAGCGGCCGCAACTACAAATCACTCCCAAGCGCGAACTCCTCGCACGCTACGGCATCACGCTCCCCGAGTTTGCCAAGGCCGTGAGCGTGCTGCTCGCCGGAGAGCCCGTGGCAACGGTTTACGAAAACAACGAGGCGTTCGACCTCACGCTGAAAGCAGGCGACGAAAAGCGCGCCACGGCGGCTGACATCGGCCAACTCATGCTCAACGCGGGCGGAACGGCGGTTCCCCTGTGCCACGTGGCAGACATCACCTCAACCGCAGGGCCTAACACTATAAACCGCGAAAACGTGGCGCGCAAACTTGTGGTATCGGCCAACGTCTCGGGGCGCGACCTCGCCAGCGTGGCGGCCGACATACGGCGCACGGTGCAGGAAGAAGTAAGCGTGCCGCAAGATTGCCGCATAGAATACGGCGGGCAATTCGAGAACGCGGAGTCGGCTGCCAACGCCCTGATGCTGGCCTCGGTCATCTCAATTCTCGTCATCTTCCTGCTGCTCTTCAATCAGTTTAGAAACGCCGTGCAGTCGCTTGTCATCTTGCTCAACCTGCCGCTCGCCCTGATAGGCGGCGTGGTGGCGGTGTGGCTGTCGGGCGGCGTGGTGAGCATACCCTCTATCATCGGCTTCATCTCGCTCTTCGGCATCGCCACGCGCAACGGCATGCTCCTCGTGTCGCGCTACAACGACCTGCTCTTAGAGGGCAAAACGCTCAGCGAGAGCCTGATGCAGGGTTCTGCCGACCGTCTCAATCCTATCCTCATGACCGCCCTGACCTCCGCCCTCGCCCTCGTGCCCCTCGCCGTTTCCGGCGACTTGCCCGGCAACGAAATCCAAAGCCCCATGGCGGTCGTCATTCTCGGCGGCTTGTTCACCTCCACGCTCCTCAACGCCTTTATCGTGCCCATCATGTTCCTGCTGACGCACCGCAAATAATTTTCAACCAACACATATTTATAAAGACTTATCCCCAATCGAAGCGGCCGGATGCGGGCAAGCAAAGCCTGCCGGATGCCGCCCCGTTTGGGGATAAGTGTATCAAGTCGTTGCAAGCGCGGGCGAATTATTGCGCCTGCTGCATCTCGCGCAAAAGAGACTTTTGGCGTTCGGTCAAACTCGTAGGGAGTTTTACCTCATAAGTGATGATGAGGTTGCCGAACGTGCCGTCGGAACGGCGGTAACCCTTGCCACGCAGGCGCACCTTGGTGCCGTTTTGCGTTTCGGGTTTCACCTTCAGGCGCAGACGCTCGTTTTGGGTCTGCAAAATGATTTCGCCACCGAGCAATGCCGTGTAGAGGTCGATTTGCACCTTGACCTCCATGTCGGCCTCCGGCTCACGCATCCGCGAACGCCCGCCGCCGCCCATGCGACCGCCGAAGAGGTCTTCGAAGAACGAGGAAAAACCGCCGCCTGCGCCGCCGCTGAACTGCGAAAAGTCAAAGCCGCCGAAGCCGCCGCCTCCAAAACCGCCGAAACCGCCGCCGGCCTGTTCAAATTGGTCAGCATGTTCCCAATGCTCGCCGTACTTGTCGTATTTAGCCCGCTTCTCGGGGTCGCTAAGCACGGTGTTGGCTTCGTTCAATGCCTGAAACTTGGCCTTTGCCTTGGGGTCGTCGGGGTGAAGGTCGGGATGCCATATCTTCGCACGGTGACGGTACGCCTTGCGAATGTCGTCCTGCGTGGCAGACTTGTCCACGCCCATAATCTTGTAGTAATCTATGAATGCCATAACGCTTTTTGTTTGATTTTTCTATAATAAAATTGCAACAAAAGCAGTGCCATAATGCCCGAATAAGAGTAAAAAAGGCATTGTCTGCCAAGAAAAGGCGGTTTTTGCCTTTGCAAGCGGGGCGAACTCTCATTTTATGTGTAATTTTGCGGCAGATAACACTCAATATTATATATATGTACACAGTTGACGAACTTAATGACCGCCTGATTGACCTTGCTTTTTCCGAGGACATCGGCGACGGCGACCACACCACCCTTTGCTGCATTCCCGAAGAGGCAATGGGCAAGTCGAAATTGCTTATCAAGGAAGAGGGCATCCTTGCCGGCCTGCGCATTGCGCGGGAAGTGTTCCACCGTTTCGACCCCGAGATGCAGGTGGAAACGTTTATGAACGACGGCGACCGCGTGAAGCCCGGCGATGTGCCTATGATTGTGACGGGTAAAGTGCGCTCGCTCTTGCAGACCGAACGTCTGATGCTCAACATCATGCAGCGCATGAGCGGCATCGCGACGATGACGGCCGAATACGTAAAGCGCCTCGAAGGCACCAAGACCCGCGTGCTCGACACGCGCAAAACGACACCTGGCATGCGCATGCTCGAAAAAGAAGCCGTGAAGATAGGCGGCGGCACTAACCACCGCATCGGACTTTTCGACATGATACTGCTGAAAGACAACCACGTGGACTTCGCCGGCGGCATCGCAGCCGCGCTCGACCGCTGTGCAGCCTATCAGAAAGCCAAGGGACTGAACCTGAAAGTAGAGATCGAGGTGCGCTCGTTCGACGAAATCCGCCAGGTCATGGAGCACGGCGGCGCAGACCGCATCATGCTCGACAACTTCTCCGTGGAAGACACGAAAAAAGCCGTCGAAATGATCGGCGGCAAGTTTGAAACGGAGTCGAGCGGCGGCATCACGATGGACACGCTGCGCGACTATGCGCTCTGCGGCGTTGACTTTATCTCCGTCGGCGCACTCACGCACTCCGTGAAAGGGCTCGACATGTCGTTTAAGGCGTGCTGATAAGTTTTAATCCATATCTATTATTTACATAATGAGAAAAAAACTGTTTGCATTGGCGTGCATCTTGGCTTGCACGCTCTTACATTTCGCACCCTTGCAGGCCTGCACGAGTTTCCTCGTGGGAAAGGCGGCTTCCGCCGACGGCTCTGCATTCATCACCTATAATGCCGACGACTACGGCATGTTTGGCACGCTGCGCTTCTTCCCCGCCGCCACGCATCCCAAGGGCGCGATGCGCCGCATCATCGACGGCGACACGAACCACTATCTCGGCGAAATCCCCGAAGTGCCTTACACCTACTCCGTCGTGGGAAATATAAACGAGCACCAAGTAGCCATTACCGAAACTACCTTTGGCGGCCGCCACGAACTGGCCGACAGCACGGGCATTATCGACTACGTGAGCCTTATGTCCATTGCCCTGCAACGCTCAAAGACGGCACGCGAGGCCATCAAGGTGATGACGTCGCTCGTGCAGCTTTACGGTTACGCCTCTGAGGGTGAGTCGTTCTCCATTGCCGACCCCGATGAAATCTGGATACTGGAAATGATCGGCAAAGGCCCGGGACGCAAGGGCGCCGTTTGGGTGGCCGTGCGCATTCCCGACGATTGCATTTCGGCTCATGCCAACCAAAGCCGCATTCACAAGTTCGACCTTAAAGATAAAAAGAACGTGCTCTACGCTTCCGACGTGATCAGTTTCGCCCGCGAGAAGGGATATTTCGAAGGAAAGGACAGCGAGTTCTCGTTTGCCGATGCCTATGCACCTGCCGACTTCGGAGCCATCCGTTTCTGCGAGACGCGCGTCTGGAGTTTCTTCAACAAATGGGTGGACGGCATGGACCGTTATCTTGACTACGCCGACGGCCGCCACATCGGCAAGGCAGAGGTGATGCCTCTCTATTTCCGTCCGCGCTGCAAACTTTCGCTGCACGACGTGATGATGTCTATGCGCGACCATTACGAAGGCACGCCGTTCGACGTTACAAAAGACGCTGGCATGGGTGCTTACGAAATGCCCTACCGCCCCACCCCCTTGACCTGGGAATACGAGGGCAAAAAGTATTTCAACGAGCGCCCCATCTCTACGCAGCAGACGGCATTCACTGTCGTGGCACAGGTGCGCAAGAACCTGCCGAACGCAATTGGCGGTGTGCTGTGGTTTGGCAACGACGATCCGAACATGTGCCCCTACACGCCGATTTATTGCAGCGCCACGCAAGCCCCTGCCTGCTACACGGCGGTAGACAATGCCGATGCCGTTACCTTTTCGTGGCAGTCCGCTTTCTGGGTGCAGAATTGGGTGGCCAATATGACCTATCCGCGTTATTCGCAACTCTTCCCCACTTTGCAGACCGAGCGCGACAGTATTGAACTCGGCTATATCGCAAGCCAGCAGACCGTTGAGCAGCAGGCCGCCGACATCCTTGCTTCCGAGAAAGGCGTAGCCGGCGTTCGCGACTTCCTCACAGCCTACTCTTCTCAGTCGGCCCAGACTATGTTGAAGCGTTGGCGGGCGCTCGGCGAGCATCTTATTGTGAAATTCAACGATATGGTCATCAAGCCGCAAGAGATTGACGGCTCATTCTCCCGTACGCCCGACGGCCTCGGCGCGCGTCCCGTACGCCCTGGCTATCCTGAAAGTTATCGCCGCGCCATTGTTAAGGAAACCGGCGACAAGTTCCTTTTGCCGGAATAAAGCGCGCGACACAATATTATATATATAGCGCAAAATTCGCCCCTACCCGTTTCCAGTTTTGGAAATGAGTAGGGGCGAATTTTGTAATCTTGTTTATGACCTTTCTGTAACGGTCTGCTAATTCTGCGAAACGGCAGGATTGATTATCAGTTTCTTTTCAATGGTGATGACATAGGAGGCATAGCCCGAGCCTTGCAGGGCATAAGAAACTTTGCCCGTGTTGTCTGTGAAGTAATCTGTGTAGTTGCCGCCCCAGCCCGTGCTGTTGCCGCTGATGTGGTAAGTGCCTTTGAATTTCAAGGTATATTGTCCCGATCTGCTGGCAACAATCGTGTCCGTGGGGTTATGCGGGTCGTTGTCATAAATAGCCATAGAAGAATAAGAATGGGTGGGCGATTCGACGCTCGGCGTTTCCCAAGAATAGTCGGCGCGGTAAAGGAGTTTTCCCAGCGACGACTGCACAACGGTGGCAACGATTTTGTCGCCGACGCGCAGATCCGTGCTGCCCGTCCCGGCCACGTGGAAAGTTACGCCGCTGATAGTGGGCGGCATCGACTGGTATTTTTCATCGTCCATGTGCTCCTTGCAGGCCGTAAAGAGCAAAGCCGAGGCGGCAAGGGCGAAAACAGTTAGTTTGGTCTTGTGTGTCATGTTTATATGCTTTCTATGAAAAATTTTATTGCAATTCCCCGATGCCCTGCCTGATAATTTCCGGCTCATCGCCGGTGCAGTCCACAATGGTAGAGTTGGCGTAAACGCCTTCGCCGCCGTCGAGCAGCAAATCCACGTCGTTGCCCAAAGTTTCCTCAATCAGGTCGGGATTTGTGTGGTAAGCCGTTTCCTCTTCTTCGCCCTCGGGCACCGGCAAAGAGCAGGTCATGAGGGGCGCGCCGAGGCGGCGCACTATTTCCGCCACGATGGGGCTGTCGGGCATACGGATACCTACCTCCTTGCCCTTGCAGGCGCGGAATATCTTAGGCAAAGTGTTCTTGCCGGGCAGGATAAAGGTGAACGGACCGGGGAGATTGCGGCGTATGGTTTTGTAAATATTGTTTTCAATGCGGGCATATTCGCTGATCGTGCTCAGGTCGTAGCACACAATGGAGAGTGGGTGCGCCGCGCTGTCGATTTTTCGGATTTTGCACACGCGCTCCACAGCGCGCTCCTTCATCGCGCTGCACCCCAAGGCGTACGTGGTGTCGGTGGGGTAAACGATTACGCCGCCGTCCGACAAAGTCTGCACGATGCTTTCGAGCGTGGCTTCGGGCGTGTTTTTTGAAAATACTTTCAGCTTCATCGGACTTGCTTTTATTGGGTTCTAAAAATGCTTGAGCACGGTGTAGAGGCGTTGCACGGGCAGGCCCATCACGTTGAAGTAGCTGCCGCGCAGTTCCTCCACTGCCACGAGGCCGAACCACTCTTGAATGCCGTAGGCACCTGCTTTGTCAAACGGCAGATAGTTGTCAACGTAATAATCTATCTCGTCCTCCGTGACATTTGCAAACTTAACGTGGCTCGTCACGGCAAAACTCTCCTGCTTCACTTGCGTGAGCACCGTTACGCCCGTGATTACCTGATGCACGCGGCCGCTCAGCTGGCGCAGTATGGTCTTGGCATTTTCCGCGCCGTAGGGCTTACCCATCACCACGCCGTCGAGACATACAATGGTGTCGGCGGTGATGAGCAGTTCCTTCGACGACATCGAACTTTTATAGGCTTCCGCCTTTTTGCGGGCTATGTAAAGGGCGATGTCTTCGCCGCGCAGGTTTTCGGGAAAACTTTCGTCAACGCCGAAGAGCGTGCGCACTTTGAACGGCAAGCCGAGACGTTGCAACAATTCTTTGCGACGCGGCGAATTGCTGGCAAGTATTATATCGTAGTTTCTGAGATTATCGAGCATAGTTCTGAGAGAAATTTTAGGGGATATATTATTATGGAATCTATAAAGGATATAGATGTTATAGATTTGGGACAAGCGAGATTTTACCAGCCGAAAGCGGTTTCGTCTGACATCCAAAGCCCTTGCGCCCGTAACACCTGTTCCACTACGTCGCGCACGCAGCCGCAGCCGCCGGAGGCGTGGCTCACGTAGAGCGAGATGCCTTTAATTTCGTCGGCAGCATCGGCGGGACAGCACGGACAGCCGCAGCGGCGCATCACCTCATAGTCGGGAATATCATCACCCATATAAAGCACCTCTTCGGGTTGCAGGTCGCTCTCTTCGAGCCATTGGTCGAAACATTGGATTTTCACGCCGGCCCCCATAAAGATGTTCATCACACCCAGTGCCAAATAGCGCGTGCGCACCGCCTCGCTGCGCCCTCCTGTGATAATGGCGATGTTAAGTCCCTGCTTCACGGCGAGTTGCAGCGCGTAGCCGTCCTTGATATTGGCGGTGCGGCGCGGTTGCCCGCCGTCTTCGTCGAGCAGCACGAAGTTTGTGCTCAGCACGCCGTCTACATCGAAGGCCAGGCCTTTAATCTTGGTCAAATCGTAGTTTATCATAGAATGAGGTAAGGGTTAACAGATTATTTTGCAGAGAGATCTTTTATGCTTCTGCTTAAAAGGCGATAGATTTCCGCCATTCGTTCGTTGCCTTCCAGCAGGTCGAGGTGCGTTTGCATCACATTCTCGTCCCAGCGTACCGCCGGACCGGTCTGGGCCGCGCGGGGCGAAAGCGTATGCGCCTTTGCCGCCGTTTCGTCGACGAGCGGGAGAAGATAGGAAAAGTCGAAGCCGGCCTCTTGCATCACTTTCTCGCCAAGGGCATAGCAGTGATTTACGAAATTGCAGGCGAACACGGCAGCGAGGTGCAGGCGGCGGCGGTTTTCGCTGCTCATCTCGCGCACGGTGCCAGAAATCGTTTCAGCCACCTCCTTGATGGCCGCGAGTGTCTCCGCATCGGTCGCCTCAATGAAGAGGGGCACGGTGCGGAAGTCTACCTCGCGCTGCTTTGAGAGCGTTTGCAAAGGATAAATCACCGCCTGCCGCGTAGTACCGTCGCCGAAAATGCCGACGGGAATGCAGCCTGCCGTATGGATATAGGTGGGCGTTTTGCCAAACCGCCTTACGATTTCCGAAGCGAGCGAGGGAAGCGCACTGTCCTTCACCGAAAACAGGAAGGCATCGGCCGCAGGCACGTCGTCAATGCTGTCCGTCGCCGGGCAATGCAAGGCTGCCGCCAACTGTTCGGCGTTCGCCAAAGTGTGGCTATACACACCATTTATTATATAGCCTTGCCTTTGCAGTGCCTTGCTGATGTGCGTGGCCACATTGCCCGAACCGATAATTGTAAAGGTTTTTAGCAACATTTATCCCTGTTTTGAAAAGCAAAAATAGCAATTTCTTATAAGGAAATCAAATTTCTTATTCGATTATCGTTACAAAATCGCTCAACTCCTTGCGCTGCTTTTCGCGCGGAGCGTCGTCAGGGTAGCCCACGGGCACGAGCACAACGGGGTGAAGGTTATCGGCCAAATCTAATGCCTGGCGGCATTTTTCAACCTCGAAATTGCAGACCCAACAAGTGCCCAAACCGCGCTCTGCTGCGGCGAGGCAAAGATGCTCCACAGCGATGGCCACGTCAATGTCGCCATGCGGTTTGCCGTCTGCGCTGCGCTTCCATTCCTCGTCGGCATTGCGACACGCCACGATGCAGGCAGGCGCGGTTTTGAACCAATCGCGGTTGTAACTTTCGGCAAGGCGGGCGAGCGTGTCCTTATCGGTGACCAAGAAGAAACGCCACGGCTGGAAATTCACTGCCGATGGTGCCATGCGCACGCACTCGAAAATATAGTGCAAATCCTCTTTTTCAGGAATTTGGGGCTTGTAAGCACGCACGCTGCGGCGCGTGCGACATAGGTCGAGGAAAGTATTTGTCATAGGACTATGCTTTATAACGAATTGGATATATAAAAATTACAGTACCGCGCCTCCCTGACGTATGGCATCGCGGGTGGTACGCAGTGGTTTCGGGGTGGTTTGAAACGACACCTTTTCTGTCACTGCTTTCGCCTTTACAGCGTCGTACTTGCGCGGTACGCCGAAAAAGTCGTCGAAGGGCGTTTGCGCCTGCTGGTAGACTCGGTATGCTCCCTCTACTTTAAGCGGCGGCACGACGTAAGTGCCTGTTTCGGAAGGGCATACTACGTATTGCGCACATACTATGGAATAAAGCACACGCCCGTCGCGGCGCACGCGCCGTTGGGTGTTTTCCACACGGAAACGCAAGGGGCGCACGGTGGCGTTCTTTATTTTCAACTCGGGTGCCGTGCCTATTTGGTCGAACGGCTGAGAAGCGTAAATCACAACACTCACGAGCAGGCTGTCGCCCTTGTGTATCTCACTCTTTTCCAACACCGTCTCTGCCAGAAATACCTCCGTCGGTTTTTTATCGGCGAAAGCGGGCAGGGAGAGCAGGGAAAGCGCGAGGAGCAGGTATCTTATTAAGTTCATTATGCTGTATAATTTTTGTCCCAACAAATGCACAAATTTTAGATCAGTGTCAATTCGTAAGATTGAGGATAATACCCGTTGGTTGAATTAGGTGTTAAGTGCCTGGAAGGCACTACGGAGCGAAGCGACGGTAACCGGGTACGAAGTGCCCGGAAAGCGTGGCACGGACGACGTGCCTGGAAGGCACTACACCATAGGACAGGCTCTTTTTACATTTCCACAGGCGTACTGCCTTCCAGGCAGAATCATTGTAATTACTACTTCCGGGCACTTCGTACCCGGTTACCGTCGCTTCGCTCCGTACTGCCTTCCAGGCAGATAATACCTTAATCATGTCTGTTCCTAATTCAGACAACGTGGATATAATATAATATTAACGGTTGCTATATCGCACCGCCTTATTCTTCTTTCAAATCGTCGAGCCACGAAGCGGCCGAGGCATCCGACGGCATGCGCCAATCGCCCCGCGGGCTGAGCGAGCAGGTGCCCACTTTCGGCCCGTCGGGCAAGCAGGAGCGTTTGAACTGTTGCGAGAATAAACGGCGGTAAAACACAGTGAGCCAATGGTGTATCACTTCCTCGTTGAAACTAGAACCGTTGCCCGTTCCGTCGAAAGCGCGGAGCGCGAGTGCAAGCACCTTTTTCGGGCGGAAGCCGAAGCGCAAAGTGTTGTAGAGGAAGAAATCGTGCAATTCGTAAGGGCCTACCAGGTCTTCGGTGACCTGTTTGATGTTGCCGTTTTCATCGGCAGGAATGAGTTCGGGACTAATCGGCGTGTCCACAATGTCGAGCAAGGTTTCGCGCGATGCTTCGTCGGCGATGTTTTCCGCTACCCATTTCACCAGATGCTTGACCAGCGTCTTGGGAATCGAGGCATTCACGCCATACATACTCATGTGGTCGCCGTTGTAAGTGGCCCAGCCGAGCGCGAGCTCGCTAAGGTCGCCCGTACCCACCACAAAGCCGTTCATCTGCCCAGCGGCGTCCATAAGGATTTGGGTGCGCTCGCGTGCCTGCGAGTTCTCGTAGGTAAGGTCGTGCTTTTCGGCATCGTGGCCAAGGTCCTTGAAATGCTGCATCACGGCATCGGCAATACTGATTTCGCGAATGGTGATGCCGAGGCTCTTCATGAGGTTGATAGCATTGATATAGGTGCGGTCGGTCGTGCCGAAGCCGGGCATCGTGATGCCCACTATGCCGCGCCGCGAGCGGTCGAGGCGGTCGAAAGCGTGGACGCAGACAAGCAGGGCGAGCGTAGAGTCGAGTCCGCCGCTTATGCCCACGACAACCGTCTGTGCACCAGTATGTTCGATGCGTTTGGCAAGAGCTTCGCTCTGAATGCAGAGAATTTCCTCACACCGCTCGTTTAGTGCCTTGCCTTCCGGCACGAAGGGGTGCGCGTTGATGGGACGCGTGAGCGTGAACCGCTCGGCAGGCTGCACTACGGGCTCGAGTTCCACGTGCTGCGCCGGGGCCTGCTGCATGACATTGCGCGACGCGGCGAAGGTGGTGTTCACGCGCCGCTCGATGCGCAGGCGTTCCACATCGATTTCGCTCACCACCAACTGCTCTTCCATCGCGAAGCGCCTGCCCTCTGCCAGCGTATGCCCGTTTTCGCAGATGTAGGCGCGGCCGCTGAACACAAGGTCCTGAGTGCTTTCGCCGTAACCGCTGCCAGCGTACACGTAGCCCGCGATAAGGCGTGCGCTCTGCTGCGACACGAGATTGTGCAGGTAGGCTGCCTTGCCGATCAACTCGTTGCTCGCGCTGAGATTGAAGATAATGTCCGCGCCTTGCAGGGCGAGGCCGCAGCTGGGCGGCACAGGTGCCCACAGGTCCTCGCAAATCTCGATGCCAAAGGTAATGCGGTCGGTGTCGAATAGCAGTTTGCTCGTCATTGGCACGCTCTGGCCGCAAAAGCGTATGTTGGCGGGCGTCTGGAGCTGGGCAGCGGAGGTGAACCACCGTTGTTCGTAAAACTCCTTATAGTTGGGCAAATACGTTTTCGGCACAAGTCCGAAGAGTTTGCCGCACTGGATTACGGCGGCACAGTTGAAGAGCATGCCGTTGTGGGCGATGGGTACTCCGACGATGATGACAATGTCGAGGTTATGGCTGAATTCGAGGAGTTTAAGTAGTGCCGCCTCGGCTTCATCGAGCAACAGTTGTTGCGAAAAGAGGTCTTGGCAGGTGTAGGCCGTGAGCGAGAGTTCGGGAAAGCAGATAATTTCCACGCCCTGCCCTTCTGCCTGTGCCACAAGGCTTTCTATGCGTTCCGTGTTGTAGGAACAGTCGGCCACGCGTACCGAAGGAATGGCGGCCGCCACTTTGATAAATCCGTTCTTCATTGTAGGAATTTTCTGAAAATAAGGATTGGTTGGCGCAGGCGGCACACAATATATATTATATGTATGCCCGCACTGCATCTATCATATTGCAAAATTACGAAATACCCGCCTTTTCCTATATGAAAAGCAGAAATTTCTTTTGAGGACGGTGAAATTTGGTCGTTTCAAAGAATAAAACTCTTTGCAATACTTTTTGGGATTTGGTACAACGGGAATAAATGATTAAATTTGCCTTGCAAGCAGGAAGAGCGCGGCGCGGCGCACTTCCTGCTTTTGTTTTACCCGCAACTATCAGCAAGATCGTG
This sequence comes from Bacteroidales bacterium, assembly GCA_004556745.1. Taxonomy (GTDB): domain Bacteria; phylum Bacteroidota; class Bacteroidia; order Bacteroidales; family Bacteroidaceae; genus Alloprevotella. The sequence continues at coordinate 17,791 of SFFY01000011.1, read as the reverse complement.
AAAATTTTAAGCAAGAGCGTAAAAATTATCTCCGTGATCGTCAAAATTATCTTATAGGATAGTTTTTACGGTCATATAGGATAGTTGAAACGAACTTACTAAACCGTTTTTCTTTTCTGCCTGAAAAATTTTCGCAAAACCGAGAACGTTATATTTTCCTAAACTTTCAAAATTTCCAAGAAAGCAGAAGCGTAAAAATTGCAAACGGAAAAATAACGCTCTGCGTAGAGAGTAAAAAGGCGATAACGTTTGTTTGCGATTGAGGTAACGGGAGCAGAATTTCTATATCGCTGTGCGTTCCTTGAAACCTGTCCTTCGGCGTAGTGCCTTCCAGGCACATCGTACCGACCTCGTTGATCCGGACACTGCGTGCCCGGTTACCATCGCTTCGCTCTGTAGTGCCTTCCAGGCACTTAGTATAAATCACGCTCTGAGCAAAGCGTGGAAAGGCGATGACGTTTGTATGCAATTGAGAAAATGGGCGGCGGGTTTTTGTTTGGCTTTGCGTGCCTGGAAGGCACTACGGAGCGCAGCGACGGTAACCGGGTACGAAGTGTCCGGAGGGACGGAGCGAGGACGATGTGCCTGGAAGGCACTACGCCACAGGAAATGAGGCTTTACCAGAGGTGTACTGCCTCCCAGGCAAAACTTTCAAGCAATAGCCGCTCCCGAGGTCTGCGTGTCCAGTTATCGTCACTGCGCTCCGTAATGCCTTCCAGGCATTTTAACTATAATTCAATGATGGGCATCCCACCAAAAAGAATTTACGAACCATAAAAAATCTTCAAACCACAGCAGACGCTTCACCACGCAAAACACGAAAAAACAGGGCCCGCGCAACATTTGCTTATTAGAAAAGCAGAAAATTCGGGATAAATTGCGTAATTTTGCTAACTGATAGGCTCATGCGCAAAGCGCACCCTTTACTGTGCCCATCTACACAATATAAAATATGGCAGGCTTCGACCTTCAAAATATTAAGCAAAGATACAGCGTCATAGGCAACTGCGACGCGCTCAACCGCGCCCTGGAAATCGCCATGAAGATTGCCCCCGTGGACCTCACCGTGCTCATCACGGGCGAGAATGGCGTGGGCAAGGAGGTATTTCCGCGTATCATTCACGACAACAGCCTGCGAAAGCACAAGCGATACCTTGCCGTGAACTGCGGCGCCATTCCCGAAGGCACCATCGACTCGGAACTTTTCGGACATGAGAAGGGTGCGTTTACGGGAGCCGTGGAGCAGCGCGAGGGTTACTTTGCCGCCGCCAACGGAGGCACGCTCTTCCTCGACGAAGTGGGCGAACTGCCGCTCGCCACGCAGGCTCGCCTGCTGCGCGTGCTCGAAACGGGCGAATATATCCGCGTAGGGTCGAGCGAGGTACGTAAGACCGACGTGCGCATCGTAGCAGCCACCAACGTGAACCTTGAACAGGCCATTCACGACGGCAAGTTTCGCGAGGACCTCTATTACCGCCTGAACACGATTGCCATACACGTGCCGCCCCTCCGCGAACGCGGCCGCGACAGCGTGATGCTGTTCAAAAAGTTTGCGTACGACATGAGCGAGAAATACAAGATGCCTGCCGTGCGCCTCACGCCGGAAGCAGAGGAATTGCTCACAGGCTACGCCTGGCCGGGCAACGTGCGCCAGCTCAAGAACCTCGCCGAAAGCCTCTCCGTAACCGCTGACGCGCGCGAGATAACACCCGAAATCCTGCAAATGTATCTGCCGAAACATTCAGCAAGCTCGCTGCCCGCCATCGTGGGACGCGACGAAGCAGACGGCGGTTTCAAGAACGAGCGCGAGATTCTCTATCAAATTCTCTTCGATCTGCGCCGCGACGTGAGCGAACTGAAAAAAATAGTGCACGGGCAAAATGCCGTGGCACACCCTTCCGCTGACGGCGGAGACCACGCAGTAGAACACGGCAACGTGACCTTCCTCAACCGCAGCCCGCGTAAACCGCAGATTACGCCTGTCAAGGACGAACTGCCCATTTGGGAGGCAGAGGAGGTGACGGAAGTGGAGGGCGAACCTGCACCGGCAAACCCCGTGACCGCCACTGCCACCACCGCTGCCCCTCCCTCGCTCGAACAACTCGAGCGCGATCTCATACGGCAGGCATTGCGCTCCTGCCACGGCCGCAGAAAAGCGGCAGCCGAACAGCTCGGCATCTCCGAACGCACGCTTTACAGAAAAATTAAAGAGTATGGGCTGGAAGACGAAGCATAACTACGATTTCATTCTACGGCGTGCCCTGGGCGTGAAAACCGGGATAGTTTGTCTGTTCCTCATTCCCTGCCTGTGCCTCTCCTTGCTGACGGCCTGCACCATCAGTTATAAGTTTACGGGCACGAGCATCAACTACGACCTCATCAAGACCATTCAACTCGACAAGGTGGTGAACCGCGCTCCCTACGGTTGGGCCCCGATGGAAGCCATGTTCAACAACAAGTTGCAGGACATGTTTGCCAACCAAACCCGCCTGAAACTCGTGAAGCGCGGCGGCGACCTGCACCTTGCAGGTGAAATAACGGGTTATGACCAGTTCAACAAATCGATCTCGGCAGACGGCTATTCCGCACAGGTACAACTGCGCATGACGGTCAATATCCGCTACGACAACAACAAGACCAATGAGCACTGGGAAAAGCAGTTCCAAGCCACCACGCAATATAATTCCACGCAACAGCTCACAAGCGTGCAAGAAGAACTGGTGACGGAAATGGTGAAAGACCTTGCCGACCAGATTTTCAACGCGACCGTGGCAAATTGGTAGATTGTACGAACGCTTGCAACCTATCTGCTATATACAATATTAATATAGATGCAATTTTCACTGACTGAACTCATAGAGCACCCGGAGCAACTCGGCAAAGAGACGCTCTACCCGCTGCGCGAGCTGGTGGCCAAATATCCGTGCTTCCACTCCGCAAGGCTGCTCTTCCTGCAAAACCTCTTCCTGCTGCACGATCCGTCGTTCGGCGAGGAACTGCGTCGGGCCGCCGTATGTCTGCCCGACCGCAAGGTGCTGTTCAGTCTCATTGAAGCCGACAACTATAAACTCAAGCCCAACGCCGCAAAAGCACCGCTCCGTACGCCGCAGCAGCAACCCGCAGGCGACCGCACGACAATCCTTATCGACGACTTCCTGCGCACGACCGACGAACCCCTCATGCCGCAGCACAGGCTCACACCCGCCGAGGCGGCGGTGGATTACACGGCTTTCCTGCTGCAGATGGACGACATCGTGCCCAGTCAGCCGCAGCAAACCGCCGAAAAACCCGAGCAAAGCCGCACGGCAGGCATCATCGACAACTTCATACAAAATGCCGCAGAAGGCATACAGCTGCAAGACGAGGTGGAGTTTACGCCCGAAACCGACAGCAGCGGCGAAGACACGGCCGGAGGCGGCGAAGAAGCGTTTTTCACCATGACGCTCGCAAAAATCTACATCAAACAGGGCCGATATGAGAAGGCACTTGAAATTATACGTAAGGTAAACTTGAATAATCCAAAAAAAAATAGTTACTTTGCAGACCAAATCCGATTTTTGCAGAAACTAATCGTCAATAGCAAGCATCAAAACAAAACTTTATAACACACATTTTACAAAGAATTACTGATTATGTATTCCGTATTAGTTATCTTGGCTGTCATCACGGCCGTATTGCTCACACTGCTTGTGCTTATCCAAGAATCCAAGGGCGGCGGACTTGCTTCCAACTTTGCCTCTTCCAATCAGATAATGGGCGTGCGCAAGACCACCGACGTTGTTGAAAAGGCCACCTGGACGCTCGCAGCCTGCCTCGTGGTGTTCAGCGTTGCCAGCATCTTCTTCGCTCCCACAGGCAAGGACAGCACCAGCGTAGTCACCACAGCGAAACCCGCCGCCACGGCTCCCGCAGCCCCGCAGGCACCTGCTGCACCCGCAGCCCCCGCTGCTCCCCAAGCTCCCGCAGCAAACAACTAATAGATAATTTTTCTATAAAACGAGTAAACAGGTCGATACTTGTTTACTCGTTTTTTTTGAACATAGAAACGCGCCGCCCCACTTGCAAATCAAGCGGGGCGGCGCGTTATATCGTGAAATTATTTCTTAGAAAGTTCTTCCCAAAATTGGTCAAGGTCTTCGCCAAGTCCTTCCATTAAGTCGCCGCTTATCATAATCGTTTCGTCGTCAACGAGGTAAAGGTCGGCGAGCGTTTCCTTGTCTTCGCCGATCAGCACGAGGGAGAAAGGCTTGAGCAAAGGCAGGGCGTGGAGTTCCTCGTCCATTCGGCTGAGGATTTTGCGCAAGAGCGGCTGTATGTCGTCGTAGAACGTCTCGTCGGCATTGCCTATCCATTCCTCTACGACGCAGCGCGTGAGTTCCGTGTCGTCGTCATCGAAAATCATAAGCTCGCCGCTCTCCTGCCGCACCTGTATGTAAAGGTCGGTCAAGGGGTAACTGTCAGCGTCTGACGGAAATTTTGATGCCGCCTTGCGAAGCGCGCGCTCTATGCGGCTGATGGTCTGTTCCGAACTGTTCATTGTGGCAAAATATTATAGTAGACGAGTGTACAAGTAAACGAGTAAACAAGACAAGTATGTTTGGCAAAAAGACATCCTATTTATAAAGTGATTTGTCTTGTTTACTCGTTTACTCGTCTGCTTGTTTACTAAATCGTTCTTTATACGCAGACAAATTTACAACTTTTTGTAAATACATATCATGCCTCAAATCGCTTTTTTGTACCTTTGTGCAAACATTTCATATAAGGAAATGCCCGTTTGGGCTTTTCCGCATCATTTTTCAGGTAACGCCCACGTTTATTTTATGAACAAGATTGTCACGCTATCGCTTTCCATGCTTTGCTGTTTCGGCACATCGTGCCGCCTCGAAGCGCAAAGTCTTTTGCCTAAACCGCAGAATGCCGCTTTCCAAAAAGGCACTTTCAGCACCGCTAAGCCATTCGCCGTAAATAACGAGGCAGGCGATATGGCGCGAAATCTTTACACCGCGCCCCTGATAGAGAAAAAATCAGCAGATGGCAAAGGACGCGCCGCCGTGTTCCGCAAAAGCGATGCGGCAAAGGGGCGCGAGGCTTACAGGCTCCGAGTCACCGCCGACAGCATTATCGTAGAAGCCGCCGCAGCAGAGGGCTTCTTACGCGCAGGCCAGACGCTGGGGCAATTGGCCGCTACGGCATCTAAATCGTCTGCCGCCCCCTCCTACCCTTGCTGCACGATAACGGACGCGGCCGCCTTTGAGTGGCGCGGCGTGATGCTCGACGTTTCGCGCCACTTCTTCCCCATAGAATTTTTGAAGAAGCAAATCGACGTGATGGCGCGCTACAAGCTCAACCGCCTGCATCTGCACCTCACGGACGCCGCCGGCTGGCGCATGGAAATCAAGCGTTATCCGCGCCTCACGGGGCTCGGGGCGTGGCGCACCGATGCTTCTTGGAAGAAATGGTGGAACGGCGACCGAGGCTACGTGGAAGAAGGCCAGCCCGGCGGACACGGCGGCTACTACACGCAAGACCAACTGCGCGAACTCGTGGATTATGCCGCCGAACGCGGCGTGACGATTGTGCCTGAAATTGAAATGCCGGCACACTCCGAAGAAGCCCTCACCGCCTACCCCGAATATTCCTGCACACACGAACCTTACAAGCAGGCTGACTTTTGCCCGGGCAACGCCGGAGTATATGATTTCCTCGAAAACGTGCTTCTGGAAGTGATGGACGTTTTTCCCTCCAAGGATATCCACGTAGGCGGCGACGAAGCGGGAAAAGCGTCTTGGGGCAACTGTCCGCTGTGTCAGAGAAAGATGCGCGAGGAGGGTTTGAAAGATGTAAATCAGTTGCAAGCCAGCCTTATCCGCCACTTCGAGCAATTCCTCGAATCGCACGGGCGGCATCTCATCGGTTGGGACGAGATTATCGAAGACAATCTGCAAAAGAACACGAACGTCATGGTGTGGCGCAATGTGGACGAAAGCAAAAAGGCCATCGCCTCAGGCAACCGCGTAATCCTTTCCCCGGGCAAGTTCTGCTACCTCGACAGCTACCAGGACGCGCCCCCTACGCAGCCCGAAGCCATCGGCGGATATTTGCCTTTGGAACACGTCTATGCGTTCAATCCCCTCGAATATTTCAACGCCGATGAACTGAAAAGCGTGCGCGGCGTGCAAGGAAATCTTTGGACGGAATATGTGCCGACACCCGAGCACGCTGAATACATGCTCTATCCGCGCGTGCTGGCCATTGCTGAAATAGGATGGAACGGCACGAAGGTTAAGGACTTTGACGACTTCCGCCTCCGCGCCGTCGCTGAGAGCGAGCTGCTGCGCGGCAAGGGTGTGAACGCCTTCGACCTGAAAGGCGAAATCGGCGAGCGTCCTGAGCGAAGCCGCGCCGTGAAGCACAACGCGCTGCAAGCCAAGGTGACCTACAACGCGCCCTACGGAAAGCCTTATCCCGCCGGCGGCGAAACTGCCCTCACCGACGGTCTTCAAGGTGGCTGGACCTATGGCGACGGACGCTGGCAAGGCTTTATCGGCAAAGAAGGACTGGACGTGACCATCGACCTCGGCAAGACACGCACCGTGTCATCGGTGGCAGCGACGTTCATGCAGGTGTGCGGCGCGGAAATCTACTTCCCCGCGTCGTTCTCTGTTGCGGTCTCGGCCGACGGCAAAGCATTCAAGGAAATATATCTTTCAGAAAATACAGTAGAGAAGACCGACAAGCCGGGCTTCCGCACCGAGCAGTTCAAAGGGCGCGGGACAAAGGCGCGCTACGTACGCGTCAAGGCGTTGCCCGGTGCTTTCGGCGGTTGGCTCTTCACGGATGAAATCATTGTGAAATGAGGTTTTTGAGAACGGCGAAGTACATATACATATTTATAATAATGTGTCTGCCATTTGTCGCTGCGGCGCAAACGGCAGAGGAAGCGGAGACGGCGATCGGCGGTTTCTTTCAGTCGTATGAAGTTGCGGGCTACTCGCCGCACGGCAGCATGAAGGCCGACTGCCTGCGCATTGACAGCGCGGCGCGGCGCATAGACATCTACTGCAACGAACCTTTCTCTTCGCAGCCATTTACGCCCGAGAGATTGGAGTCTGTATACAAAGGCATCGCCTCCTGCCTGCCCGAGCCGTTTGCCAAGCATTCGCTTCAACTTTATTCGCACAAAGGCGTGCCGATGGAGGTACTTGTGCCCAATATGTTGCGGAAACGCGGGCGCGACGAGGCGCGGCGTTACGGCGATAAAGACTTCAAGGATAATCCTTGGGTAGAAAACATTTCGCTTCCCTATAAGATTACGGCGGGACTGCAAGGGCGGCATCTTTTCATTTGGCCCAGTCACGGGCGTTACTTCAGAGACGGAGAATGGCGTTGGCAGCGGCCGCGCCTTTACTGCACACGCGAGGATTTGCTGAGCCGTTCTATTGTTATTCCCTATCTATTTCCGATGCTCGAGAATGCGGGAGCCGTTATCGGCTGCCCTGTGGAGCGCGATTTCCAAAGCGCGGAGGTCATCGTGGACAACGACGGCGGCAACCGCCGGGGCGTTTATGCCGAGACCAACGACGGCGCGTCGGCGTGGCACTCCTTTCCCGACAGCGTTGGCTTTGGTTTCAGCGGCGGCCTGCTCACAGACAGCACACGCCTGTTTGGCGGTGGCACGGTGCGCTATGCCGAGGCAGCAAACCATCTGAGCAACGAGGCGACCGCTATGTGGATACCCCGTTTCGGAAAGGCGGGACGCTATGCCGTTTATGTCAGTTATCTGAGTCTTGCCAATAGCATTCCCGACGCGCTCTATACGGTTTTCCACAAAGGCGGCAGCACGCAGTTTCGCGTCAATCAGCGCATGGGCGGCGGCACGTGGGTGTATCTCGGCACGTTCGAGTTTGACGAAGGCCTTAATCAGAACAATTGCGTAATCCTCTCCTCTTACAGCGAGCACAAGGGCACGGTGACTGCCGATGCGGTGCGCTTTGGCGGCGGCATGGGCCAGGCTGACCGCGAGGGACTTGGCACAAGCGGCGTGGCGCGTGCCTTTGAGGCGGCACGCTATTACACTCAGTGGGCAGGACTTGCCGATACGCTTTTCAACACAGAGCAGGGCGCGAGCGACTACCGCGACGACCTGCGCACGCGCTCGCACTACCTCAACACGCTCACGGGCGGCAGCACGTTCCTCCCCGATACCCTCGGACGGGGTGTGCCTTTTGAGCTTTCACTGGCTCTGCACACCGATGCCGGCATCAGGCGCGACGGCAACGTTTACGGCTCTTTGGGCATCTGCACTGCCAAGCATGCGACCGTGGATAGCGTATATAAATCCGGCGTGTCCCGATATGCTTCCTACGATTTGGCAGACGCCTTGCTTTCCTGTATGGTGCGCGATTTAGCGCCTTTCGTCAAAGGCACATGGACGCGCCGCGAACTTTGGGACCGCAACTATGCCGAGACGCGTATGCCCGGCGTTCCGTCGGCTATCCTCGAAATGCTTTCGCATCAGAACTTCACGGATATGAAATACGCGCACGATCCGCTGTTTAAGTTCCAGCTGGCGCGTTCGGTCTATAAAACCCTTTTGCGTTTCACGGCATTCATGCACGACGGTGCGCCCGCCCCCGTCGTCCAGCCCTTGCCGCCGCACGGCTTTTCTGCCTTGCTCGACGCAGACGGACAGAGCGTGACGCTTTCTTGGAACGCAACCGTGGATTCTTTGGAGGAAACGGCGAAGCCTGATACATATATTATATATACGCGGCTCGGGCATGGCGATTTCGACAACGGGCAAATTGTCCGCGCCACCAATCGCCCGCACGTGCAGTTGCCTATCCGCGAGGGCGTGGTTTATAGTTTCCGCGTTGCTGCCGCCAATGCCGGAGGCATTAGTTTCCCATCCGAAACGCTGTGCGCGTATAAAGCGCCGAGCGAAAAGTCGCGCGTGCTGATTGTTAACGGCTTCGACCGTCTGAGCGGCCCTGCACGAATAGAGACAACCGATAGCATTGGCTTTGTCTTGGAAGAAGAAATCGGCGTGCCGTACATCGCTGCCGCTCCCTACTGCGGCCGTCAAACTAACTTCGCGCCATTATCTACTGCCTCCGAGGGTGCTGATGCGGCAGGCTATTCCACGGGCGAACTGGAAGGAGAAACGATTGCCGGCAATACGTTTGACTTTGCTTTCGAGCACGGCGCGGTGATGCTCGCCTTGGAAGGCACATCGTTCTGCTCGTGCAGCCGCGCGGCGGTTGAGGACGGCGGCATCAATTTGAAAGACTATCGCGCCATCGACTTTATCGGAGGCCTGCAACGCCTTGCGCCGCAGGACTTCCGCCGCTTCAAACTCTTCACGCCCCGCCTCGTCAAGGCCTTTTCCGACTACATGGCAGCCGGCGGGCGCATGCTGGCGAGCGGCGCGTTCCTCGGCACAGACCTCGCTACGCCAGCCGAAAGAGATTTTGCCCAAAACGTCCTGCATTACGCGCCGCAAGGCCGCACCGCCGCCGATTCGCTCGAAACGGTGCGCGGACTGAATATGGAATTTGATATCTATCGCGTTCCGAACGCGGCGCACTATGCGGCGCAACGCCCGGACGTGCTTATGCCGCACGGCGAAGGTGCTTTCTCCGCCTTTTCCTATGCCGACGGCCGCAGTGCTGGCACTGCTTTCCGCACAGACCGCAACGCCGCCGTCGTTATGGGCTTTCCCTTTGAATGCATCAAGGATGCCGAACGCCGCCGTTTGGCCATGCGTGCTATCCTCCGCTTTTTACTGGAATAGGGCGTTTTGCAAAACGCCCCTACTTTCTCAACAAAATAAAAACAATCTACTCCATACCCCTTACCATTATGTATACCATTCAACTCAACGAAAAAGGCACGAGAACAATCGAGATTTCTGAGGAAAACCTCCAAACCATCGAGAAGTACCTGCTCTTTCGCGACCTCGTGGATTCCACGGGCTACGTGACGGAAGCCGTCTTGGACAAACTGCGCCTGAACATTCGCTCGCTCATCGCCCACCAAACGGAAAACTCGAAAGACTTGCTCGACCTTTGCATCGACGTGATTTACCACGATAGCATGAAAGCCTTTGGCTTGAAAAATCTTATCTTGCTCTATCTCGATTGGAAACAAAATAAGGCTGCCGAACCCACGGAATGAAGAAACTGCAACTTACGGACTGGCTGCCTACCACGCGCAAGGAGATGGACTTGCGCGGCTGGGACTGCGCCGATGTCATCATCTTCTCAGGCGATGCTTACGTAGACCACCCTTCGTTTGGCACGGCTGTCATTGGGCGCATCATCGAAGCCGAAGGGCTGCGCGTGTGCATCGTGCCCCAGCCCGACTGGCACGGCGACTTCCGCGACTTTAAGAAACTCGGGCGGCCGCGCCTCTTTTTCTGCATCTCGCCGGGCGTGATGGACTCGATGGTCAATAAGTACACCGCCAACCGCCGCCTGCGCTCCGAAGACGCTTACAGCCCCGACGGCAGGCACGATATGCGCCCGGAATACCCCACAATCGTCTACACCAAAATCTTAAAGCAACTCTTTCCCGACGTGCCCGTAGTGCTCGGCGGCATCGAGGCCTCGCTGCGCCGCGTGACCCACTACGACTATTGGCAGGAGCGCCTGCGCCCCAGCATTCTTTGCGACAGCGGGGCAGACCTTATTATATATGGTATGGGTGAACTGCCCGTGCAAAGGCTTTGCCGGGAAATTGAAGACCGCGTGCTGCACGGCCGCCCCGATGCCTTTTGCAGCGCGGCAGACTTCCAAACGCTGCTGCGGCGCAAGCCCGTGCCGCAAACCGTGACGCTGTGCGATAAAGAAGACATCCCCGGCGGCATTTCGGAAAACGACATACAGCTCGCACCACACGAGACCTGCCTGAAAGACCGCCGCGCCTACGCAGCCAACTTCCGCCACATCGAAGAAGAGAGCAACAAACTCCACCCACAGCGCATCATTCAGCAGGTAGGCAACAAGTTCTTAGTTGTCGCCCCGCCGTTTCCCCCGATGACGACGGAGCAAATCGACCGCTCTTTCGACTTGCCCTACACCCGCCTGCCCCACCCCAAATATAAGGGCAAGCGTATCCCTGCCTACGAGATGATAAAGTTTTCCGTGTGCCTGCATCGCGGCTGCTTCGGCGGCTGCGCCTTCTGCACCATCTCGGCGCATCAGGGCAAATTCATTATGAGCCGCTCCCGCGAAAGCGTGCTTCGCGAGGTAAAGGAAATTACGGAGATGCCCGATTTCAAGGGCTACCTAAGCGACCTCGGCGGCCCGTCGGCAAATATGTACGGCATGAGCGGGCGCGACCGCACACTCTGCGAGCGGTGCAAGCGTCCCTCGTGCATTCACCCCAAGATTTGCCCCAACCTCAACACTGACCACCGCCCGCTCACCGCGCTCTACCGCGCCGTGGACGCGCTGCCGGGCATCAAAAAGAGTTTCATCGGCAGCGGCGTGCGCTACGACCTACTGCTGCATCGCAGCGGCGACGAGGCAATTGACCGCGCGGCCGAAGAATATACGCGAGAACTGATAACACGCCACGTGAGCGGCCGGTTGAAAGTGGCGCCCGAGCATACCTCCGACCGCGTGCTGTACCTTATGCGCAAGCCTCCTTTCAAACTCTTCGGCGACTTCAAGCGCATCTTCGACCGCATCAACCGCGAGGCGGGCCTGCGCCAGCAAATAATTCCCTACTTCATATCTTCCCACCCCGGCTGCCTCGAAGAAGATATGGCGGAACTGGCGGCGCTGACTAAGGACATGGACTTCCAGTTAGAGCAGGTGCAGGACTTTACGCCCACGCCTATGACCGTCAGCACGGAGGCCTGGTACAGCGGCTACCACCCTTACACCCTCGACCCCATTTTCTCTGCAAAAACGCCCGCCGAAAAGTTGCGCCAGCGCATGTTCTTCTTTTGGTACAAACCCGAAGAGCGCGGCAAAATCACCGCCGCCCTGCGCCGTCTAGGCCGGGAGGACTTGCTCGATAGGCTGTATGGGAAGAAGAAAGGAAAAAGATAAGCACGTGTCAAATTAAATAGAGGGAATGATCATATAAATGCAACAATTCATTGTACAGCCTGCCCCCAACCATTTACAGGACATTTGTGCAAGGCGCAATCGTGGATTTATGCGTGAAGTGCCTGGAAATTTCGTGCAAGCAAACGTCCCCTTAAACAAATAGCCACGAAACTGCGGCACATAATAGTGTCATAGTTTCGTGGCTAAAAAGTTGTTGACCAGAAGGCAAACGCCTGTCTTTTACTTTTTCTTGTAACGCTTGTTCAGGCCGTTAATCACCTCCTTAGTAATGTCGAGGCTCTTGTCGGCGTAGAGCATATTGTCGCCGCTCTTCGAGAGAATCATCTTGTAGCGGCGGTCTTTGTTATACTCTTTCAAGAAATTGTTGAGGCTGTCGCGCAGGGTTTCCTGATAAGCATTGGTGGCCTCTGCCATCTGCGTTTCAAGTTGTTCCTGGAACTTTTGTAGTTGCAGTTGCTGATTTTGCAGGGCATTTTGAGCCTTGTTGAAATCTGCCTCATTGGTGAAACCGCCCGACTGATATTTCTTCTGGAATTGCTCGGCGGCACTCTGCAAGGCACGCTCCTTTGCTGCCAGTTGCTGGCGGAAGTTGGTGTGTTTGGCTTCGAGTTCTTTCTGTCCGTCGATGCAGAACTGGTATGCCGTTGCAAGGCTGTCCACCTCAACGAAAGCAATTTCGCCGCCCTTTGCGGCAGCCTCTGCCTTAGGCAGACCCGAACCGCCTTTCACCTTGTCGGCGGGGTTATCGCCTTTCTTGCAAGATACCATGGCCATTGTTGCGACGAGGCACAAGCCTGTGGCCATACGCATAAACTTTTTCATTTTGTTCTATTGGGTTAATTGTTGATTTTTTTATTTCCCTTGCTCCGCATCTCGGCGTCCATGGCGCGGGCGCATTTTATGCCGCGCCGGTGCAACTCCTTGTTGCCCTCCACATGGGAATGCACGAACTCGCGCCCCACAAACAGGCGCACCGAAAGCAATGCCACGCAGACGGCAACGATGCCGAGCACTATGAGGAACAATTTAATCATGTGTTTTTAGAAGACGAGTAAACGAGTAGACAAGTAAACGAGATACCCGATTATTTCTTATGCCTATTGGCACGGCGGCGGCGTATTTCGGCTTTCATCTTCGCCGACCCCGAACCGTGCGCGCCGGTGATATACTTTTTCTTCTTGGCCTTGGTCTTCACCTTGCCTTCCTTGTCAGCGGGTTCACGGAGTTTCGCGCCGCGAAAGGCGATGCCGCCCATAATGGCCTGCGTTATTTCTTCGTCGCCTGCTTTTCTCATAATTATATATATTAATGGTGGAAAAGGCGCACGCCAGTGAATGCCATGGCGATGCCATACTTATTGCAGGTTTCGATAACATGGTCGTCGCGCACGCTGCCGCCGGCCTGTGCTACGTATGCCACGCCGCTCTTATGCGCCCGCTCAATGTTGTCGCCGAAGGGGAAGAAAGCGTCAGAGCCGAGCGCTACGCCCGTGTTCTTGGCAATCCATTCTTTCTTTTCCTCGCGCGAAAGCGGTTCGGGGCGTTCGGTGAAGAACTGCTGCCAGGCGCCTTCTGCCAAAACGTCTTCGTAGTCGTCGGAAATATAGATGTCAATGGTGTTGTCGCGGTCGGCGCGGCGTATCTTCTCCACCCAAGGCAGGTTCATCACCTTCGGGTGCTGGCGCAGCCACCAGATATCTGCCTTGTTGCCGGCGAGGCGCGTGCAGTGAATGCGGCTCTGCTGTCCGGCGCCGATGCCGATGGCCTGTCCGTCCTTGGCGTAGCACACGGAGTTGCTCTGCGTATATTTCAGCGTGATGAGCGCGATGCGCAGGTCGCGAATAGCCTCGGGCGTAAAGGTCTTGTTTTTGGTGGGTATGTTTTCAAAGAGGGCATCTGAGGTAAGGTCGATGTTGTTGCGTCCCTGCTCGAAGGTAATGCCGAACACCTGCTTTCGCTCCAAAGGCTCCGGTCGGTAAGCGGGGTCGATTTTAAGGATACAATACGTACCCTTGCGCTTGGCGCGGAGCACTTCGAGGGCTTCGTCGGTAAAGCCAGGGGCAATCACGCCGTCGCTCACTTCGCGCTTGATGAGCAGTGCCGTAGCGAGGTCGCAGGTATCGGAAAGGGCGATGAAATCGCCGTACGACGACATGCGGTCTGCGCCGCGAGCGCGGGCGTAAGCCGTGGCAATGGGCGTGAGCGGTTCGGTGAGGTCGTCCACGAAGTAGATTTTGCGCAGCGTTTCGCTCATGGGCAACCCAACAGCCGCGCCGGCGGGCGACACGTGCTTGAACGAGGTGGCGGCGGGCAGGCCGGTGGCGGCTTTGAGTTCGCTCACGAGTTGCCAGCCGTTGAGGGCATCAAGGAAGTTGATGTAACCCGGGCGACCGCCGAGCACTTCGATGGGCAGTTCGCCGTTCTCAATAAAAATACGCGCCGGTTTCTGATTGGGATTGCAGCCGTATTTGAGTTCTAACTCTTTCATATAATTAAGTTTATAATATCCTTTGATTGAATTGTCTGTGCTGTCTTTTTGTTTATACGACAACAGAGACAACTTTTGACAACATTTATTGTCTGCGTTGCTTTTTTCATTATGACGACAACTGGGACAACATTTTGACAACTTTCAGTTGTCTTTCTGCGCGGCAGGCGTATGAAATACGCCCCGTTGTCTATGTTGTCGTCATATTAAACGCATGAATGTCATGCTCGGAGTTGTCTTTGGTTGTCTATGTTGTCGTCATATTAAACGCATAAATGTCTAATTACTCATTCAACCAACGCATTTATAATATTATTCCAAAACGCCGATTTCAGCCAGTTCTTTGAGGAAGGCAGCCACTTCGCTGCGCATCTGTGCCTCGTCGCCCTCGTACATTTCGAGGAATTTGGCAATCAGTTCTTCTTCGGTCGTTGCGCCTTCGAGCAGCAGGTTCCATATATCTGCGCCCGTTTCGTTTACGCTGATGAGTTTGGTGAAATCAAGGTTTTCAAGCCCGGAGGCAATAATCACCTTTTCGCCGCAAACGTCGCGCAGTTCAAATCCTTTTTTGATGTTCATATTTATAGGTTTCTAATTGGTTTTACAAAGTAGGGGCGTTTTGCAAAACGCCCGCCGTGTGCGTTGCATGGCATAAATCAAAAAGGCAATCATTTTCGAGCGTATGCAATACGCCCTACTGACATTTTTCGGGCGTTTTGCAAAACGCCCCTACTGGCAATGCCTTACGGGAAAGAGTTTGAGCCATACGCGGCGGTGCAGCGCCAGCAGATAGCGGCGCACGGGGTCGAGATGCATCCAGAGATAGGAGTAGACGCGCCACTTGACAGTTGTGAGCGGCTCCACATCCTCACGTCCCTTGCGCATGAAGCCCGTTACGATGCCCACCACGTCCTGCACGCGGCAGTGCTCCGTGCCGAAGGCGTTGCCGTCGCCCTTGAGCGTGAGGCGGTCGCCCTCGCGGCGCACGAGGCGATGCAGCACGTAAACGCGCTCCGCCACCTCTGCCAGTATCACGTCGCCGGGTTTCAAGGCATCTGGGCTGGCGGGCGCAAGCACCACCTTGTCGCGCAGGTGCTCAAGGTACGGACGCATGCTGTAACCCTTGACGCGGAACGTAGCGGTACGTCCCTCGTCAAGCGCACGCTTAATTTCGCCTACGAAAATGTGATTGGGGAGGGTTTTGCTCGGCATAATGTCGCTATTGTTTTGTCACTGCTGCGTGGCAAATCCGCGCAGCCTCTTCATCGGGCAGACAATGCAGGGTGAAGATGCCTGTCTGCTTGGCGATACTAAACGAAAGTTGCAACATGCGGGTATAAAAATCTGTATCCCAGCGCATACCCGAAGAAGAACCCACAATCGATGCCCCGCTTAAAGGCGGCTGCATCTGCACAATTTTGTTTGCAGGTGCTTGAAACAGGCGCACAAATGCACCTACGGGCACGCTGCGGTTGATGTAGCAGGGTGTCTTGCCGCTCCACGGCGTGCCGAACACGCGCACCGTGCCGTCGGGCATGAGGCGCACCACAGGGTTGTCGTCGTTGAGCAGGGCCGTGTCGGGGATATATTTCAGCCAAAGGCGCGAGTGCGTGCTCTTGCCCGTACCGCTCTTGCCTTGGAATATGTAGCCCTTTCCGCCATGCTCTATCACGGAAGCGTGGATCAGCAAAGCGTTGGTATCGAGTGCCGTGAGGGCGTAGAGCATCATGATGACATTGCCGAGGGCATAACTTTGCGTGTCCTTGTCTCCGAAGATTTCGGCGTGTGCCTGCCGCCAGTCGGCCGAGGCGTGCAGGATTGCCGCCAGCGAGCGCGGGTGGGTGTAGATGCGAATGCTGTGCCCGCCCTGCGGTTCGGCGTAAAATTCCTGAATGATATCAGGTTCGTCGAATGTATGCAGAAGTTGGCCTTCAGGGTCGGCGGGCTGTTCGTCTTTGCCTGCTATGTGTGCCGACAGTTCAAACAAGGGCGCATCGTCTGTCGCCTCTTTTTCGTAAAAAGTCCGATAGGACGGCAACAGGTTTTGCAGTTCCGGCAACGTGGCATCAGAACTTACGGAAAACTTTAACCCGGCAACTCTAAAATTCAAAGTATTAGCGTGTTCCACGTTTACCTTTTTTAGACGATTTCTGCTTTTCTTTCGATTCGCTGACGAGTGCAGGTGCCTTTTTCTTCTTTTTCTTTGAATGGTCTTTTGCGATTTCGCCGACCACCTCGCCTTTCACTTCCACCTCATTGGGCACCCAGACAAACTTAAATTCGTCCGCCGGAATTTCTTTTAGTTTCAACGACTTGTCATCATTGACGCGGCGGCGCATTTTGAGGTATTTCTTTTCCAGTTTTGCCTTGCTCTTGTCGTAGAACACCGTACACGTGACGTGCGACTCGTATAAGGCTTCGAGGTAGGTTCGCAACTGATTGGAATAGCGAACGATAGAGTTCAGGATTTTCGTTTTTGGGTCAATCGTTGCACTGTCAAGGCGCACAACAGCCGAGAGGTAAGTGGTAGAGTCAAGCAGAGCGACGCCGTAACCAAAAAGATACATCGGCTCCTGCTTTTTCTTTTTTGCTTCGGCACCCATGCACACTGCGAGGGCGAGCGTCAAAAGCAACAGTCTATGGGCAAAAAATCTCATAGGGTATAATATATTATTGTGGAATTTACCGCAAAGTTACGAAAAAATGCGTGTTCGGGCTTTATATGCTAAGATAATTCGGTTTTACCTTATTGAATAATGACCTTTAATCGGTATTTCGCTGCAAGTATCTGCGCATCTTGACGCAAAGATCTGCTATGAGCGCAAATTCTTTCACGTAAGACAGGCGCGCGTAGCACGTATGGAAATAAATCCTGTCATATATGACAATTTTTCTTTTCTGCTTTATATTTTTCCCTCTCTGCGCAAAAATTTTTCATTTTCATATAGGATATTTTTTGTTACAAACTTTGTAACGCTTGTTACAAACTTGCTAACACATGTTACAAAGTTTGTAATACATGTTACAAAGTTTGTAACAAAAAATTTCAAGGAGAAAATGAAATTTCTCATATAGGATTGGTAAAAATATCATATAGGAAGGAAAAAATTTCTCCGAGAAATGCGCTCGGGTCTAATAGAATGGTGCGGACTATGTTATAAGGACACTAAAAAAAAGAAGAGGGAGAAGCCACGGCAAACATGACTTCTCCCTCTTTTATG
>SFFY01000044.1 GCA_004556745.1 Bacteroidales bacterium | reverse complement strand
CTGTGGGTTCTGGCAGTTCTCTGTAACTATAAATAAAATTGCTGATAATATTCTGTCAGGTTCGTCTCAAA
Source organism: Bacteroidales bacterium (assembly GCA_004556745.1). Classification (GTDB taxonomy): domain Bacteria; phylum Bacteroidota; class Bacteroidia; order Bacteroidales; family Bacteroidaceae; genus Alloprevotella. Next base: position 18,546 of record SFFY01000044.1, on the reverse strand, counting down.
TGTCGGGTCTTACGGCCATAGAGGAGCGGCTTTGGTGGTGCATATTGCAAGGTGGCGGTGAGATAGGAATGAACAATGGCTGGAATACGCGCTTTCAGCTTGTTGCCAATTATTTCAGGAATGGCTGGAAATACAAGTATTATGCTCCTCATGGTCCGATAAGCTCTTTGGTAAGAACTGTTATTGGGTTTGCTTTCGACAGAAACCCTAAGTTGTGATTTCTTGTAAGGGAATTGTGTTTAGGATGATTCCCTTTCTAACATTATTGTTTTATGGTGTATCGTTTTTCAAAAAGATTTTTTGATATCGTGTGTGCCTTCATCGGTATTGTAGGCACAAGTCCTGTATGGATTTTCTCCATTATCGCTACGCTGCTAAGTGACTGGGGACCTTTGTTCTATTTCGCCAACCGCGTAGGTAAGGACAACAAGACATTTAAGATGTGGAAGTTTAGGTCGATGCGCGTGGCACGCGGGGCGAGTGAGGCTTCGCTGCGCCCTGACCAGGACAGAATTTTCTGGTGGGGCAAGATTATGCGAAGACTGAAAATTGACGAATTGCCTCAACTGATAAATATTTTGAATGGGACTATGTCGATTGTCGGTCCTCGTCCTGCTGCCGTGGATCAGGTGGAGATTACCCGTGGCGGCGAGAACGCCATAGCCGCCACTGTGCCTTGCGGTCTGACTTCTCAATCGAGCCTTTGGGACTATATCTATGGCGACCAGTTCCCTGATGAGGCGGAATACAACGAAAAGGTGCTGCCGATCCGCTTGAAATTGGATGTGTATTATGTGAAGCACGCCTCGTTCTTCGGGGACTTGAAACTGATTGCGTGGACGGTGATAGCCATCCTTTATACTGCCTGCGGTAAGTATCCGCAATGGATGCATGATAGGTTGGTGGGATATGCAAATAATTTGTAAGGTTATTTTGAAAAATATAAACACTCTATGAAATATTTACTGGTAGTTGCCCATCCCGATGACGAGGTGCTCGGGGCTGGCGCATCAATGTGGAAATGGTCGCGTGGTGGAGACGGGGTGGAAGTGTGCATCATGTGCACGGAGGCTAAGGCACGGGCTTTTCGCCCTTCGGATGAAGAACTTGAAGGGGATACTGATGCTGCGGTGTCTTTCCTCGGTGTGAAGAAAAAATATGAGGGTACGTTCCCTAATATAGAAATGAATACTGTGCCGCATTTGAAGTTGGTGCAATTCATTGAGTCTGCTATAAAGGAGAGCGAACCGGACATTATTATTACTCATCATCCTGCCGACACTAACAACGACCATTTGCAGACCTCTATGGCTTGCCAAGAAGCCATTCGTTTGTTTCAGCGCCGTCCTGAGGTGAAACGTGTGAAGGAATTTTGGTATATGGAAGTGCCTTCGTGTACGGAATGGAAAATTAACAATGCTATGAAATGCTTTGAACCTAACTGCTATGTTGAGGTCAGCATGGAAGGGGTTGAGGCAAAGGTCAAGGCGTTGTCTATGTATCGAGGTGTAATGCGCCCTTATCCGCACCCCCGTTCAGCAGAATATATCACAGGATTGGCCGCTGTGAGAGGCGGACAATGGGGCGTGAACTACGCGGAGGCTTTCGAGGTGGTGTTAAGGGAGTATTGAAGATGTAAGAGTGTGGAGAATATGGTCCTATCTGATGAAAATCGCCTATAAATTACGACTAACAAATGAGGGCAGATTTCCGTTTTTGTTTGTCATGATTAACAAACGATGCAAAGACGGGCATTTTATTCGGCATGATTAATAAACTGCAGCTTTATTTTATTGTCAGATAGGGTAAATGGTATGTGCTTGAAAGATTTCTTGGAAGGTGTACGGGCTTTCTGTACGTTCCTGTTTTGGCCGAGATGGAGGTAGCGTTAGGGCGGGGCAGACGGGAAAAGCCTTCAATAAATGCCCAATTCGCCATTATCTTAGCAGAGAATTAGGAAAAAGGCTTTGCGGAATGAGGAAAAAGACGTAAATTTGCTGCCGATTTGTCCGAACCGGGACAGCGTGCCCTTTTGTGAGCCGCTCTTTCGTGTGATGGCGAATTAAGCGATTAAAACTTAATTTAGAGTAACACAAACAAATTTCATTCAAAATCATGAAGCACATTTCTATCAATGGCATCAGCCGTGCCGACCTCGGCAAGAAAGCCTCTAAGGAACTCCGCAAAAGCGGTAATGTACCCTGCGTACTCTACGGAGAAAAGCGCGATGAAAACGGCAACCCCGTTGCCCTGCATTTCTATGCCAGCGAACGCGAAATCAACAAGCTTTATTTTACTCCCAACATCTATCTCGTAGACCTCACCATCGACGGCGAAGCTCACAAGGCCGTGATGAGAGAAGTGCAGGTGCACGCCGTTAAGGACAATGTGCTCCACGTTGACTTCTACGAAGTAACGGAGACCAAGCCCATCGTTATGGGTGTGCCCGTATTCGCTAAGGGTCTTGCCGAAGGTGTACGCGCCGGCGGTCGCCTGATGATGATGGTGCGCAAGCTCAACGTGAAGGCTCTTTACAGCCAGATCCCCGAGAAGCTCGAAATCGACGTTACGTCGCTCGCTCTCGGCAAGAGCATCAAGGCCGGTTCGCTCTCTTTCGAAGGCCTCGAACTCGTTACGCCGAAGGAAGTGATCGTTTGCACTGTCAAGATGACCCGTGCTGCCATGGGTGCTGCCGCTGCTGCTGCTAAGGCTTAATCTTAAAACTTTTCCGAAAAAGAAAAATGAATTTCCTGATTGTGGGGCTGGGCAATATCGGCGACGAATATGCCCGCACCCGTCACAATATCGGATTCCGTGTATTGGACGCTCTCGCCGGGGCGTCCAATATTGTTTTTGAGGACAAGCGCTATGGTTTCGTCTCGACTTTGAAAGTGAAGAACCAAACGCTTATCCTCTTGAAACCGTCTACGTATATGAACCTGTCGGGCAACGCCGTGCGCTATTGGATGAACGAGAAGAAAGTCCCCATCGAGCGCGTACTGGTGGTGTGCGACGACCTCGCTCTGCCGTTCGGCAAACTGCGCCTGAAGCCCTCGGGCAGCGAGGCGGGGCACAACGGCCTGCGGCACATCTCTTCCGTGCTCGGCACACAGCAGTACGCCCGTCTGCGCTTCGGCATCGGCAACGACTTCCCGCGCGGCGGCCAGGTGGACTTTGTGCTCGGCGAGTTCGGCGAAGAGGACGAGGCGCACATGGAGGAAAGACTGAACACTGCCGGCGAGGCAATCAAGACGTTTTGCCTCTCGGGTATTCAAGTGGCTATGAACCAATTTAATAATAAGTAATGGCAACTCCTACTGAAGCACGGGTGGACAAATGGCTTTGGGCGGCACGCATCTACAAGACGCGTACCATTGCCGCCGATGCCTGTAAGAACAACCGCGTGACCATTAACGACCGCACTGCCAAACCGTCGCACACGGTGAAAGCCGGCGACCGCATCGGTGTGCGCAAGCCGCCCGTCACGTACACCTTCCGAGTGATCCAGCCCATCGAGAAGCGCGTGGGCGCGAAACTGCTGCCCGAGGTTTTGGAAAATATCACCGCCCCCGAGCAGTACGAACTCCTTGAGATGAGCCGCATCAGCGGGTTTATTGACCGGGCACGCGGCACGGGGCGGCCTACCAAGAAGGAACGCCGCGCCCTCGACGATTTCGCAGAGGAAGTGCCGATGTTCAGCGACGATTTTGATTTTGACCTTGATGATTGAAAAACTATGAATAATCCTGCACAAGCCGAAGGGCAAACCACCGCGTGGCAACCAAATGTCATACTGGTTGATGCCGACTATCTGGATGCCGTGGCATTTGACCTAATCGTTAATTTTGAGCGTATGATCGGGCGGCGCATTCCGCCTGCCGACCTTTGCCATTGGCTCGATTGCATCGCTTTGGACGGCGGGCTGAAAGCCGGAGACAACCAGATTCAGGTTGCCTTTCTCCATGGCAAGGAGAAGACCGCGTTCGATAACGTCCGCCCTGCCTCGTTTGCCGAGTTGGACGGGCAGGCGTTTAAGGATGCTTTGGGCGAGTTTCAGATGTCGTGCTGCCCCGTTGAGCCGATTGTCTCTGCCGCCGACCTGTTTTGCGAATCGCTCTCTGCGCTGTTTGAGGCAAAGGGCGTTGAGCGATTGATGGTTGTGGGCAATATGGAGGAGTATGGCGACCGCGTGCGCTCGCTTTGCGCTAAGGCGGAGCGCGGCAAGGAGGTGACGCTCTTTGCCATGCAGCCGCAGACGGGGCGCGGCTTTTATTCTGAAATCCTCGGCTACTCGCTGATGTCGGCTCTGGGCATTAGCCACGAAGAGTTGAAATAAACTAACCTGATGACGAATTACCCCACGTATTTTTTTTGCCCACGAATCTCACGAATCTACACGAAACATTTTCAATGAATTAAATGGCGACCTGTACGGTCGCACGAATTTTCACTAATTCATGCGCAGTTATTCGTGAGATTCGTGGGCAAAAAAATCCCGCGGGCAAAAACAACTAAAACGGGTGCAGTCCGCGCGGACTGCACCCGTTTTTGCATCTTGGTGGATGTGTGTCTAAGGGCGGGCGTTTTGCGAAACGCCCCTACTGCGCCCAGCCATATTGTGGAACATCTTGCGGCCGAACTCGTGGTCGGCATTGAGGGCTTTCATCAGTTTCTTCGCGCCGACAGCCTTTTCGAGGCGTTGCATATAGGTGTGTTCCATTTCGTCCTTCTTGCTTTCAAGATTTCTCACCTCGCGCAAAATCTTTTGACATTCCTTTTCGCTCAGATTTTCTTTCTCTACGCGGCGGTAGGCGCGTACCGTTTTGCGCATATAACTGCGCTGCTTGGCTTTCATCTCGAAGAAGAGGGGGAAGAAAGCCTGCGTTTCTTTGGCGGTGAAACCAGCTCGGGCGGAAATGTGCTTGGTGAGGTCTTTGCGGAATTGCTCGAAATCGAACTTGCAGCCTTTGCCACCGTGATGGGGCGGAGGAGTGCCCGGTTCTTCGCGCTGCATTCGGCAGCCGCACTTGTCCGCGCCGTCAGCGTATGCTGCGCCGCCCGCTATGAGGAGTAGGCAGAGGAAGAGGATTTTATGGATTTTCTGTTGCATAGTCGTATATGGTTGATTCGTTAGAAGTCAGATAATCGTAGGCGGCATCCAAGTCCTTTTCCGTAGCCTCGGCAAGGGCGTTGTCAAGAATTGAAACGCTCGCCGTGCCGGACGTGCCGCTCGTCAGGTCGCTGCTTTCGCCCTGCCCAACGATAAACACCAATGCCACGACTGCCGCAATGCCTGCATACGACACCCACATCTGTATGCGCCTCACCATCGAGCGCGCCGGGCGCACGGCTGCCACCGGCATCTGCGCCACCTGCTGCATGATGCTTGCCGCAAATTGGTCGAAGTAACCGGCAGGCGTTATGAATGGGTTATGTCGCTTAAAGTCTTTCATCTTATTTCTCTCTTTTGTATCTATTTGACTAACATCTTACTTGAAAGTTTAATCTATTCAATCAATCTCGTTGAAAAATTGCTCTATCTTTTTCACTGCCAAATGATAGGAGGCTTTTAGTGCGCCCACGCTCGTGCCGAGCAGTGCGCTCATATCCTCGTATTTCATTTCCTCGAAATATTTTAGGTTGAACACGAGGCGCTGCTTGTCGGGCAGGGTGGCGAGGGCGGCCTGCAACTGTCGCTCCGTTTCGTCGCCGTCGAAATACGGGTCGCTCTCCAGCCGTGCAGCCACTTGCCCCACCGTTTCTTCGTCGGAGAGCGATGCGCTGTCCTTTTGCTTGGAGAGAAACGTGAGGCTTTCGTTGATGGCGATGCGATAGAGCCAAGTGGACACTTGGCTGTCGCCACGATAGTTGTCTAATGCCTGCCACGCTTTGAGAAACGTGTTTTGCAGCACGTCGTCGGCATCGTCGTGCCACGTCACCATGCGCCTGATTTGGTTGTAAAGCACGGGTGAGTAGGTACGCACGGCTTCCTCGAAGGCGGCGTAGCGCGTTTCGGGGTCCATGAGGCGGCGTTGCAGTTCGGCTTGTTTATTCATATATAATATAAAGGGGATAAACGAACCATATTAGTCGTTTATCCCCCCATGTACCAAATTCTTAGAATGAAGATTAGTGGTTGATAGTGATTTTGCGCGTCACGTCGCCCACTTTCACGATGTAGCAACCTCGGCCAACGTTGAGGGTGATGGTTTTGTCGTCGCTGTCGATGCGGTAGGTGGCAACGAGTGCGCCCGTCACGTTGTACACTTGCAAGGTCTTGCCGCAGGCGTTTTGTACCTTGATGTTCTTGCCCTGCTGCGTTACGGCAATTTCGCCTCGTGCGTCTTCGATGGCCGTTGCCTCAGGTGCTTCCGGGCTTTCTGTTGCCTGTGCAGTGAGCGGCAGGCAGAGAGCAGCGGTGAAGAATATAATCGTGAGTATATGTTTCGTCATAATCTGTGCGTAGTTACAGTTATTCCCTGCAAAGATATATGCTTTTACTCGTTCATGCAAACATTTCTGCGTTTTTCTTATAGGAAAGCGTTATTCATCTTTCGAACTTGACGCTGCGAGCACGGCTTTCACGCTTTCAATAAAACCGCGATAGGCTGCCTTGCAACCGCGCCAAATGGCTTTGCCGCCGCGCACGACTAACTTGCACAGCAGGACGGCCAGTTGCATGAGCAGGGGCAGGAGGGCTTTGATGGAGAAGTCGCAACGGGCGCTTAGTTTGCGCCAGCCTTCGAGCCACAGCAGGGGAATGGCCATGCCGGCAAGGACGTAGAGGAGGAAAAAGAAGGCATTGTTCTCGGGTTGCAGCACATAAGGATGCCCGCCCATGGCCTGCCACGGCAACCCGTACCACGCCACTTTCACCGCGCCCGCCACCTTGAATGCCAGGAGGTGGAACACAAATATATATAATGTGTGGTTGCCGATGTATGCCAATCCGTTTGCAAGGGTCTTCGGGGCTTTTTCGCAGATGAAGGCGGCAACGTAGCACAGCACGAGGAAACCGCACACGGCCGGCACGGGCAGGGAGAGAAACTCCCACACGTCGGCTTTATAGTTCATGGCCGAGGGGAAGTATGCCGCCGCCAGCACAAGTACCGCCGCTGCCGGCAGGGCGATGCGCCACGTGAGCCGACTCACCGCCTCGTAGCGGGCGAGCAGGAAGCCGGCAGCCATGAAGAGCACGCCCGTGAGTTCGCGATAGCCGCCTTGCGCCACGCCTGTGACGTTCAGACCCTCCGTGGTTTTCCAAAGAAGTAGCAGGAAGACGGTTCCCAAAATCGCCCAACCTGCTTCGCGGTCGGTGCTTTCGGGGCGCAACTTCCTGATGATTTTGAACAGTACGAGGAACGCGAGGCTTGCGAGGAAGAAGGCGCGGAAAAACCAGAATGCACCGCCGATGAAGGTGTCGTAGCCCGACATGTTGCTCACGATGCTCCAAGCATTTTGGCAAAACTGATGCCACGTGTAGGGATGGAGCACGCCGCCCGAGGCGTTGCCGTAGGTCTCGCTCAACAGTCCCAGCGGGAAGAGCAGGTTGTGGAGCACGAGGAAGAGGAGACTCCATTTCACAAACGGCACGTACAGCCCCTTGACGCGGTGGAGCACGTAGGTGCGCTCGTCGCTGAGGTATTTTGTGTGGAAGAAATAGCCGGCGCAGATGAAGAATGCCGGCACGTGGAAGATATAAAGCCCGTTGTTGAGCCATGCCGGCGCACCGGCGTGCGACATCACCACGAAGATGATGGCGAAGGCCTTGACTATGGAAAACTTCTGGTCACGCATAAAGTCTGTCTATTATTATCATGCCCGGAATGCCCTGCCGGCGTTTCGGCGCGTCTACAAAGGGGGTGAGGAAATGGAAGAGCCAACTCTTGAACTTTTTCCATTTGGGCAGTTGCTTCCAGCGCTCGGGGGTGAGGAGGAAACTGTGCTCGTCGCGGTCACGGTCGAAGAGGCTGATGAGTTGGCGCGTGGTGGGCGCATCGGCGATGAGGAGGTTGCACTCATAATCGAACGAGAGGCTGCGGCTGTTGAGGTTCGCGGAGCCGATGAAAGAGTAGAGGCTGTCTATCATCATGATTTTGCTGTGGTGGAAGCCGCCCTGATAGAAATACACTTTCACACCGGCACGCATCAACTTATTCACGTTGTACTCCACAATGCGCGGCGTAATGGGGATATCTGATTTCTCCGACACCATCACTTGCACGTCCACGCCCCGTGCCGCTGCGTCCTTCAACGCCCGTTTCAGGTGCGGGCAAAGGGTGAGGTAGGGGTTGATGATGTGAATGCTGTGGCGGGCGGTGCTGATGGCTTCAAGGAAGGTGTCGTGAATGATGTCGGGCGTGCTATGCGGGTCGCGGTTCACCACACCCACCTGCTTCCTTCCCGCCGTCGCGGTGGTATCGGGCGTGAGTTGCGGGAAGTAGTCGGCGGCGCGTTTCTCGCCGGGATAGTATTGCGGGCCGCTGATATTCTGCCCCGTCACGCGGTTCCAAAATCCGAGGAACACGGCTTGCAGTTCGCCCACGGCGTCGCCCTCCACGCGGGCGTGGAGGTCGTGCCAGCTGCCAAACTCGGGACGGCCCGTGATGTAGTAGTCCGCCACGTTCATGCCGCCGGTATAGGCCACCATACCGTCGATGACTACAATCTTGCGGTGGTCGCGGTGCAGGGCGTGGTTGATGTAGGGGAAGCGCAGGGGGTCGAAGTTGTAGATCTCTATGCCCTTGGCTTTCAGGCTGTCGAGGTGCCTGCTGCGCAGCGGGCGGTTGTTGGAACTGTTGCCGAAGCCGTCGAACAAAGCCCGCACCTCGACGCCCTCGGCTGCCTTTGCGCTGAGGATTTTGAAAAGTTCCTTGGAAATAGAGTCGTTGCGAAAGTTGAAATATTCGAGGTGAACGCTCTTGCGTGCCGCGCGTATGGCGGCGAAGAGGTCCTTGAACTTTTCGCGGCCGGAGGAGAAGAGCACCACGCGGTTGTTGCCCGTGAACTTCACGTCGAAGCGGCTTTCGAGAAAGCGCACGATGGCCGTGTCGCTCCCGATTGCGGGCAGGGAGTCGGAGGGCAGGAACACGCAGGTCTCTGCCTTTGCCGCAAGAATAAAAGTAAGGGTGGATATGATGAAGATAAGCAGTCTTTTCATGCTGTAATAAAGACCATAGAGGCGTGGATTCGCCCCTATGGCATATAATACCTGTTGGCTTAATTTGTCATAAATGATTTGACAAAAACAATAAAAACCGCTCGCATCGTTTGAAGCCCGAGGGCACGCCGCCGGCCTTAACGCCGAGTTAGAAAGTCTCTCGGCTTTCACTCGCCCTTAATTCCTGCGGCTGCGGTCGGTGCCCGCCCGCTTCAAACGATGCAAGCAAAAAACAGGAAAAAGTGGACGATTACTTTTTGCTGTGAATAGTAAATGAGAAATGCTTTACTTTTTCCTGTTTTTTGCTTGTCCTGTGTGGGGCGGGCGGGAACCGACCGCAGCCTTAACTGATTAAGCACAAGATAAAAGTCTTAGACTTTTAGGCTGGGCTTAATCGGATAAGGCGAGCCGATAGGCCCACACAGGACAAGCTGTTTTGATTGTTTTTGTTTAAGTTATGCCAACGTGTTATACAATATAATGTGTGTCCCTTTCCTTACAGCATCGTGCTGAACGAATCGACAATGCCGAGCAGATGCCGCTCCTTGTCCGTTACAAGCACGGAGTGGATTTTGTTCTGATGCAAGATGCTTTCGATTTCGGTGATTTTCGTGTCAGGCGACACCATTTTGGGCTGGCACGACATGATGTCGGCAACGGTGAGTTTGAAGAAACTGTCTTGCGAGGTTTCCATGGCACGGCGTATGTCGCCGTCGGTGATGATGCCGCGCACGATGCCGCCCTCTTCTGCCACGCAGAGACCGAGGCGGCCGTTGCTCATGTGGATCACGGCCTCGCCGAGTTTCATTGTGGGCGGGATTACGGGCAGATCTTCCGTGCGCATCACGTCGCGCGCCTTCGTCAGGAGGCGTTTGCCGAGCGAGCCGCCGGGGTGGAACTGTGCGAAATCGGAGGCCTTGAAATTGCGGGCCTCGATGAGGGCGCATGCCAAGGCATCGCCCAAGGCGAGGGCAGCCGTTGTGGACGACGTGGGCGCAAGGCCGAGCGGGCAGGCCTCGTAGCGCACGGAGGCGTTGAGGTGTGCCGTGGCATATTGCGCCAGCAGGGAATTGGGGTTGCCGCTCATGGCGATGACGGGGATTTTGTTTTCCATCAGATAAGGCAGGAAGCGCAGCAGTTCGTCAGTCTGCCCCGAGTTAGAGATGGCAAGCACCACGTCCTTGCGCTGAATTACGCCGAGGTCGCCGTGGAACACGTCGAGCGGGTTGATAAAGAAACTCGGCGTGCCGGTGGACGACAGCGTGGCGGCGATTTTCGCGCCGATGTGGCCGCTCTTGCCCACGCCCGTCACAATGAGTTTCCCCTTGCAGTTGAGGATAATTTCTACCGTGCGGTCGAAGTCGTCGTCGAGAAAAGGTATGAGGTCAAGCAGCGCCCCTGCCTCGTCGCGCAGGCACTTGGCTGCTATTTCTGTCCATTTGCTCATATATATAATATTGTATGTTGTTGCAAAACGTTCGTTTATTAGTAGACGAGTATACAAGTAAACGAGTATACGAGACAGAGATGTTTTGTAAAATATAAATTTATATGAGTAATTTGTCTTGTTTACTAGTTTACTAAAATCGTCCCTATTGTGCCAATTCCTTGATAAGCGCTGCCAACTGGTCGAGCGGCAGCATGTTCGGTCCGTCACTCAGGGCGTGGTCGGGGTCGGGATGCGTCTCGAAGAAGAAGCCGTTTGCCCCGAATGCCTTGGCGGCCAGTGCCATGGAGGGAATGTATTCGCGGTTGCCGCCCGTCTTGCCGCCCGCTGCGCCGGGACGCTGCACGCTGTGGGTGCAGTCCATCACCACGCGGTCGGTGTATTGCTTCATGAGGGGGATGTTGCGGAAGTCCACCACAAGATTGTTGTAGCCGTAGATGTTGCCGCGTTCCGTGAGCCACACTTCCTTTGCGCCGGCTTCGCGGCATTTCTCAACGGGATATTGCATGTCGTCGCCCGAGAGGAACTGTGCCTTCTTCACGTTCACGATGCAGCCCGTTTGCGAGGCTGCCACGAGCAGGTCGGTCTGTCGACACAGAAATGCCGGGATTTGCAGAATGTCGGCCACCTCGCCCGCCGCTGCGGCTTGGCTGCTTTCGTGAATGTCCGTCAGGATAGGCAGTCCAAACTGCGCCTTGATGTCGGCGAGCATCTGCATGCCCTTTTCAAGTCCCGGACCTCGGAAAGAATGGATAGAGGTGCGGTTGGCTTTATCGAAAGAGGCTTTGAAATATACGGTGGCACCCGTCTCTTGCTTGATTTTTGCCAGTTCCTTTGCCACAGTCTGCAAAACGTCCATGCTCTCTATGACGCAGGGCCCGGCGATAAATATAGGTTTCATAGGATTATGTTTTTCATAATGTCGGCTGCGCTCTGGGAGTAGGGGCGTTTTGCAAAACGCCCGCCCTTCTTGCTGAGCCGCAGCCTATCTTTTGCAAAGATAGTGCAAGGCGAGTGCAATCAAATTTATTTGAATTGCCGAGCCGCAGCCTATCTTCTGCAAAGTTACGTAAAAAAACTTATCAACTTGCTTACTTTGCTTTATAGTTTATTGTTGTTGCATCATTTTCTGCCGTCAGAGCATTTCGTTTCTCCCGTGAGGCGTGGGCATTTGCTATGTCGGCATGGAAATTATTTCCGAGATATTTTTCCTTACATGCGCAGATATTTTTTCCTTTCTACGCAGAAAGTTTTTGTTACAAAGTTTCTAACACATGTTACAAACTTTGTAACGCATATTACAAACTTTGTAACAAACTTTTTCTTGGTGATGGAAAAAAATATCTTGCTGAAAGAGAAAAATAGTGCCGAGGAAATAAAAATTTTAAGGTGCAAACTGCCTGAAATTTTCGTGCAGGCACTTCGCAAATATAATCCCAAACCCGTCACAAGTGTATAGTTTGAACGGTAAACTATACACTCACAACCAACTTATATATAAATAGATAGGCGGAGTAGTGCTGGGTGTGCTGGGTTTTTCAGGATAAAAAATACGTATATAGAAACAGCCTCCCGCATCCGGGAGGCTGTTTCTGTGTCGGCGGTTATTAAAACTTTATTTGTCTACTCGTTACGAACAATGTTTCTAAAAATCTACGAACTGGCAGTTGTGGCAGAAACCAGGCGCTTTGTTCTCCTGCCACTGGCGGCGGAATGCTTGAGCGCGGTTGCTGTTGAGCACCTTCATCACACCGCCATCGGTGAACACGTTGCCGAAGTGGAGGAGTTTGGGGAACGGTTTGCCGCAGCAAGGCACGTAGTAGCCGTCCCAAGTGATGTAGGGGTAAGACCACGGAAATGCACAGTCTTGAAAATTCGGCCGTGCGGGCGGTTCGGGTCCCGTCACCTCAATCTGGGGATACTGCTGTTTGGTGGCTTCGAGGTCGCGCAGGGCGGCGGCAAACGTTTCGGATTTGAAATAATCATAGAAGCTGCGTTCGCGGGCGGGCATCGAGGCGATACTCATCACGTTGAAGTTCACGTAGGTCACGCCGAGTTCGGCGGCGAGGCGCACCACGCCCGCCATATCCTGGCAGTTGCGGTCGCTCACCACGCAGTTTATCATGTATTCCACGTGCCTGCCCCTGCTCATAGTTTCTTTGATGTTGTTCTTGATAAAGTCGAAATCCGTGCCCGGACGTATCGTCTCGTAGACCGCTCCCACGCCGTCGACCGAGAACTGGATATTGTCGATATAAGGCAGCACGGGCGTGATTTTTTCCAAGAAACCCTTGAAATGCGCGTTGGTAGACACCGTGACAATCACCGACCGCTTCCTTTGCTTGATGTACCTCGCTATGTCCAGGAGATGCGGGTACATGAAAGTTTCGCCCAGTCCCGTCAGCCCGATAGAGTCGAGGTATGGCAGCACTTCGTCGATGATGCCCTTTGCCTTGTCGGCCGGCATGAAGCCCACGTCCATGGTCTTGCCGTATTCGTATTCCCGGGGGCACGTCACGCAATGCAGGTTGCACACGTTGCCCAGCTCGAGCATAAAGTTTGTGGGATGGGGGATTTCCGTGCCCTTAGTTTTGTCGAGTCGCAACCACCGCCATCTGTTGCGCAGATACTTCCAGCTGAAAGTATTTGCGTCCATCCGTCCGATAGCTTTCCAAAGTAGTTTGCGCCGCCGTTTGTTGAGGATACCCATATAATAATATAAACAGTGTTTGAAGGTGTCTTGCCTTAAAGCAAAGAAAGATATGCAATGTTCATTGCATATCTTTCGTTTTCAACAGACGTTTTTCTTTGACATTTTCGGCTGCGCTCGGCAATTCAAGTAAACTTGATTGCGCTCACTTGCATGAAAATTCCTCGCCATGGCAAAGTTCGAGTAAACTTGCCTTTGCTCATCTGGCTTAACGAAAACGTTCAAATTGCGGAGAGAACAGGATTCGAACCTGCGAGCCGGTTTTGCCGGCTACACGCTTTCCAGGCGTGCCTCTTCAACCACTCGAGCACCTCTCCAAGGTCTTTGGTTTCAATAATCGCGTGCAAAGGTAGCGAATATTTCTAAAACAGCAATTATCTTACAGGAAAAATGATTGTTTTTTTGCGGTATCATATAAAAAAGGCGTAATTTTGCAGAAGTTAGGCTTCGGTTCGGCATAAGCTTTCAAGCAAGCTTGACCTATCTGCTCTCACCTCGCACTAACTTTGCAGGAGTTAGGCGCTTACTTCTAAGCCCTTTTCTTTCTATTGACCATGAAAAACATTTTACGCACAACTTTTTTGTCGGTTTTCTGTGCCGTCGCGACCAGCGGCGCGGCGCAGGAAGTGCAGACGGGCGACTCGCTGTTCGTCTATTCCAAGAACGGCACCGCCGACGTATTCCCCGCTGCCCTACTCAAAGGGCACGTTTCCTCGGAGGGACAACTTTGCATCACGCTCAACAATGACTCGGTGGTTTATTACGCCGAGAGCGAACTGGACTCCGTGCGCACGGCTGGGCCTTCGCTGGCAGATTTGCCGACGTTCACCTCTTTCAAGTTTAACAACAAATACAACCCGCAGGTGTTCACCGATGTGATTGCCGCTATCGACGGCGACCACATCACGGCCAGTGTGGGTGCCATCGGCAAGCGCCTCACGCCCTCTTTCCAGTTGAGTGAGCAGGGCGCACGGGTGTATGTTGACGGCGCGGAGCAGACGAGCAAAGTGTCGCGCCCGCGCTTCGACGGCGATGTGGTTTACACGATTGCACGAGACGGCTGGCGCATCATGAGCCACAGGCTGGTGCAGGACGAGGTGTGGAGCGAACCCTCCGCCGACACAGAGGAGGCGACGGCCATTCCCCTCACCGTGGAGATGCTCTCCACCAACGCCCCGTCGAACTACGAGGAGACGGAAGGCCTGGCGATGCTGCTCGACGATGATCCTTCTACCTTTTTCCATTCCACCTGGGGCACGGGTCAATACGAAAAGCTGCCGACCGACCAGAACCCATATTTGCAAGTAGACCTTGAAGAGGCGGTGCAGCAGATACGCTTCGGTTACGAAACGCGCTCTGATGCCGCCCGCTACCCGATGAGCTTCCTTGTGCAGGCTTCTTTCGACGGCACGAAGTGGGACGATGTACGGACGTTCGCGCAGGCTGATGGCTTGCCCTTAGGCGTGGGTATGTCGTTCACATCGCAGACAATCAATCTCGGAAACCCTTATCGGCATCTGCGCTTCGTGATGACATCGGCAAGCTATAAGAACTATCTTGCCATGGCATCGTTCTCCCTCTATAAAGTGACGGTGACCGATAGCGGCGATGAGCCTACGCTCATCAGTCCCGCCGTCTACGAATACACCTGGCTCCCCTACGGACGCGATGTCACAGTCAGCGTAGACTGGCTCACCGATAGGGCGACGTCCGTGCCGCGCATCGACCTCAACATTGAGAACGGGCAGATGATTTCGAGCAAGGACTATTATCTCAACGCCCAAATCATTATCGACGGCGCAGGCGTGTGGCCCGACTTTACCGACTCCGTGCAGGTGAAAGGCCGAGGCAACACCAGCTGGTCGAGCAACCCCTATGCCAAGAACCCCTACCGACTGAAATTCGCTTCGAAGAAAAAGCCTTTCGGCATGACTGCCGGCAAGAGTTGGGTGCTGCTTGCCAACAAGATTACAGGCTCGATGATGACCAACGCCGTGGCGCAGCGCATCGCTAAGGCCGTGGCTTCGGCGGGGGCGAATGACATTGTGCCCGTGGAACTCTACATCAACGGCGAGTATCGCGGCAGCTACAACTTCACGCAGCACGTGGGCTTTGCCAACAACAGCGTTTCGCTCGACGACGAGACCAATGCCACCCTCCTCGAACTGGATCAATATTTCGACGAAACCTATAAGTTTCGCGATAGTTATTTCCAACTGCCTGTAAACATCAAAGAGCCAGACCTTTCTACCTATCCCGACTACGCGCAACAGCAGCTTATCGAAAACGATTTCAATGCTTTCACACAAAAGATTTACAGCGGCGGGGCTGAGTATGAGGAAGATATGGACTGCGAGATGTTTGCCCGCTATATGCTCGTGAATATGCTGTCGCAAAACCTCGAGCTCCTGCACCCCAAGAGCGTGTTCCTTTATAAGGAAGACCTCCTCTCGCTCCACAGCAAGTACGTCTTTGGTCCGGCATGGGACTTCGACTGGGGCTTTGGTTATGAAGGCACCACATCCTATTGTCAGCGTAATGCCGAACAGAATTTCTTTACGGCTTATTACGACACAGGGCGTCCCTTCTTCACGAATCTATTCTATAACAGCGATAAGGTGAAACGTGCCACGTATGCCCTTTGGACGAAATATCTTGAAAACGACTTCGCAGAACTTTTGGAATACGTAGACGACTACTACGCCTTTGCCAATTCGTCTTTCCAGCACAATGCTACGAAGTGGGGCGACGGCAGCAAGTACGACACGTTTGTTACCAACTGCAAAACGTGGTTGCAGCAGCATGCCGATTATATTTACCGCAACCTTCAGACTTACGACCTCACGCAGGAGCCGGCCATCGAGCGCGGCGACGTGAACCTCGACGGTGCTATCAGCGTGGCCGACGTGGTGTGCGTGATGAACAATATCCTCGGACTGGAAAATGAAACGTTCGATTTCAACCAGGCCGATGCCGACGGGAACAAGGAGATCACCGTGAACGATGCCGTGCATATCGTGGCACTCGTCATGCAGCAGCCTGCCAATACGCAGCGCAAGCAGCTCCTGCCGCGTTCGGCCGCTACGGTGCGTCCGCAGGCATTCACGGCGACAGCAGGCGGCGTGACGCGCGTGCCTGTCTCCTTCAATATAGATAGTGAAACGGCTTATGCCGCCGCACAGTTCGACGTGCTCCTCCCCGAAGGCATCGCGCTCCAAGACCTCTCGCTGCCAGAGGCTTGGGAGGGACGCGCCTATCGCATAGCCTGCCTTGGCGAAGGGCGTTACCGCGTGGCCGTTTACGGTGCGGTCAATGAAGTGCTGCCTGCCGGCGAGAACGTGCTCGACCTCTACGTGACGGCAGAAGGCTTCGTGCCTGCCGACCGCCGCGTGCTCAGCATCGATGATGCCGTGCTTGTGAACGCCGCCGGCGAGGAACTGCGCCTCCTGCCGCGCTCCGCAGCTTTCGATATGGACGCAACGACAGGCATCGACGCGATGAAGGACGCTGATGCCACGGGCGGCGATGCCCTCTACCTTGATGCACCCGCGCAGGGCAGCGTGAAGGTATACACAGCCGACGGCCGTCTCTTCCGCTCTGTATCCCTTGCGGGCGGCAAGCAACGCATCGCTCTGCCCTCCGGCCTGTACATTGTGAACAATAAGAAGATTTTGGTAAAATAAAGCGAGTAAACAAGGAAACAAGACATCGCTGTCTCGTCTACTTGTTTACTCGTCTACTCGTCTACTTGTTTACTAAAAAACTCGTTTACTAAAAACATCAACCCCATGAAACGATATATATATATAATATTGTCTATCCTCTCCGCGGTCTGCTTCACCGCGCCCGCCGCCCAGGCTGCCGACGAAAACGACTGCACGGTGCAGGCCACCATAACCGAAACGCGCGCCGGCCGCAACTGGCAACTCAATGTAGAGTTGCTCAATCCCGGCACCACAAATCTCACCGCCTTCCAAATGGACCTTCTCCTGCCCGAAGGCGTGGCATTGGCAGAAGGTACTCTGCGCCCCGGCGACCGCACGCTCGGTCACACGCTCATGGCCAACGCCCTGCCCGACGGTGCGCTGCGCGTTGTGGGCTATTCGTCCACCAACCAGGCCATAACGGGCAATGCGGGCGTAATCTTCTCCCTCACGCTCAATGCCGACGTTCCTTTGGCGGTTGGCACTTACAACGTAATTTTCGACAACATTCGCCTTTCCCTGCGTACGGGCATCGAAGTTCCCGCGTCCAGTTTCCAGGCCGCGCTTACTGCCAGTGAACCGTCCGTTGAACCCGCCACGCATACACTCACGTTCCTTGTAGACGGCGAAACTTACGCCACGCAGTCGCTTGCAGAGGGCGCAACCATCACGCCGCCCGCGCCGCCAGCGAAGGAGGGCTACACGTTCACGGGCTGGGACAATCTGCCCGAAACGATGCCTGCCGCCGACGTTACGGTCAATGCCGTCTTTACGGTGAACAAATACAAGGTTAATTATTACCTCGACGGCGTACTTTATACCTCGCAAGAGGTAGCCTACGGCGATGCCATCACGCTGCCCGAGCCGCCCTCAAAGGAGGGCTACACCTTTACAGGTTGGGACAATCTGCCCGAAACGATGCCCGCCGAGGACGTTGCTGTAAGCGCCGTCTTCACGGTCAACAAATACACGGTTTGTTATTATCTTGGCGACGAACTTTACGCCACGCAAGAGGTGGCTTACGGCGCAGCCATCACGCCGCCTGAGGTGGCGAACAGCGACAAATACCTGTTCTTGGGTTGGCAGGACGTGCCTGCCACGATGCCGGCGCACGACATCAGCATCTACGGCACGATGAAATCAACCTCCATAGCCGCCGTCCGCTGCGAAGGCTCGTCTTCGCAGCGCGAAGTCTACACCCTCTCCGGCATCCGCCTCTCTTCCTCCGGCAGCCTGCCCCGAGGCGTGTATATTGTGGACGGCAAGCGCGTGCTGGTGAAATAGCAGGCGAGGATCAAGACCGTCATGCTGTTCTTAAAAGTGCGATTGCTCGCCATGGCAAAATTCGAGTAAACTCGATTTTGCTCATTTGGCTTAACGCAATCGTTCATATAAATGCATGATTTCACTGCGTTGGCTGCACAATTGTGGCGGGCTGTAAGCCCAATTGCTGCACTCAGCCCAGGGCAGCGCCCTGGGGGAACGATGTTGCATTGATTAAAGTGTCGCGCTCTGTAAGAGCAAC